>MGGC01000024.1:0-6895 GCA_001792215.1 Candidatus Woesebacteria bacterium RIFCSPHIGHO2_01_FULL_38_10
TATTAAGGGAAGTGCGAAACTTGTATCTTTTTAATTTTATGGAAAATTTGTCTTTGACTGTTGGTCAAAAAAGCACAAGAAAAAGAATTTTGGAAATAAGTTTTAAAAGAGGATTATCTCATATAGGCTCCTGCTTAAGTTGTGTGGATTTGATTGATGCAGTCTACATTGTTAAGAAAAAAGAGGAAAAATTTGTACTTTCCAATGGCCATGCGGGGATTGCACTTTATGTAATATTAGAAAAACACGGGTTAATTAGTGGTAAGAAAACAGAGAAACTTCATGTTCATCCTGACAGAAACCCCAAATATGGAATAGATGTTTCGACTGGTAGTTTGGGGCATGGTTTGCCGATTGCTTTAGGTATTTCGCTTGCCAACCGTAAGAAAAATGTTTACTGTACAATTTCTGACGGAGAATGCGCAGAAGGAAGTGTTTGGGAGACTTTGAGAATTGCATCCGAAAGCAAAGTTAACAATTTGAAGATACTGCTTAATGCTAATAGTTGGGGAGCATATAGTCAAATCAATTTAAAAGTACTCCTAAAAAGACTTAAAGCTTTCGGATGCAAAGTATTAGAGACCGATGGCCATAACTTAAAAAGTTTAGTGAAAGCTTTGAGAACTAAAACTAAAAATCAGCCCTTAATACTTTTTGCAAAAACCAAAATTGATCAATTTCCTTTTTTAAAAGGACAAGATGCCCACTATTATGTAATGAAGGAAAAAGACTTTAAATTAGTTCAGAAAATATTACGATGAAAGGTTATATACCACACCAAAGCGCACGAGGTTATCTTGCCCATACAATTTACCAGCAAATGCGAAAAAATAAAAAAATTTGGATTGTAACCGGAGATTTAGGCTATAAAATGTGGGATCCTATTCAAAGCAAATATCCCGAACGATTTATTAATGTAGGGGCCGCAGAACAGGCAATGATGGGGATAGCTGTCGGTTTAGCTTTAGAGGGAATGATTCCAATCGTTTATTCAATTACAACCTTCCTTCTTCAGAGGCCTTTTGAGACAATCAGAAATTATGTTCATTTCGAAAAAATTCCGGTAAAACTTATCGGTTCGGGAAGAGAAAAAGATTATCTTCATGACGGCATATCTCATTGGCCGTTGCAGGATAAACGAATACTTAAGATTTTTAGAAACATTGAAGCCCGATGGCCGGAGACAAAGGAGGAAATCCCCCCCCTGGTCAAAGAGATGTTAAAAAGTGATAAGCCATATTATATTAATTTGAGAAGAGTTTTGTTGGAGATCCGTTTGTTGAGAAGCTTCGGCAGGTAGTGTATAATCCTGGTGCGAAATAAATTTACATTAAAGGAGGTGAAGAGTATGGAAACGAGAGAAAATGGAATTGGTATTGAAGAAGAGAAGAATGGAACTTTACAAGTTTTAAAGGATCTTGGTTATACTAGAGATGGTGGGGATGATCGGACAAGATGGTTGTATAAAGTAGCCCTTGGATCAACAACTAGTTTGGCAGCCAAGATTGGCCTAACTGAGAATCAGATAAATGAAGCCGTAGAGAGGGGAAGAGGGGAAAGGCAAGAAGAAGATGATCGGTATTACAGTTGGCCTACATGACCCAGATGGATGGTCTTGAGCAATGTAACTTTTCACGGTTTTTCTGTAACTGTATCAATTTTCTCTTGACTTAATAACAGGTAGAATCTTTGAGATCTTTCGGCTCTGTCTCACCCAGTTCGATACCAATCAAGATGCCACCTCCTTTGGCGAAAGGTAGGGGTATATAAGTGTCAATCGGCTCTGTCGATTGGTTTCAGAACCATTGACAAAATCCACTGCCTCAGTCATTATAGGAAGGTATGTCGAGAATCGAACGACGGTTAGAACCAAGGCCACAAGGCCAGGGAAAATTAGATTTTGAAAGATGGCCACATGTCGAAAGGGACCCCAGAGTAAAGACCGCGATTTTAGCAGCACTTGTTGCAGGACATAGACTCAATAGAGTTTTTGATACAGTTTTTCCAACCTGGGTTCAAGGCGACAAAAGTGAATATACACCTTACGATGCAAGGGCGGAAAAAATTGCCTCGTGGGTAATTAAACGATACGATTCCTCAGCCTTAATCTTAGGTGAAGATATTTCCCCGAATGAAAATGTAGAGGGTGAAAATTTCTGGACGATTGATGGGATTGACGGCACCACAAATTTTGCTAGGCGTATACCAGTTTGTAACCACACACTTGCGTGTGTAGAACAGGGCAGAACCAGGATTGGCGTTGTTTTCGACTTTTTAAATAATGGACTTTATTATGCTGTTGAGGGTGGTGGAGCTTATCTTAATGGTCAACCGATTCATGTTACAGAAAGGCCATTTAGTGAATCTGTTATTACTTTCGCCCCTCTTTTAGACGTTCGTAAAGGAAAGGGCGCCACTGAAAGATTGGAGGTTGAGGCTGTTTGGGCAGGAATGAAAGAAATTTCAGAAAGCTCTCGAAGATTCCCTCGGGAATTTCAATCAGGTGGTTTGGAGCTTGCTTGGGTTGGCTCTGGAAAGTTGGACGGTTATGTCTCATCCTGGACCAATCCGTGGGATCTTTCAGCTGGCGCACTTTTGGTTCAAGAAGCAGGCGGTATTGCTACGAATATTTTTGGTGATCCCTGGAGACCCGGTTATTATGGTGTAATTGCGGGAAGCCGGACTGTACATCCAGAAATGTTGGCAATCTTAAATAGACGTAGACTAGCCCTTGAAGAGGCTTAATTAAGAAATATCTGTTGCTTTTTTTATCTATCCTGCTATAACTTCAATTAACTTAAAGTATGGACCTTCATAACAAAAAAGTGTTGATTACTGGTTCATCTCGCGGGATAGGCCGGGCTCTTACAATAAAACTGGTCGGTGAAGGTTGTGAAGTGTGGGGTATTGCGCGAAGAGAAAAACTGCTTAAGAATTTGAAAAGTGAGGTGAATAGTCCGAAAAACTACCTTTATTCAGCGATTGATATTTCCCAAAAAGACTCTTGGGATCAAATTGTTAAATCTCTGAGGCGTAAAAAATATCATCCCGATATTGTAATTTTCAACGCGGCTATTTTCGAAAATGATTTTATAAACGGTTTGGACTTTGAAAAAACCAGAAAGATGATTGAAATAAATTATTTATCGGTAATAAAGGGAATTCAAGCGCTTTTCCCCCTTTTAAAAACAAATTCTCAAGTTATTGCAATTTCTTCGTCTTCTGCCTTAAAGGGCAGTGGAGAAGAAGGCATAGGTTACGCGGCAAGTAAAGCCGCACTTTCAATTGCTTTTGAAAGTTTGTATCTAAAATATAGGAATAAAATACATTTCAAAACCGTGTTTTTCGGTCCTGTAAAGACTGGCATGAGTCCGTTTTCAAGACATACGATTTTATCGCTTTCAGAAGAAGATGCAGTTAGGGCAGTTATTAAATCTATAGAAAGGGGTGATGTTATTAGTTATTATCCTTTGATAATATTTTACGCTTATAAATTAGCAAAGCTTTTACCGTCTTCATATTATTTTAAATTTTTAACATTTATTGATGAGAAAATACATCAGCGGCTGATTGTTGAATCTGACGATTAAAGTTGTTATATTCGAACTATGTTGACAAGGAAGATGATCTCAGTTGTCCCAGTTGCTTATAGGGACGAGGGTAACATTGAAGAGTTATACAAAAGAGTAACAAGGGAATTGAAAAAGATAACTCTCAATTATGAGATAGTTTATGTTAATGATAGAAGCCCCGATAAATCTCAGAGTATACTTGAAAAATTAGCAAAAAAAGACAAAAAACTGACAGTTATTCTTCACAGTCGGAATTTCGGCGCTCAAAATGCTTTTACTACCGGTATGAAACAAGCAATTGGTGAGGCTGTGGTTATTATGGACGGTGATTTGCAAGACCCCCCGGAGCTTATAAAGGTTTTTGTCGAAAAATGGCTGAAAGGGAATGATGTCGTTTATGGTGTTAGAAGAAAGCGGGAAAAAAGCATGGGTTTTCTAATGGAGCAGATTTATCACCTATTCTACGTTATTTTCAATAAATTAAGCTATATTAAAGTCCCTCAGGATGCGGGAGAATTCTCTTTAATGGATAGAAAGGTAGTTGATCATATTAATTCTTTGCCCGAGAAAGATAGATTTATGCGGGGTTTACGAGCTTGGGTTGGTTTCAAGCAAATTGGAGTTTCTTATAAGCGCCCGGAAAGGTTTTCGGGCGCGAGTGTATCAACAACCAGTATGTTTAAGGGTTTATGGTGGGCAAGAAGAGCTATATTTTCATTTTCATATGCACCCCTAGAGTGGGTTTTTTATGCAGCTATTTTGAGTGTTTTCGTAACTTTATTGGCGGCTGTTGTTTATCTCTTAGCCTATTTTATTTATCCTGGCGCACCCAGAGGCTTTATGACTTTACTTATAACAGTACTTTTTATAGGTAGTGTTCAGCTTGTTGTTCTTAGCTTTATTAGCGAATATCTAAGAAGAATTTTTGAAGAAGTAAAATCGAGACCTATTTCTATAACAGAAAAAATAATAAACGATCATCGTAAATCAGCAAGAAATCCAAGAAGAGTTCCAGAGGGTAGTTAAAATTAGTATGCCAAAAAATAAAATCGATTTTAACCCACTAAAAAGCGAGAATGAACATCTAAGAGCTGAGTTTTGGGATAGGTACGCGGATGATTTTGTTTCAATAACGGACGCTTTAAGTAGCAATTCTTTTTTACAAGGAGAGTTGAGACTTTGTAATAAATACCTGAGAAAAGGTAAAAAGGAAGGGAAATTTTTGAAATTGGATGTCTGGAATGAAGTACACCATACCCCACTTCTTGACCATATTTGGAATTACTATGACGCGGTTTATGCTATCGATATAGCACCAAGACTTATTAAAAGAGCAAAAGAGATTTTGAAGAAAAAAAATATTTCTGTTAAGTTTAGCGTTGGCGATATGAGGAAATTATCTTATAAGGACAATTTTTTTGATTATGCATTTACAATAGGTACTATCGAGCATATTCCAGAACCTGTGGATGCCATAAAGGAGATCTATCGGGTTTTAAAACCAGGTGGCAGGGCGGCAATTGGAGTGCCCAATAAGTATGAGTGGTTTGGGAAATCAATTATTTTAGATATTTTAGCAGATACCGGTTTTAAAGAAGACGGTAGGGAAATTAGCTACGGATGGAGCCGGTTAACAGAGGAGGTTGAATCATGTGGTTTTGAGATAATTGAAAAAACGGGTTTGTATTTTATGCCCTGGTTTATCCGTCTTATTGACTGGTATCTTTACCAGACTTCTCCTAAGCTTAAATATGTAATGTATATTCCAGTTCTAATTAGTGATTTTTTGAGCCGTTTTGACTTTTTGAGAAAACACGGCAGCATGCTTGTTGTAGTTCTTGAAAAACCCAGGAAATGATGAGAAACGCTTTAACTTCAAAAGAAGCAATAAAATTGGTAAAGAAATACGGCAGCCCCCTTTTTGTAACTAGGCAAGAGGCAATGCTTGAGAATATTTACAACTACTTTAAATACTTCAAAGCCTATAAGGGAGAATTTTGTCTTTGCTACTCAGCTAAAACAAATCCGATTGTGGCGTTATTAAAGATTTTCAGAGAAGAGAGCGTTTTAGCGGAAGTCTGTTCAATGCTTGACATCGAGTCTTCGACTTTGGCCGGTTATAAAGGCGGCGAAATAATTTTTGACGGTTTAGTCAAGACAAGCGAGGAATTGGATAAAGCTGTAAAATTTGGATTTAGAATTATTAATGTCGAGACTTTTGATGAGGTTAGACAGATAGAGAATATTTGCCAAAAGCATAAAAAAAGGGCAAATATTGGGATACGCTTAACTTTCCCCTCGTTGCGAGTAGGATTAAAATCTTTGTTGGGAATTTCTTACGACAGGTTCGGTCTGGAAGCAGATGGTGCGGAGCTTAAAGAAATTTTAGAATTTGTTCAAAAGAGCAGGTATCTAAAGCTTATTGGCGTACATTGTCATACAGGTTCGAACCAGAAGAGTGCTAAAAGATATTTAGTAGGAATAGACGCACTTACTGACTTAATGGTTAAGTTGAAAAGTGAGTATGGATTTGAGGTGGAAATAATTAATCTTGGGGGAGGTTTGGGTGTTGAAAATATTACTGCCTACAAGGTAACTGATATTGCTCTCAATTCCTTAAAGAGTTTTCTAAAATTGGATATTAATTACAAAAACACTTCTTTAAATTTTGAGAGCCTTGGTAAGGAAATAGTTGACTACTTGGAAAAAAAACTTGAGGAAAAAGGTTTAAAATATCCGACTTTGATGCTTGAGCCAGGTAGAAGTCTGATTGGCAATACTACTGATTTAATTTCCACAGTTATAACTAGAAAAGAAACAAAACATAACAATTGGTTAATTATCGATGCCGGAACCAATCTAATGCCCATACTCACACTTTATTCGGAGTATCATGAAGTTGATGTTTTGACGAAAAACAAGGAAAAAAAAAGGACTTCAATTGCAGGGCCCTTACTTTATTCATCTGATATTGTTTTAACAAATAGAATGCTCAAGCAGGGAAGTAGTAATGATCTGGTAATAATAAGAAACACAGGAGCTTATTTTAGTTGCCAGTCTAATCAATTTTTGCAACCCCGTGCCGCAACTGTTTTAACTAAAGGTAGATCATCAAGAGTAGTTCAACGCAGGGAAACTGTAAAAGATATTTTAGTTAGGGATATTTAAATTAAATGAGAGTATTGGTAACAGGAGCGACCGGTTTTATTGGACAGTATATGGTTAAAAAAATTCACAAGCTATATCAGGTACGCGCTTTGGTCAGGGAAAATAGTGATCTTGACGTTTTAAGTGGACTTAAGCTTGATATGGTTTACGGGGAT
>MGGC01000024.1:6910-8148 GCA_001792215.1 Candidatus Woesebacteria bacterium RIFCSPHIGHO2_01_FULL_38_10
TCAGGATGTTCATGTCCTAATCCATTTGGCCGCGCTTCTTCCTGGAAAGTCTTTGAAGAATAAAGATTTTTGGGAAGTGAATGTTGAAGGCACAAGAAATTTACTCAAGTTAGCAGCAAAAACCGGAAAGCTGAAACAATTCATTTACTGCAGTACTTCTTATATTAACTGGGGAAGTAAACTCTTTGCGAATGAAAACTCTCCTCAAGTTCTTGACTCTTTTTATGTTAAGACCAAATACGAAGCTGAAAAGTTGGTTCAGAAATACGGAAAAGTTGGAAAATTTTCTACAACCATTGTTAGACCCGGTTTTGTTTACGGCAACCATAGAACTGGTTTAAGCCCAATTGCTCCCTCAATTAAAAGCGGTAGGTTTTTTTATGTTGGAGGTGGTAATCATTTTTTTGAACTGGTGCACATCGATGATTTGACACGTTTTTTTAAGCTTGTAATTAATAATAAAAAAGCCTTTAACCATGTGTTTATTGTTTCTGAGAAAAATCCTCATACCTTTAAAAAGGTAGTTGGAACGATGGCGAAAGAGTTGGGGTGTCCGCCCCCAAAGTTTTCGATTCCTAGACCGTTTTTTGCCTTTGGAATGAAAATTTTGTTTGCGGTCTCTTCTTACTTACCCATAAAATTCCCCTTTTCCCAAGGAATATATAAAACTCTTGCTGTTGATAGAAAATTTAACGTTAGCAAGGCAGAGAAAGTTTTGGGTTTTCGGACACAAGTTTCGCCTGAAAAAGGTATTAGAAGTATGGTGAAGTGGTATAAAAATTCAAGAGAATGAAAAAGTTTACAGAAAAGTATTCATATATTTTTGAAATTGTATTCCTTTTTATCTGGGGGCTTATTCCTTTGTTGTGGTATAAGCCGGGCTATATTGCTTTGGGGCATGATATGGGTTTTCCTCTTGCTCCTGTAGATCATTTTTTGGACCGACTTTATGTTTGGACTGAGCGTGTCGGTTCTTTCGGTTCAAACCAGGCGGAATCTTTAAGCGGTTTTTTTATTCATGGTCTTGAGGCTTTGTTGTCTAGTTTAGGGTTAAGTTTGTTAAATACTCAAAAAATTACTTTTATTTTCTGGATTTTAGCTCCAGGGATATCAATGTATATTTTTCTACGCTTTCTTTACCCTAAAAAGCACTATTGGATACTGAGGTTGTCTGGAAGTCTATTTTATATGCTTAATCACTTTTTCTTGCAGGCTTGGTTTATAGCTGAGAGAACAAA
>MGGC01000025.1:0-2792 GCA_001792215.1 Candidatus Woesebacteria bacterium RIFCSPHIGHO2_01_FULL_38_10
GGCGGCATCATCCTCGCTTATTCCGTTTTTGGCGCATGATGAGGGTAATCGTGCACTTATGGGAGCAAACATGCAGTGCCAAGCTGTGCCTTTGATCAATCCAGAAGCACCGGTTATTGGAACAGGAATGGAAAAGTTTATTGCGGAAGAAATGGGGGGCGTGATTAGGGCTAGACATGACGGCCGGGTTAGCTATGTTGATGCAGATAGGATCGAAATTAAACTTGCCAAAAAGGTAGATGACCAAGATGAACTTTCGGAGGATATAGAGATTCTAGATAACGGGAAAAAGGAAGTTTATAATCTTGTCAAGTTTAAAAGAACTGCAAATTCTACTTGTTATAACCAAAGATCTAAAGTTAGTGTTGGACAAAAAGTTAAAAAAGGCGGTTTATTGGCTGATGGACCAGCGATTGATAACGGAGAATTGGCTTTGGGAAAGAATCTTATTATTGCCTATAGCTCATTTGAGGGATATGGTTTTGAAGATGCAATTTTGATTTCTGAGAAATTGGTGAAAGATGATGTTCTTACCTCCATTCATATTGAAGAATATGAAGCTGATGTCGTGGATACAAAACTTGGGCCAGAAGAGTTAACCCGTGATATTCCGAATGTAGCTGAAACAGACCTTGCCAACTTAGCTGAAGATGGGATTGTTGTTATTGGAGCTGAGATGAGACCCAATGATATTTTAGTGGGAAAGATTGCTCCTAAAGGAGAGACTGAGTTAACTGCTGAAGAAAGGTTGCTTCGGGCAATTTTTGGAGAAAAGGCAAGAGAAGTACGGGATACTTCGCTTCGGGTACCTCATGGCGAGCGGGGAATTGTGATTAATGTTTCAATTTTAGATAGAGGTGAGGGAGATGAACTTGGGCCTGGAGTGCTTAAGAAAGTAATAGTAAAAGTAGCCCAAATTCGAAAAATTACTGTGGGAGATAAAGTTGCCGGAAGGCATGGAAATAAAGGTGTGATTGCAAAAATAATGCCAGTTTCCGATATGCCATATCTTTCTGACGGAACTCCTGTTGATATTATTATTTCTCCATTGAGTGTGTTGGCTCGTATGAATTTGGGACAGCTTTTGGAGGCTCATCTTGGTTGGGCATTGAAACGAAAAGGAGAGAAGGCATGTCTACCCGTATTTGAGAAGATAACAGAAGATGTAATTATAAGTGAACTTAAAAAAGCAGGTTTGCCAGTGAATGGTAAAGTACAACTTTATAATGGAAAGACAGGAGAGCCATTTAAGGAAGAAACAGTTGTTGGGATCGAATATATTCTCAAACTTAAACATATGGTTGAGGATAAAACTCATTCCAGGTCCACTGGTCCTTATTCGTTGGTGACTCAACAACCATTGGGGGGGAAAGCCCAAATGGGAGGCCAAAGGCTTGGGGAGATGGAGGTATGGGCGCTTGAGGCCCACAGAGCTGCATTTAATTTACAAGAGATGCTTACCATTAAGTCAGACGATATTATTGGTCGTGCACGCGCCTTTGAGGCAATTGTTAAAGGAGTTGACATACCCGAAGCGACCATCCCGGAAAGCTTTAGGGTTTTGGTGAAGGAATTAAATTCGCTTTGTTTATCTATTGAGGCTGAAGGTGGTAAATATTCCCATGAAGAAAACGATTATGGAGATATAAAGGCTCAAGAACTTGCTGAAGCAAGTGGAGCAAAAGTGGTGGCCACAAAAGAACTTGTAGATCCTAAAGGTAAGATGGAGGTAGAAGAAGTAATTAGCTAAGTTATCCAATTGTGATTGGAATTTTCTAATATGGAATCGTTAGCGGGGATGAGAGACTTGTCAAATTTAAAAAGTCTGAGAATAAAACTTGCTTCTCCAGAGGAGATCAGAAGTTGGTCTCGTGGCGAGGTGACAAAACCAGAAACGATAAATTATAGAACCCTTAAACCTGAGAAAGACGGGCTTTTTGATGAGAGGATTTTTGGTCCTACAAAAGATTGGGAATGTTATTGTGGTAAATACAAACGAATAAGGTACAAAGGAATTATTTGTGATAAATGTGGAGTTGAAGTGACTCAATCAAAAGTAAGACGTGAAAGGATGGGGCATATAAGTTTAGCCTCTCCAGTTGTCCACGTTTGGTTTTTCAAAGGTGCACCATCCAAAGTCTCTCTCCTTTTGGATGTTGCACCGCGCTCAATTGAACAGGTTATCTATTTAGCTCGATATCTTGTTCTTGAGATTAATGATAAAAAAAGAAAGGAATCGGTCAAGGATTTAGAAAAAATATTTAAGGAAAGAGAAGCGGAAATAGACCAAATCTATAGGGAGAGAAAAAGCGTTTTAGAGAAAAAAGCAGAAGCTGATAAAGAGAAGGCGAAAAAAAGAATCAAAGATAAAGAACAGCTAGCTTTAACTATAAAAGAGATAGAACTTGATTTGAGAAAGAAAGAGGCGGCCTTAGAAAAAGAGGAAAAAAATACTTTGGAAAAAACAAGAGAGCTTTCTAATAATTTAGTAAATCTTGTTAAAAATTTAAAACCCTTGTCTATTCTTACAGAGGAAGAACACGATGAGTTGGTTGGACATTCTGTCTCTTCTTTTTTTACTGCAAAAACGGGAGCTGAAGCAGTATTAGAAGCTCTTGGAAAAATTAATTTAGAAGAACTCAGCGCAAGACTGAGAGGCGATCTTGAAAAGTTAAAGGGACCAAATGCTCGATTTGTTAAACTTGCCAAGAGGTTAAAGATAGCGAATGGAATGAGGAGAGCAAAGATTGATCCTAGCTTTATGATTTTAAAGCTTCTTCCGGTTCTGCCAC
>MGGC01000025.1:2800-29266 GCA_001792215.1 Candidatus Woesebacteria bacterium RIFCSPHIGHO2_01_FULL_38_10
TCTTAACGATCTTTATAGAAGAGTGATCAACAGGAACAACCGCCTTAAGCATTTAATTGAATTGGGTGCTCCAGAAATTATACTTAGAAATGAAAAAAGAATGTTGCAAGAATCTGTAGATTCACTTATTGATGCTTCGCAAAGAAAGGCAACCAGAAGAGGAAGAGGAAGGCAACCTTTAAGATCTCTTTCAGATATGCTTAAAGGTAAACAGGGTAGATTTAGACAAAATCTTTTGGGGAAAAGAGTAGACTATTCAGGCAGAAGTGTGATTATTGTTGGGCCAGATCTGAAGTTAAATCAATGTGGTTTGCCTAAAGATATGGCTTTGGAGATGTTTAAGCCCTTTGTACTTCGAGAGATGATAATAAGAGGCATTGCTCCCAATGTCAAGTCAGCTAAAAATATGTTGGAAAGAAAACCACCTGAACTTTTTGACATTCTTGATGAAATTACAGCCAATCATCCGGTTCTTTTGAATCGTGCACCGACCCTCCATAAACTAAGTATTCAGGCTTTTTACCCTGTTCTAATCGAAGGACAGTCAATAAGAATTCACCCCGCAGTCTGTTCAGGATTTAACGCCGATTTTGACGGAGATCAGATGGCGGTTCACGTCCCCCTTTCTGGAAAGGCTTTAAAAGAAGCCAGTGAACTCATGCTTCCCCAGCATAATTTATTAAGACCTGCGGATGGTAGTCCTATAACGACACCAGCCAGTAAAGAAATGGCTTTAGGGGTTTATTACTTTACCAGTATTGACTCAAGGATTGAGGAGTGGTTGAGTATTTTCTCCGATAAAGACGAGGCTATATTGGCTTATCAAAATGAGAAAATAGAGCTGCGGCAGAAGGTAAACGTAAGAATTGACGGAAAAATAGTTGAGACAACAGTGGGCAGAATCTTTTTTAACAATGCTTTACCAGAAAGTTTTGATTTTGTTAATGACGCGATTACTTCTTCAGGGATTAAAGAGCTTTTCAGCAGAGCATACTCAACTGTTGAGAAGGAAAAAGTTGTTCGAATGATTGATTCGATTAAGGATATCGGATTTTTGGGAGGTACCCTTTCAGGGCTCTCATATAGTATCTTTGATTCGAAGATACTTCCTGAGAAAGAAAAAATATTAAAAATTGCTGATAAGGAGGTAGCCAGTCACGAAGCAAATTATGCACAAGGATTGATAACCATGGAGGAGAAGAAAAGATTAATTCAAGAAGTTTGGATTGAAGTGACTGAGGAGTTGGTTGACAGGACCTGGAGTATTATAGAAGAGTCAAACCCCATAAAAATTATTAGTAATGCAAAAGTAGGACGTGTCTCTAGAGATCAGATAAAACAGCTTGCAGCCATAAGAGGTTTGGTAGTTGACCCTTTGGGTAAAATTGTTGAACTTCCAATTAAATCTAATTTCAAGGAAGGACTTTCGGTTTTTGAATATGTTACTTCTTCGCGAGGCTCAAGAAAAGGTTTAACAGATACGGCTCTAAAAACTGCTGACGCTGGTTACTTGACAAGAAGATTGGTGGATGTTGCCCACGATGTTGTTGTTAGAGAGGGAGATTGTGGTGTAAAAAATGGTTTTGTTGTAGTAAAGGGAGAAAGAGAAAAATCTTTCGCTTTAAGGATAAAAAGTAGATTCAGCGCAAAAAATGTAAAGGCAAAAGTTGGTAAAAAAGAGAAAATTGTGCTTATGAAAGGAGCGATGATTGATGAAGAAAAGGCAAGAGTTTTAGAGGAGTTTGGGATTGAAGAGGTAGAAGTTTTCTCGCCACTGATCTGTCTATCTAGGTATGGAGTTTGTGCTAAATGTTATGGTTGGGATTTATCCAACAAGAAGGTGGTTGAAATTGGTACTCCAGTAGGAATTATTGCAGCCCAGTCCATTGGGGAACCGGGAACACAACTTACACTTCGAACCAAACACACAGGTGGAGTTGTTGGAGTTGATGTTACCCAAGGGTTACCTCGTGTTGAGGAGTTAATAGAGGCAAGGACTCCCAAAATGATGGCACCCCTGGCTGAAATTTCAGGAAAGGTAAGAGTTGGCGATAGCGAAGAAGGTTGGAAAGTGGTAATTACTTCGACTCAAACCAAACCGAAAGAGGAGAGGGAATATATTATTCCAAAAACAATCCAACTTAGTGTTTCTGATAAGCAATTTGTTGAATCTGGTACAGCTTTGGCAACTGGAGCTTTGGATATAAGAGAGATTTTATCGATAAAAGGGCTTAGACCTGCCCAGGAATATCTTGTTAATGAAATTCAAAATGTTTATGAAAGTCAAGGTATTCCTATTCATGATAAACATTTTGAAGTGATAGTCAGGAAGATGAGCGATGAGGTAAGGATAGTAACCTCTGGAGATACTCCCCTTCTCCCTGGTGAGCTTACGGATAAGACCACATTCGAAGAAGAAAATGAAAAAGTTCTGGCTGCGGGTGGAGAACCCGCATCTGCTCAGCAGGTGATATTAGGAATTACCAGAAGAGCTTTGTTTACCGAAAGTTGGTTGTCTGCTGCCAGTTTCCAACAGACGACTGATGTTCTTACTGATGCATCTCTTTTAGGAAAGACTGACCGTCTTTTGGGACTTAAAGAGAGTGTTATAATTGGAAGACTTATTCCTGTTACACCTGAAAGAGCTGTCTTGCCTCAAGACTGATCTTTGTAGTAAAATTCACGAGTCTACGATCTGTTTTAGAGTAAAAAAGATATGGTAACCATAAATCAATTAGTCAAAAGAGGAAGGAGAAAGCCTATTAAAAGAGTTAAGAAGGCGGCCTTGAGGCGTTGGTTTAGTGCTAAAAATCAGCGCTTTGGGGAAAGTTCTTCACCAGCCAAGCGTGGTGTTGTACTTCAGGTTAGGACAATGACTCCCAGAAAGCCTAATTCGGCTTTAAGAAAGGTTGCCAGGGTAAGGCTTTCAAATAAACAGGAAATTACCGCTTATATTCCAGGAGAGGGACATGAACTTTCAGAACATTCAATTGTACTGGTACGAGGTGGAACAGTTAAAGACCTGCCTGGAATTAAGTATAAAGTTGTAAGGAACAAATATGATACGACTGGTGTTGTGGGGAGAAAATCATCAAGAAGTAAATACGGAACGAAGAAAGTTGTTCAAGCATCGATTTCTTCGGGTGGGACTGTATCTGAAAAGTCGAATGTTCAGGTAGCAAAAACGTGATTCTTGCTTTGGTGCGAGGAAACTTGCTTGCATTCGAGCATGCTGAAAAATGCCAAGACGAGGTAGTGTAAAACTAAGAAAGATAAATCCAGACCCTGTGTATAAGAACAGGCTAGTTGCAAGACTGGTCAACCGGGCCATGCACAATGGGAAAAAATCCATTACTCAGAAAGAAGTCTATGGGGCTTTTAAGATAATTAAGGAGAAACTTAAAGACGATCCTATAAAGATTTTTTCAAAAGCGCTTGATAATATAAAACCTTCGATGGAAGTTAGGCCCAGGAGAGTAGGGGGTGCAGCTTATCAAATTCCGATTCCGGTTCGAGGTGGGCGTAAGGAATCCTTAGCCATAAGGTGGTTGGTCCAAGAAGCAAGGAAAAGACCCAATTCTGAATATCACACCTTTTCCGAAAAACTTGCGGCTGAGTTGATCGATGCTGCAAATGGAGAGGGACTGACGATTAAAAAGCGTCAGGATGTTGAAAGAATTGCTGAAGCCAACCGTGCCTTTGCTCATTTTAGGTGGTAAAGAAGTTATGTACTACCTTTAAAAGTTGTAAAGTAAACTACAAGTATCTAAACTGCTTGTAGTAAATTCAACACGTCTGACGTGTTTCAAGTAAAATGGGGATCTGCTTCCAGAAGGAAGCGGTTTTTGTATTAGAATGAAAGAGTAGAAGGATGTAAAAAATAATTTCATTCGCTCTCTTTCCTGCTCTTTTACTCTTACACAAGTTTCGCAGACAGGTCTACCCGCGCAGACAGGTTGAATCACCTCCGAGGAATACTTCGCCAAGTACCGTATGGTACCTGGCTTCGCACACCTCGGAGGAGTCCTTTCGGGCTACCGTCCGAGGTGGTTATTAAGGGAAGTGCAAAACTTGTATCTTACCTTATTTTTTATATGGCTGTACAAGAAAAAAGAAAAAAGGCAAGCTTGATAATCAGTCAAACTGAGGATCGTAATTTGCCGTTGGAAAGGATTCGGAATATTGGGATTATTGCCCATATTGATGCTGGAAAAACAACTACAACTGAAAGGATACTTTTTGAAACAGGAAGAACTTATAGATTAGGATCAGTTGATGAAGGGACGACAGCAACTGACTGGATGGAGCAGGAAAGAGAGCGCGGAATAACCATTGTGTCAGCTGCTATAACCACTTTTTGGGAATTGAAGAAAAAGACGGTGGTTGATGAAGGTCGTTACAGAATAAATATTATTGATACTCCGGGGCATATTGATTTTACAGCCGAGGTTGAAAGATCTTTGCGAGTTTTGGACGGAGCCATTATGGTTTTTGATGGAAGAACTGGCGTGGAGAGCCAATCTGAAACTGTCTGGAGACAGGCCGACAGATACAATGTTCCTAGAATCTGTATTTTAAATAAACTAAATCTCATTGGAGCTGATTTTGAAGGAAGTGTCGCCTCAATTCGGGAGCGATTAGGAGCCAATGCATTTCCTATTCAGATTCCCTTGGGCACAGAACACAGTCTTAGAGGTGTTATTGATTTGATAAGGATGAAAGCTCATACTTATCAAGGAGTTGAAGATACAAAACTAAAAGAAGAAGAAATTTCTGAAGAGTTTCTTCAGACTGCCAAAAAGTATCAAACTGAACTGGTTGAAGCTGTAGCTGAATATGATGATAATAGTCTGGAAAAGTACTTAGAAGGAAAAGAGCTTGAAGAAACTGATCTAAAGAGGGCTATAAGAAACGGTGTGATTCAGGGGAAATTTTTCCCCATTTTGGGAGGAGATAATAGAACCGTCTCAGTCCAACTTCTTTTGGACGCGGTTATTGAGTATCTACCGTCTCCTTTAAACATTCCTCCGGTTGAAGGACGAAATCCTAAAACTGGAAAAATTGAAAAGAGAGAAGTTAAAGATACTGAACCTTTTTCTGCTCTTGCCTTTAAAGTAGTGACTGACCCGCATGTGGGAAGGCTTGTTTACCTGAGAATCTATTCAGGTAAGATTCACCCGGGAGAGTTGGTCTATAACGTATCAAAACAAAAACAAGAGCGAATCGGAAAATTGGTTCTTCTCCACGCAGACCAAAGAGAGCTTATTGAAGAGGCTTATGCTGGGGAAATAGTCGCTGCAGTCGGAATTAAGGAGACAACGACTGGAAACACCCTTTCAGCCATCGGACAGCCGATTTTACTCGAGTCAATAACTTTTCCTGATCCCGTTATATCTCTTGCGATCGAGCCGGAGACAAAATCGGACCAGGAAAAAATGGGGATTGCTTTGAGTAAGCTTTCCGATGAAGATCCAACCTTTAAAATTAAGTCAAATATAGAAACAGGACAAACAATTATTTCCGGGATGGGAGAACTTCAGCTTGAAGTGCTAGTTGAGAGAATGCGACGAGAATTTAATATGAACGCCAAGACTGGTTCTCCTCAAGTAGCCTATAAAGAGACGATTAGGAAGGTTGCTCAAGCTGAAGGTAGGTATATAAGACAGACCGGTGGTCGAGGTCAATATGGACATTGTTTTTTAAGAATTGAGCCCTTGGGTAGAGGGGAAGGCTATGTCTGGGAAAACAAAATAAAAGGGGGAGCTATTCCTTCTGAATTTATCCCTTCAATTGAAAAAGGTGTTCGCGAGAAAATGGAAAAGGGAATTTTGGCTGGTTTTCCTTTAACCGATATTAAGGTTGTCGTTTATGATGGTAGCTTTCATGAAGTTGATTCATCGGATATTGCATTTAAAATTGCAGGTTCGTTAGCATTAGAAGAGGCTGCCAAAAAGGCTGAATTGACTCTTCTTGAACCAGTAATGAAAATTGAGGTAACCACTCCTGATGAGTTTATGGGTGATATTATAGGAGATTTGTCTGCCAAACGGGCGCAGATTCAAGCTACAGGGAAAAAAGGGACAATGGCCACTATAAATGCTTTTGCACCTCTTGCAGAATTATCCGGCTATGCAACCAAGCTCAGATCACTTTCCCAAGGAAGAGCATCCTTTTACATGGAGCCGAGCCATTACGAAGAGGTTCCGGTAAATATCAGAGGGACGATTGTTTCCAAAAAGACGGGAAAATCGGAGAGATAAAATTGATTATTGACATTAACGTTTGACTCTCACTATAATACTGCCCAGTGTCGGGCTAGAAGAAAGCCCTTTTTGGTTTGCACATTAGTTGTTGTACAAGATAGATCGGAAGTATAAAATCTTAAAAGAATGGCGGCTAATACTAAGAAAAAATTTGAAAGAACAAAACCCCACATCAATGTTGGAACCATTGGTCATGTAGATCATGGTAAAACCACTTTAACGGCGGCAATTACCAAAGTTCTTTCCAAGCAAAAGGGTAACTCTACTAAGGCTTTGGACTTTTATGAAATTGATAACGCTCCTGAAGAAAAGGAACGGGGTGTAACGATTAATATAACCCACGTTGAATACGAGACAGAAAAACGACACTATGCTCACATTGATGCTCCAGGCCATGCTGATTACATAAAAAACATGATTACTGGAGCAGCACAGATGGATGGAGCCATCTTGGTTATTTCAGCTGCCGATGGACCAATGCCTCAAACCCGAGAGCATGTTATTTTAGCTCGTCAGGTAAATGTCCCTGCTCTAATTGTTTTTCTTAATAAAGTTGATACAGTTGATGACCCCGAAATTATTGATCTTGTGGAAGCAGACGTAAGAGAACTTCTTAAAAAATATGAGTATCCGGGGGATGAGGTTCCAATAATTCGGGGTAGCGCTCTTAAAGCTGATGAAGGGGATAGCGAGGCAGAGAAACAGATTTTAGAGCTTATGAAGAAGGTTGACGAGTATATTCCTGAACCTAAAAGAGACACGGAAAAACCCTTTCTTATGCCTGTTGAAGATGTCTTTTCAATCAAAGGTAGAGGGACTGTGGCAACAGGCAGAGTTGAGCGAGGAGTATTGAAAGTTAATGAGGAGGTTGAAATAGTTGGGCTTAGAGATACTAAGAAAGCAGTGGTGACCGGACTGGAAATGTTCAGGAAAACTCTTGATGAAACTCAAGCCGGAGATAATGTTGGAATTCTTCTTCGGGGAATTGAGAAGGATGAAGTTGAAAGAGGTCAAGTTTTAGCCAAGACTGGCTCAGTTACTCCCCACACCGAGCTTGAAGCCGAAGTTTATATTTTATCTAAAGAAGAGGGTGGAAGACATACACCTTTCTTTTCTGGTTACAAGCCACAATTTTATGTTCGGACAGCTGATGTTACGGGCGAGGTAACTTTGCCAGAAGGAATTGAAATGGTAATGCCAGGAGATAATGCCAAGATGAAGGTAAAACTCATTCAGCCGGTTGCGGTGGAAGAAGGACTTCGTTTTGCGATTCGTGAGGGTGGAAGTACGGTTGGTGCCGGAGTGATTACTAAAATCATTGTTTAGTTTCGCTTACAAGACAGTTTTTTGAGTAAAGCGTTTTGCACTTTGAGAAACCATGGCAGAAACTGGGAGAATTCGCATTAAGCTGAAATCATACGATCATAGAGTAATGGATGAGGCGGTTTTGAAAATATTAGATACTGCCATGGCAACTGGTGCTAAAATTAGAGGGCCTATTCCTCTTCCCATTAAAAGAACTGTTATTTCGGTTTTGAAATCTCCATTTACTTATAAGGATGCTCAGGAACACTTTGAAGTTTTGGTTCACAAACGCCTAATTGATATTTTAAATCCTTCAGCCCGGACAATCGATTCTCTTTCAAATCTTGATCTTCCTGCAGGAGTGTCTATAGAAATTAAAATGTAAATCCTTCTGGCTAGTTGCGCGGTTTAGCTTCTTTTGCTATAATTCCTTCTTAGTGGAGGTGGTTTATCGAGTATTAACCACATAAATTTGCTGGAAGGGCCAAGATTGGGCGCCTCTGGCGCCTTTTTTTATGCTAAATACACTTTTAGGATTAAAGGGAAAAATGAGCCAAACTTTTATGAAAGGAGTGAGAATTCCTGTAACTTTTATAAAAGTAGGTCCATGCGTTGTAACTCAGATCAAAAAAAAGGAAAAAGATGGTTATTGGGCGGTTCAAGTTGGGTTTGGAGAGAGAAAGATTAAGAAGATTACAAAACCATTGAAAGGACATCTCCGCGGGGCGATAGGCGATAAAAAAGCCCCGCTTTTTTTGCGTGAAATAAGGCTTAGAGATGAACCTGAATTCAAGAAAGGGGAAGTAATTAACGCATCTGATGTGTTTGGAAAAGGCGATATTGTGGTGGTAACTGGTATATCCAAGGGTAAAGGTTTTGCCGGTGTTGTAAAGCGTTGGGGCTTTGCCGGCGGTCCTAAAACCCATGGACAGTCGGACAGACTACGAGCTCCTGGCGCAATCGGACAAGGGACAAGTCCAGGCAGAGTTCACAAGGGTAAAAAGATGGCAGGCAGGATGGGTGGGAATACTGTTACTCTCAAAAACTTGTTCGTTATTGATGTTGATAAAGAGAGCGGGGAAGTTAAATTATCCGGTTCTGTTCCAGGCAAGACAGGTGGGCTTTTGAGAATCGAAAAACTTGGTACGAAGAAACTAGAAGAGTTGATTAAGGAAGAAACCCAACGAGTGGTCGAAGCTGAAGTCGTGTCCGATGGAGACAGTAAAAAATCAAATACTGGGAATGTGGAGAATTCTTCTGAAGACAGTGAAAAGAAAGTTTAATTATGACAAAACTAAACGCATATACATTAAAAGGAGTGAAAACAAAGTCAGTTGAGTTCCCCAAAGATTGGCAGGGAAAAGAAAATATGGTTCTTTTGGCGCAGGCAATTCGTGTTTACGAGTGGCAGAGACATCCCGGTTTATCTAAAGTTAAAACCCGCGCTGGAGTTTCTCGCTCAGGTAGAAAGATATACAGGCAAAAGGGAACGGGTTTAGCAAGGCATGGTGATAAAGGCGCGCCGATTTTTGTGGGAGGTGGTGTGGCTCATGGACCAAAAGGAGTAAAGAAAAAACTTAGTTTGCCTAAAAAAATAAAAAGAAAAGCTTTAAAGATAGCATTAACCCTTAAAGCGAAAAAAGGGGAGTTGATAGTTGTTGACAATATTTCAACTCTTAATAAAACTAAAGATGCAGTAAGTTTGATAAAGAAAATCGCTGAAAAAGAAAAGAATTTTAACTCAAGGGCAAAATTTACATTTATCTTATTAGGAGAAAGCAAAGACGCACAATTAGCTTTGAGAAACATAGCCAATCTAAGGACCCTTTTCTTTGAGAACTTAAATGTATACGATGTTTTTTATGGAGGGATTTTAGTTATGGATAAGGGAGTGTTTTATAAGTTGTCTGGTGAAAAGATTGGAAAAAAAAGAGTCATCAAGTCAGGAAAAAAAGCTGAAAGAGCTAAGACGGCAGAGATAAACCTGTTCGAGAAAGAAAAAAAGTAAGGTTATTTAGATTTTAAATAATTGCAATGAAACTTGAACCAATTATTACTGAGAAGAGTTTAAAATTAGCATCAGGAGGCAGATATAGTTTCAGGGTTGCTAGAACTTTAAATAAAAGACAGATAAAAAGGCTTATTGAGGAAGCTTTTGATGTTCATGTAGTTAGTGTTAAAACAATTAAAGAAAAAGGCGAAGTAAAGAAAACTTTCAGAGGAAGGAAAAAGATAATAATGCCAAGCAAAAAGGCAATTGTCAAATTGAAAGATAAAGAAAAGATTGATTTATTTGACCAAGGTAAAAAAGGAAAGGTTGTATGAGAAGATTAAAGTACACTTTAGCTAAAAAATCAGGGCGATCAGGTGGGAAAGTAACCGTTAGACATCAGGGTGGAAGACAAAAAAGATTTCTAAGAGAAATTGATTTTAAGAGAAATAAGAAAAATATTTGGGCAAAAGTTGAATCAATTGAGTATGATCCTAATAGAAATGCGAACATAGCACTTATTTGTTATGAGGACGGTGAAAGAAGGTACATATTAGCAACCAATGGTTTAAAAGAAGGGCAAAGGGTAATCAGTTCGGAATCTGCTCCCATCGAACCTGGAAATAGTTTACCCTTGGCAAAAATTCCTGTAGGGACACAAGTTCATAACTTGGAAATAAGACCTGGTAAGGGTGGACAGTTGGTAAAAGGGGCTGGTGTGTCAGCTCAGGTTCATGGTAAAGAAGAAAGTTATGTTTTGGTAAAATTACCATCCGGTGAAATAAGAAGGTTTAACACTGAGTGTTTTGCCAGCATTGGTCAGGTTTCCAATGCAGAGATAAGAAGTGTGCGTTTAGGAAAGGCAGGGAGAAAAAGAAAAATGGGTATTAGACCGTCTGTCCGGGGAACTGCACAAAACCCACGGTCTCACCCTCACGGAGGTGGAGAAGGAAGAAGCGGGGTGGGTATGAAGTATCCCAAAACACCTTACGGAAAGCCTGCGGTTGGCAAAACCAGAAAAAGGAGAAAGTACTCAGTCGATCTTATTGTAAAATCCAGAAAGAAAGGGCCACATGTTGGTTAGTACATATACTTATTTAACTTGCGTTTGCTATACCCAAAATACTATTTTTAGAGTTGCAAACCATAAGTTTTTTGAACATAGTACAAAGAAAGTAAGTTTATTCTTATACTTTTTTGCACTTTCTACTGTGTTCTTGGAGTGAAAGGTTTATGGCAAGAAGTTCTAAAAAAGGTCCGTATATAGATGAGCACCTTCTCAAGAAGGTGAAGGTTGGTCTTGGAGATAAGGTAAATCCGATAAAAACTTGGGCAAGAGCCAGTCAAATACCACCGGAGTTTGTCGGCAAATATTTTAAGGTTCACAATGGGAAAGTTTTTATTGATGTTTTTGTAGGCGAGGACATGGTTGGCCATAGACTTGGCGAATTTGCCCCAACAAGAACCTTCAGAGGACATGGACAAGTGATAAAAAGAGTTTTGGAGAAAACTTAAACTATGGATGTAAAGGTAGTACAAAAGTTTATAGTAACCTCGCCGAAAAAACTAAGAGAAACGGCAAGGCTGGTAAAAAATCTTGAGCCCAGAGAAGCAGTTGAAAGATTACCTTTTCTCAGAAAGAAGGCAGCATTTTATTTGAGAAAAGTGATATTAACGGCGTTGGCTGACGCAAAACAAAAGGGAATTGGGGAAGAAAAACTTACTTTTAAAGAAATTCAGGTGAACGAGGGTCCCAGGCTTAAAAGATGGAGAGCTGGGGCAAGGGGACGAGCTAAACCCTATAAGAAAAGAACCAGTCATATAAGAGTTATTTTGGTAAGCAAAGCTCAAAAAGCGAGTGGAAAGGCTGTCAAAGTTCAATCCAAGACGGAAAACACTGAAAATCTGAAAAACAAATATCGTCAGAGACGCTCAAAGGTCAGAGACAAAAAACAATAATTCAGGAGGAAGGAATTTGTTATGGGACAAAAAGTAAATCCAATAGGTTTTAGGATAGGCACATTTTTGCCCTGGAAATCTCGTTGGTTTTCAGAAGACTCTAAGTATAAAGACTATCTTTTAGAGGACATAGAGATACGAAGAACATTGATGGAAAAACTAAAAATCGCTGGAATAATTCAGGTTGAGTTGGAAAGATTGCCCAAAAGCCTAGTTGTAATTTTAACAGTTTCAAGACCTGGAGTTGTAATTGGAAGAGGTGGAAGCGGTTTGGAGGAGATTAAGAAAATAATATTAGAGGTGATAGATAGATTCAAGAAAAGCAAAAGTCGTTCTGCTTCCCAAGTATCAGACGGGCAGAGTGGCCAGAGTTTGAAAATTGATTTAAGAGTCAATGAGGTGAGAAACCCAGAGATTTCAGCTCACTTAGTCGCAACCAGAATTGCTTTTGAACTTGAGCGAAGATTTCCCCACAGGCGAGTGGTGAATCGGGCAATGGAAAGAGTTATGCAGGCAGGGGCTGAAGGTGTGAAAATTATTTTATCAGGAAGGATTGCTGGAGCAGATATTGCCAGGGTTGAAAAATATCATCTGGGTTCTGTTCCAACTCAAACCCTAAGAGAGAGAATTGACTATGCGCGTTCAACCGCACTTTTGAAGAGAGGTTGCGTTGGAGTTAAGGTTTACATACATAAAAAAGCGGAAAAGGATTAAAGGAGGGTAATACCCGAAAGGCAAATTATGTTGGAACCAAAAAAAAGAAAATATCGAAAAAGTTTTAGGGGCAGGATGAAAGGAAAGGCTTATCGAGGGTCAAAAATTTCGTTCGGAGAGTTGGGATTGAAAGCTCTGGGTTGTGCTTGGCTATCAAGTCGACAGATTGAGGCAGGCAGACGTGCGCTTACTCACAGTATTAAAAGAGGAGGAAAAGTCTGGATAAGAGTGTTTCCTGATAAACCTGTTTCATCTAGGCCAGCTGGACAGAGAATGGGTGGGGGCAAAGGTGATACAGAAAAATATGTTGCAGTTATTACTCCCGGAAAAATTATTTATGAAGTTGCTGGAATTGAAAATAAGGTGATGAAAAATGCTCTTGAACGAGCGGGGGACAAAATGCCTTTCAAAACAAAGATTGTAAGTAGAAAAGATTAACCTTAATTGCTTATGAAAAAAAAAGATCTTAAAATATTGAGATTGAAAAAGAATGAAGAATTGAAAAGTTTGGGTTATGAGAAGAAGAAAGAGTTGTTGAGAATAGGGGCTGAGGTAAAAGTTGGTAAGGAAAAGAATTTAAAAAAGGTAAAGATGTTGAGGAAAAATATCGCCCAAATTTTGACCTTGATTCGCGAGAAGGAAATTTGGGAAGAAGAAAAAGAAAAGTTCGAAAGAAAAAATAGGATCAATCCCAAAGCGAGAAAAAGACAAAGTTCAAAGGTAAAAAAAAGCTAAGGAACAGACTCGCCAGAAAATTATTGTTGTACTATGAAAACCTTTACAGGAAAAGTGATATCAACGAAGATGCAAAAAACTGCAACAGTATCTGTAGAAAGGATGGTTGTTCATCCGATTTATAAAAAGAGGTTGAAAAGAAGGAAAATTTACCATGTTCATGATCTCTTGGGAGCAAAGGTAGATCAGACTGTAAAGTTTGTTACCAGTAAACCCCATAGTAAAACAAAGAAATGGAAGATAGTTAAAATAGTATCTAAAAGTCATTAAATTTAGCAAATTAAATCTATGTTACAACTGAGATCAGTTCTGAGACCAGCCGACAATTCGGGGGCAAAGAGATTAATGGTGATTGGGATTTCATCTAAAATAGGCAGAACTGCAACTATAGGTGATGTTGTCGTCTGTGTCGTTGATGGAGCTGATCCAAATAGTGCAGTTTCGGATAAGGAGAAAGTTAGAGTGTTGGTGGTTAGAGTTAAAAAAGAAATAAGAAGGAAGGATGGAACCTGTCTTAAGTTTGATGATAATGCTGGGGTTGTTATTAATAAACAGGGCTTACCAGTTGGGACTAGAATATTGGGTCCAGTAGCAAGAGAAATAAAGGAGATTGGTTATACAAAAATTGCATCTTTAGCCAGGGAGGTGGTTTGAGAGAGAATAATGTTAAAGTTTAAAAAAGGCGATACAGTAAAAGTAATTTCAGGAAAAGACAAGGGGCGTGAGGGAGTAATTGAAAAAATTATACCTAAAAAAGCTTCCGCTTTAGTCCCTGATCTTAATATTTATAAAAAACATCTTAAGGGTCAAACCGGACAAAAGGGAGGAATTTATGAAATTTCCCGACCCTTGCCTTTTTCAAAAATTGCTGTCGTTTGTCCAAAATGCAAAAAGGTAACTAGAGTTGGATTTAGATTAATAGCAGGCGTAAAAAAAAGAATTTGCAAAAAATGCAAAAGGGAAATGGATACTAAAAAGTAAGGACGAGTCATACACCTTATTGTCTGACTTAGCTTAAAGTGACCCTGAAAGGCAAGTTTTCTAGATAACTTAATTAAATATGAATAGATTAAAAGAAAAGTACGAAAAAGAAGTGGCTTTGAAACTGTCTCGTGAATATTCTATTAGCAACAAAATGGCTTTGCCTAGACTGGCTAAAGTAGTTGTAAATATGGGTGTAGGAGATGGGGCTAAGGATAAAGATGTTTTAGAACAGGCCAAAAGAGATTTATCAGCAATTACTGGACAACTGTCATCAGAGCGAAAAGCAAAAGTTTCTGTCGCCAGTTTTGGGATTAGACAAGGTGTACCGGTCGGTTTGAAGCTGACTTTAAGAGGCAATAGAATGTATTTCTTTTTAGATAAACTTTTTTCGATAGTACTGCCTCGATTAAGAGATTTTAGAGGCGTTTCCCTTAAAAGTTTTGACAGAGAAGGAAATTACACTTTAGGGATTGAGGATGATACAGTCTTTCCAGAAATAGATCTGTCCAAATCAAAAGGTAGAGGCTTAGAAATATCCATGGTTGTCAGTGGAACTAAAGATCCAGAGAAATCCCGGAGGTTGCTTGAGCTTCTGGGAATGCCTTTCGAGAAACAGGATAAAAGGGCAGGAGAACTGGGGAGTAAAAGTAGTTAACTCACACTCTCTTTGCTCTTTCAGTCTTAAAAATTACGTATATGGCAAAGAAATCTAAAGAAGTCAGGGAAGGAAAAAAATTAAGATATAAAACACGTTATACCAATAGGTGTAATTTATGCGGAAGACCGAGAGGTTTCATGAGAAAGTTTGGGTTGTGTCGGTTGTGTTTTAGAGAATACGCTCATAAAGGTGAGATACCTGGAGTTAAAAAAGCAAGTTGGTAGGAGAAAATAAGACCTACAAGTCTTAGTATTTAATACGTCTTATGAATTATCCGGAAGGCGATTTTTTGATAAAAATTAAAAACGCGTGTTTAGCCAAGAAAAAAACTTTGGAGGCTAAAGGAGGTAAATTGGTTTACGAGCTTGCCAAAATTTTGGAAAGAGAAGGTTTTTTGAGTGGTGTGGGAAAAAAAGACGGGAAATTATTGATTCAAATTGGTTACAAAAAGAAAGAACCTGTCCTTCTAAATATTCGCTTGGTTTCTAAACCGGGGTTAAGAGTGTATAAAAATGTGAGGGAATTGGGAAAAATTAAAGGTCCTTCGTTTTTTATTATCTCAACTCCCCAAGGAATTATGACATCTAAAGATGCAATTAGGAAGCGTTTAGGTGGAGAAGTAATTGCGGAAATATTATAAGCTTTATGAGTAGAGTAGGGAAATTACCAATTGAGATTCCAGAAGGTGTGAGAGTAACTGTTAAGGATGACGTGCTTAAAATCTCTGGTTCTAAAGGAAGTTTAGAGAAAAAACTTATCCAGGGTGTAAGTCTAAATATAGAGGAAGGTAAAATTTCTTTGGTTAAAAAGGGAAGTCTATCCAAAGCAAGCTTTGGGACTATGAGAGCCCTTATTGCCAATATGGCCGTGGGAGTATCGAAGGGATGGGGTAAGACTCTGGAGTTGGTAGGCGCTGGTTATAAAGCTGAACTTTCAGGTAATACTTTAACTTTGATGGTCGGTTATTCCCATCCTGTCAAGATAGAGGCACCGGAAGGGATTAGTTTTAAAATTGAAAAAACCGATATAACTGTTGAAGGAATTGACAAAGAAGTTGTTGGCCAAACTGCGGCAAAGATAAGGGCTGTTCGGCCGCCCGAACCATATAAAGGTAAAGGCATTAAGTATAAAGATGAAGTTGTGAGAAGAAAAGCGGGTAAAACAGCTAAGGCTCAAACTTAAACTTGATTCTAATTTCGATAATTATTATGGAAAAAATTGAAAAAAGAAAACTTAGAAAGAAAAGAATAAGGAGGAAGGTTTTTGGAGAAACTATCCGTCCCAGGTTTTCTGTCTTTCGTTCTAATAAGTATATATATGCCCAATTAATTGACGACGACAAGGGAGTAACTTTGGTTTCAGAATCCGATTTGGAGTTTAAGTCATCTTCTCTTTCCAGTCTTTCTAAAAAGGAACTGGCTTATAAAGTGGGAGAGTCACTTGCTAAAAAAGCTTTAAAGAAAAAAATAAAAAAGGTAGTTTTTGACCGCGGTGGGTATAAATATCACGGAAGAGTAAAAGCTCTTGCAGAAGGAGCTAGGAAGGGAGGTTTAGAATTTTAATGCAGGAAGTCTCTTTGCAAAAAGAACTTATTGAGACTGTTGTTCAGATTAAAAGGATTTCCAAAAAGACCAAGGGAGGAAACACCATTCGTTTTTCTTCACTTGTAGTCGTAGGAGATAAAAATGGACGTGTGGGGGTGGGTTTGTCTAAAGCTTCAGATGTATCCAGTGCAATAAGAAAGGCTATTGAATCTGCCAAAAGAAGGATGTTTTTGGCCCCCCTAAAGGGTACAAGCATACCTTTTTCAATTGAGGAAAAATTTTCGGCAGCCAAAGTTTTATTAAAACCTGCTCCTCCTGGTTCTGGATTAATTGCTGGTGGGGCAATGCGGGTTGTTCTTGAGGCAGCCGGAATAAGAGATGCTGTTGGGAAAACCTTGGGTACGACAAACAAAGCATCCAACGTTTACGCAACTTTAAAAGCTTTAAAGACAATAGCAGAGATATCTAGAAGAAAGGAGAAGTAAATGGTAGATTTGCCAAAAATTATTTCCAGAGGTAAGAAGCGGAGGGGGAGAGGTTATGGTAGTGGTAAAGGAGGACATACTGTCGGACGTGGACAAAAAGGTCAAAAATCGAGAAAGAAGATAGGAATCATTTTCGAAGGGGTCAAGATGAAAAAATCTCTAATCAAAAGATTGCCTTTGAGAAGAGGTAAGGGTAAGTTGAAGGCAAAAGCTAAACCCTTAATTGTAAACCTGGACCTTCTTAATTTACTGTCGGAGGGGAGTAGGGTAAATATAAATTCCCTGGTTGCTTTTGGAATTGTAAATGCTAGACAAGCAGAGATGTTTGGCGTTAAAGTTTTGGGAGGCGGAAGTATTGAGAAGAAATTAATAGTTGAACTTCCAATTTCAAAATCAGGAAGTAGAAAGATTGAGAAAGCTGGAGGAACGGTTATTACTAAAAGTCAAACATAAATGTCTGACTAGGAAAGTGGGCAGTCAGGCAAATACCCAGAAAGAGATTCAAAATCATATATTTGTGTTTTATCAAATCACACAATTTTTCTCAAGAGTCTTAAAGTCAACTGAAATAAGGCGTAAGTTGGTAATTACTGGAGTGATACTTATCATTTATAGACTGATTGCTCACATTCCCGCAGCTGGAATTGATATAAGCTCTCTACAAGCTCTTTTTCTGGGAAGCCCGCTTTTATCACTGCTGGATGTATTTTCAGGAGGAACATTGGCCAACTTTTCAATCATGGCTCTAGGGCTTACGCCTTATATAAATGCATCAATCATAATTCAACTTTTAACCTATGTTATCCCCGGGTTAGAGGAGCTTTCCAAGGAAGGAGAATATGGACAGGAAAAAATAAATCAATATACGAGAATTCTTACAATTCCCTTATCAGCTATGCAAGCTTTTGGTATGTATACTCTTTTAAGAACGCAGACTGTGATTGGTAGTTTAAACTCTATCTCCCTTCTTGCCTTAATATTGGCAATGACAGCTGGTTCTATGTTGGCAGTTTGGCTTGGAGATCTTATTACCCAGTATGGTTTAACCAACGGAGTTTCCTTTTTGATATTTGCGGGAATTGTTGCAAGGCTGCCCATTTCCCTGGGACAGTCTTTTTCTGTTATTAATACAGAAGATTTTTTGAAAATTTTGGTCTTTTTGGCGTTAGCAGTGCTTATTGTAGGACTAATTGTGTTTATGAATGAAGCGGTGAGACAAATTCCGGTTAATTATGCTAAGCGTGTGGGAAGGATGGGACTTTCATCTTCTTATATACCCTTGAGGCTTAATCAGGCAGGAGTCATACCCATTATTTTTGCTGTGTCTTTGGTTTTACTACCTTCATTAGCCACCCAGTTTCTTACAGGTCTAGGAAACTCTAAGTTAGCCAATCTTGCAACTACTCTTTCTACCCTTTTCAACCCAACCTCTTTTCTCTATAATCTAGTTTACTTCCTTTTAGTTGTTGGTTTCACTTACTTTTATACATCTATCGTTTTTAACCCAGAAAGAATTTCGGAGAACCTTCAGAAAAGCGGAGGTTTTATTCCTGGAATTCGTCCGGGAACCCAGACAATAAAATATCTTAAGAATGTTTTAAATAGAATTACCTTGGTCGGAGCGCTGTTTTTAGGACTGATCGCAATTCTTCCTTCTTTCTTCCAAAACACAATTGGCGTGGCTAACTTAGCAATTGGAGGAACGGGGATACTCATTGTTGTCTCGGTTGTTTTAGATGTTGCTCGGGAACTTGAAGCGCAGCTTGTAATGAAAAGATACGAATCTTTTTTGAGATGAGAGTTATGATACTTTCAATCATAGGACCACCAGCTTCAGGAAAGGGAACTCAGGCTGAAATGCTTGCTGAAAAGTACAGTCTTTACGATGTGAGCACAGGGCAGATACTCAGAGATATGCAGGTAAAAATGCCCGAGTTAAAAGAGATTATGAACCAGGGACTTCTGGTTCCGGATGAAATTACCATGAATGTTTTTAAAAAGCATATGGAAGAGGGAAAAATATTTGATAACTTTATTCTTGACGGATCTCCGAGAACTGTTTATCAATATCGGGTGATTTTGGACTGGCTTGAGGCTAAAAAGAAGAAAATGGACAACATAATATTTCTTGGTATAGATAGAAGTGTTGCAATTAAGAGAATATCCTCACGAAGGCAGGATAAAATTACAAACAAATTTTATAATCTGATAACCAATCCACCCCCCCAAAGCATTGATCCAAACAATTTGATAATAAGGAATGATGACAGACCTGAAGTTGTTTTGGGGCGTTTTGAGGAATATCAAAGGTTAACAAAACCTTTGATAGAGGTAATTGAAAAGGATGGAATTTTGATGAGAATTGACGGGAATCGTCCAATTGAAATAATTTTTGCAGATATTGTTGGACACCTCGAAAAGAGAAATGGCAAAGATAAAAATTAAAACCCCTGAAGAATTGAAGAAAATGTTTGAGGGGGGGAGAAAGTTGGCAAAAGTAAAAGCACGGTTAAAAGAGGCAGTTAGGGAAGGGATAAGGGCTTCGGAAATTGATCTTTTGGCTGAAAAATTGATTCTTGGCGAAGGTGGTTTTCCTTCTTTTAAGATGGTTCCCAACTACAGTTGGTCGACCTGTGTGAATGTGAATGATGGGGTAGTTCACGGTATCCCCAGAAAAGAAATTGTCTTTAAAAAAGGAGATCTAGTTAGTGTCGATCTGGGAATATTTTACGAAGGGTTTCATTCAGACAGCTCGTTTAGTTTGGGAATTGATGAAGATGGGTTTCTTAAGAAATTTATTTCATTGGGAGAAAGAACTCTTCGTTTGGCGATAAAAAAAGTTGAGTCGGGAAATAGAATTTATGATATTTCTAGAGTTATTGAGACTAGTATAAAAAAAGAAGGATACTCTCCGATTCGAGCCCTGGTTGGGCATGGTATTGGAAAAGATTTGCACGAGGAACCACAAATTCCTTGTTTTACCTCTGGAAAAAGGACTGATTCTCCTAAAATTCCAGTCGGAGTAACTTTGGCAATTGAAGTAATGTACACAGAAGGAAGCGGAGAAATTGAAATCGGAAATGATGGATGGACAATTAAGACCCGTGATGGTAAAATAGCAGCACTTTTTGAAGAAACTGTTGCGTTAACTGAAACTGGGTCTGTGGTATTGACAGGCTGATTTTTCAATAAGCTAATCTCAGATTAGCTGTTTTTTAATGAGGAATGGGATATGAAAAAGGAAGAATCAATTAGGATAAATGGAATTGTCAAAGAAGCCTTACCCAATACCATGTTTAGAGTTGAACTGGAAGACGGAAGGATTGTCTTGGCAACTCTTAGAGGCATTTTAAGAAGAAGGTATGTAAGGATTTTTCCAGGGGATAATGTTGGGGTGGAAATGACCAAGTACGATCAAGAAAGAGGAAGGATTATTCAGAAATACAGAAAGTAGGGCAAGTGTTTATGAAGGTGGGTTCATCAGTTAAAAAAAGATGCAAAGATTGTAAAATTGTCAAGAGAAAAAGGACACTTTTTGTTATTTGTAAAAATCCGAAACATAAGCAAAGGCAGGGTTAGAGCGTAAACAACGGCTTATATGACACGAATAGCAGGAATCGAATTAAATGATAAGGCAAGAATATCTTATGCCCTAACGACTTTTAAGGGTATAGGTTGGTCGTTGTCCAAAAAAATATTAGATTCATTAAAGATAGATCATTCTAAAAGAGTTTCTGAACTAAGCCAAAAGGATATTGCTAAAATCATTGGTGTTTTGGATGAACAAATAATTGAGGGTGAATTGATAAGAAAAGTGAGAAACGATATGGCTAGATTAAAATCAATTAGCTCTTATAGAGGGTTAAGACATCTGAGAAGTTTACCCGTTCGTGGACAAAGAACCAGAAGTAATGCTCGGACAAAAAGAGGTAAAAGAAAAACAGTTGGGGCATTTAGAAAAGAGGCGTTGGGAAAAATGCAGCAACAGAAGGCAAAAAAAGAAGAGTAAATATTCTTGTTTAAACTTATGACCAAACAAAGGAAATCAGAAAGAAAACCCAAAACTTCCAGGGTTCCAATTGTTGAGACAGGGAAAGTATATATTTCTGCCTCATTTAATAATACGTTAATAACAGTTACTGATAATGACGGAAAAGTTGTTGCATGGGGCTCTTCAGGTCTCTCTGGTTTTAAGGGTACCAGAAAATCAACACCGTTTGCTGCAAGCACATCGGTGGATAAGGTGATTAAAAATGCTAAAGAAAAATTTGGGTTGAGAGAAGTCGAAGTCTATATAAAGGGTCCAGGGCCAGGAAGGGATGCTGCCCTTCGGGCAATTAGAGCTGGGGGTATTAGAATTGCTCTCATTGCTGATTTAACGCCAATCCCTCACAACGGTCCAAGACCGAAAAAGAAAAAAAGAACATAGAAAATTCTATGATGGTAACAATCGAATTAAATTGATTTATTAAAACCCGCTTGCAAAGGAGAGAATACTTATCCTGAGCGAGCAGGAGTGTGTTGAAACATGGCTAGATACGTAGGACCAAAAGACAAATTGTCAAGAAGGGAGGGTTTTGATCTTTTTGCCAAGGGATCCAAACTTACCAGACTCACTGTTCCACCCGGTGTTCATGGACCCAGAGGAACAAGAAGAGAATCCCAATATGCAAGACAATTGAGAGAGAAACAAAAGGTAAAAAGGCTTTATGGAGTTATGGAAAAGCAATTTAAACGTTACGTGGGATTAGCATTAGCATCTAAAGGCAATACTGGTGAGGAATTGGTGTCTCTGCTGGAAAGAAGGTTGGATAATATTGTTTTTAGGCTCGGTTTTGCACCGACCAGACCGGCAGCTAGACAGCTTGTTTCCCACAAGCACGTATTGGTTGATGGAAAAAAGGTAAATATCTCTTCTTACAAGTTGAGTTCTGGCGAGGTAATTTCCTTATCTTCTCGGGCTTTGGACATTCCTGCAAGCAAGAGACTTTTGGAGAATGAAGATGTTAAAGTGCCATCCTGGTTGGAAAGAAAAGGAGCTATTGGTAAAGTGGTAAGAGTCCCCAAGAGAGAGGACGTTTTTGAACCAATATCTGAACAAGACATAGTGGAATTTTATTCTAGATAAACTTTGTCTATGCCCAAAATACTATTTGAACTATTAGGAATAACGGCATAAACACGTAAGCTTTAAAACTTACGAATTACAAGGGGTCTACAGGCTTGTAGTGAGTTCAGGTATAGGGTATATCTAGAAGTTGAAGTAAAGTTTCAGACATTTAAAAGGAGGTGAAGAGTTTATGAGCCAAGTAATATTTGAAATTAAAGAGGAAGAAAAAAAGGATGATTATTCAAAATTTGTTATTGCGCCGCTTGAGCAGGGTTATGGGAATACTCTGGGTAACTCCTTAAGAAGAGTACTTTTGTCAAGTTTACCTGGTGCTGTTGTAACTTCTGTCAAGATTTCCGGTATCAAACATCAATTTTCAACTTTAAAGGGAATGCGGGAGGATTTAGTTGAGTTTTTACTAAATCTTAAAAAGGTACGTTTTTCTTATGATGGTGAAAAGGCTGTTAAAGCAAGTCTTTCTGTCGAGGGAGCAAAAGAGGTAAAGGCTAAGGATATAGTAGTAGAGGCGGTGGTTAAGATAGCTAATCCGGATTTGAGTTTAGCTTATCTAAACAAAGGATCTAAGCTTGATGTCAAGATGCAGATTGAATCTGGAGTTGGTTATTCACCTTCTGAGGAGAGAAAAACTGATGAAATTGGAGTAATCCCTTTAGATGCATCTTTTTCATCAATCACTAAAGTGAATTATAAGGTTGAGGAGACTCGTGTAGGGCGTTTGACCAACTATGACAAGCTTATCTTAGAAATTTGGACAGATGGCACAATTGATCCACGGAACGCCTTGGTTAAGGGAGCCAATATTTTGGTTGACTATTATAATCAAATTATTTCTCCTAAAGAAATCGTCAAGGAGAAAAAGGAGGAAAAGGACAATTTGGGTTTCGTTGGCAAGCTTTCGGTCGAAGAAATTGGCCTTCCTACGAGGGTGGCAAATGCTCTAGTAAAAGCAGGTTATGAGACGGTTGAGGACTTGGTGAATGCCAGAAGAAGTGATTTGATCAAGGTAAGAAACTTGGGAGAAAAGTCAGTAAAAATAATTGAGGCTGCTTTGGGGGAGAGGAACTTGGGTCTTAGAAAGGAGCAGGGGTGAAAAAGAAAATAGAGGGCAGGAAGTTTTCCAGGAGTCTTAAGGCAAGAAGAGCGCTTTTCCGATCACTGTCAAAGGCTTTGATTGAGAGTGGGTCAATTACAACGACCAGGCAAAAAGCAAAAGCGATACAGGCTGATATCGACAAATTTATAAACTTGGCAAAGAAGGGAGCTCTTGCCCAAAAACGTCAGCTTTATTCTCTTTTTGCCAATGACAGAAAAGCTACTCAGGCGCTTTTTACCATTGTTAAATCCAATTTCGGATTGAGAAAGGGGGGGTATACAAGAATAGTAAATTTACCCCCAAGGCTTGGAGATAGAGCGCAAATGGCTAGGCTTGAGTGGGTTGAGGAAGTGTCGAAAGAGAAGAAGAAATCGATGGATAAGGATAAGAAAAGTGCTATTGAGAAAAAAGGTAGCAAGACCCTTACCAAGAAAGTGAAAGGCAAGTTAACAAAAGGAGTAAAGGTTAAAAATAAATTTAAGAAAAAGTAATATGCGGACTTACCAACCAAAGGCAAAAGAGGTCAAAAGAAAGTGGCATCTCATTGATGCAAAAGGAGAAATCCTCGGGCGAATGGCAACGAAGATTGCAACTTTACTAACAGGAAAACATAAACCAAGTTATGCCAATCATATGGATATGGGTGATTATGTTGTGATTGTAAATGCATCTCAGGTTGAAGTCACCGGTAGAAAAAGAAAGCAAAAGGTCTACAGAAAACATTCAGGATATCCGGGCGGTTTTAAGGAGGTCAAGTTTGAAAAGCTTATTGAAGAGCGTCCGGAAAGAGTTGTCCAACATGCAGTTAGCGGAATGTTGCCTAAAAATCGTTTACATAAGAAAAGGATGGTGAGATTAAAAGTATTTGCCGAAAGTAAACATCAATATCAAGATAAGTTTAAAAGTAAGAATTAACTAGGTTTTTAACCTGCCACTTTTTTGAACTAAACTAAAAAAAGCATGCCAAAAAAGAAAAAAATCAATTATATTTATGCGGTTGGGAGACGAAGAACAGCTTCAGCTAGAGTTCGTTTGTTTAAGGGTAAAGGTGTTAGTACTGTTAACGGAAGGCCAATAGAAGAATACTTTCCGGGGGCGATTCCAAAAGACATTTGGAGTAAGCCGTTTAAGGTTTTGGATGTCTTTGATAAATACTTTGTTAGCGTAAAGGTTGTTGGGGGAGGGAAAATAGGACAACTTGAGGCTGTTGCCCACGGTATTGCCAAAACCTTAAGTTTACTAAATAGGGATAAGTTTAGAAAACCCTTGAAAGCTGTTGGGCTTTTGACCCGAGACGCTCGAATTCGAGAACGCCGAAAAATCGGTATGGGTGGGAAGGCCCGACGTGAGAAACAATCTCCTAAGAGGTAAATTTACTAAACTCCACTTTACTGGATTTTTGTGATGAAAATGTTAAAATTCCCTTTAATGGAAGAAATTAATCCGATTCAAGCCAGTGTTTTAATTGCGCTTCTTTTTAAGCCCAAGGCTCGTTTTAGGGATCTAAATACTTTAGGAATTACAACAGATCACTTTAATTTCCATGTTAAAAGGCTCCTGAAAGTTGGTTTGATTGAAAAAACAGAAGGACTATATCAGTTAAGTCAAAAGGGTAAACAATTTGCTGGTCTTATTGATACCGGTAAGGCCGTGTTAGAGAAACAGGCAAAAATTGGAGTTATAGTTTGTTCTATGAAGAAAGTGAAGGGAGTTACGAAGTATCTTGTCCAAAGACGTCTAAAACAGCCTTTTTATGAATACAATGGTTTTGTCAGTGGAAAGATTCGCTGGGGTGAAACCGCAAACAAGGCGGCACACAGAGAGCTGAGTGAGGAAACGAATTTGAAAGGTGATTTAAACTTAATTGGAATTGAACATAAGATGGATTATTCAAAGGATAAAATTTTACTTGATGACAAATTCTTTTTTATCTACAAAGCTACTAGTTTGAAAGGAAGATTAAATAGGGATTTCAAGGAGGGAGAGAATGTTTGGCTAACTGGGGAAGAAATTATTAAGTTGCCCAGATTGTTTGATGACATGAGGCAGATTTTGGAAATGAGCAAGAAAAAACACCTGGTTTTTGTTGAGAATAAGTTTTTCGTATCTGGATTTTAATGATGTGATTAAGATTAATTATTTGTAGTATAAACATCTCTTTCGGCCATATATTGGGTTATGTTGTTTAGATATTCGATTGCCTTCTTTAGTCCCAACACCTTTTTCTCATTTCTAGTATGGCATTTTTAAGCTTTTCTAGCCCATTTAATTAAGTTAATTCTTGAATGTGAATCATTTAAGGATGGACATTCCAAATCTGCGAGGTTTTGAGAGGATTTCAGAACTATTATTAGCCCATGGTAGAGATTTTGTGCGGAGATAGGGAAATAGGTGTTGTAATTGGATTACCTAGCGTTCCTAAGATTCATATAGCGGAAAGTATAAGAAGATTTGTAGACACTCAGGGTTAATGGAGTAAATAAATCGGAGTCGTAAAAGATGTAAATTAGGTTGGATCTGGGAGACGACATGGTTATAGGACCGGCCCCCTGGCTTCATTTATAGACCAAGCATAGTAGAACTCAACCAAAGGATGGAATTTAACCAAGCTTTAGATGGATTCAACCGGGCAATTGTTGAAAAAAACAAAACGGTGGCATACCCAGACGATACGAGGATTATTTTTAGCCCTTTTTATCTTTTATTGAAAATAACCCCTTTTTCGTAGATAATTAAACGCTTTTATGCTAGAAAGAATATTAGGAGAAACAGAAAGGAGGTTAGAAGTGCCCAAAGACGCATTTATTTTTGCTGCTAGTCCCCCAACTGCAGGGAAAACGACACAAGCGATATTTTTAGTAGAAACGACTAAGGCGAGGTTAATTAGAGGTAAAGATATTGTACCTGAGCTGTCCCATGTTTTGGGTACTAATCGAAAATTGATTCCAGATGCTACATTTTTGCCTATCTTAGGAGAGACTCTAGATAAATTAACAGCAAGTCGAGTAGTTTTAGATAATATTCCTAGAACAGAAATACAGGCAAATGCAATAAAAGAATGGGGAAAGGATAATCGGGTTGCGTTGCATCTTATAAAACTAGATCTTTCTGAAGAAGAGGCGGTTGAAAGAGTTCGAGAAAGAAGAATTTGTCCCCGTTGTGGAGAGTCGTATCATCCTTTTCTCAAGCCTCCTACAGAAGTTGGTATCTGTGATAGGGATAGAACTAGACTTATACAAAAGCAAGGGGATGATCCTAACCTAGCTAGAAAGGGGTTTAGGCATAACCAACAGCTAGAGGCTACAATTTTACAAGTTTTTGAAGGCGTTGCAACTATTCATCAAGTGCCTGCCTCAGGGACTGTTTACGATACAGCAAGAAGATTGTTTACAAGGCTTTCTCCACACATCTTTTATAGGGGTGAAATGGCAGGTGGCTATTTTAAATTACGTGGCGTTTTGGATGAACAAGGCTTCGGACACATTTTTATTTCAGGAATGCCAGTATTTATGTATGACGGAAGAGCGTTGATGAAGGACTTCGATATATTAGTACCAGATGATGAGATAGAACCTGTTGCTAAAATCTTAGGTCTTGAAGTTGGA
>MGGC01000026.1:0-30150 GCA_001792215.1 Candidatus Woesebacteria bacterium RIFCSPHIGHO2_01_FULL_38_10
AAGCAGCAAAAAATATCCAAGACGGTTCGCCAGTCGTAGAAATAACAATCTTTTGATAACTACTTTCAACTTCTTTTATAGATTGAACTGCTTCTTTCCAACCATAATGCCACCAGCGTTCTGAATCCCAGGGATTGTGCACCCAATAGTTATGCTGGTAAAAAACAAAGCCAGAAATAATAAATAATAAATAAGAAAGAAGAAAGAACTGTCTATAAATATTCTTCGCTCTTTTCACCGCCTCCACAAATCCGTACGAAATTAAAAATACCAGGGGTGGTAAAATCAATATCAAGCGAGTAGCATGGTTTCCACCATCTCTAGTAACTGCCGCCGGAAGAACACCAATAATTAACCAATATCCTATAAGTAATTTTATCTTCCTTTCAATCCTTGACCTAAAAAACAAAATCACTCCCAAAACCAAAGTGAAAAATTCTACTTTATAAAACTGTCCTATGCCTGTTATTGAATGTCTTGGATTTGGATCACCCTCGACAAATAAAAAATCTGCTGAAAAGGCACGGATATAGTTATTCGTAATTTTCTCACCCCAAAAAGTCAGTTTGTTGTGGAAAAATTTGTCCACAAAACTCGGACTTAAGCCCACAGGAACGCCTCCTTTCACATCTGCGTCAAATTGGCGATTATAGCCGATTTCTGTCTCGCGAGTCGGATCGGAAAAAACACTAATATAACCAAACCTTTGAGATCCACCGCCAAATATGATACTATAAGCGATTGGCGCGCCAACAATCAAACCAGCGATAATTGATTTAAATAACTCTTTTCTCGGCAAAGCTAGAATCCCCTTTCTCCATACAAGAACTAAAAACCCAAACAAAAGTGGTGTGAAAAGTTTTGCCGTACTATAAATCCAAGGAGTAAAAAGCAAAAGCGCCACTGACAGCCACAACCATTTACCGTTTCTAAACGACTCAAAAAAGAAATACAACCCCCAAATTAAAAATGCCAAAAGCATTGTTACTTCAAACGCTGCACGACTGTATTGAATATGCCAAGGCGATATGGCCAAAAAAAAACTTGCCACAATGGCCACCCCCCATCTTCCATTTTCCACAACTCTTCCCCTAGCAACTCCATAACTCAATAACTCGGTAACAAACATATAAATTCCCCAAACGCCCAATATCCCAAAAATCGCTGCGGGTAAACGCACACCAATAGGAGTTATTCCAAAAATTGCAACCGTTGGAACCGCAGAATAAAGGTATAATGGAGTTCTCCATTCAGCCAGTGATTGAAAATGTAAAGGCCAACTGTTTCCCGAATAATCCTTCCCTGTTTTTAAAATTGAGTATGCGTGATAACCAACATCCAGTTCATCTCCAAAGAGAGAGACCGGAACCTTATCAATTCCCCAAATCCTTAATAAAGATGCAATTACTATTATGAAAAACAGTACTACTTGTGATTTTTTATAAAATTTTGCCATTTTTGTCCTGACCAGATAATAAAATTAACAAGGTAATACTTAAACAGTCCATGGTATATTTTACTTGAGGCAATGAGTCTTTTTCTTTGTTGATCTTCTTTTCTATTTCCACTCGCACCGTGATAATGGATAACTTCAGCTTTCGGCAGATAGTAAACCTTTAGATCCTTTTGCCAAACTTTTCTACAATAATCGAAATCCTCAAAATACATAAAATACCGTTCATTCAGCAGCCCAACTTTCTTAAGTGCTTTGGGAGTAATTAGAAAGGCAGCCATTACCAAGGCATCTACCTGAAAAAATTCCGAACCCTCAGGCAAGTATTTTCCAAAAGCTCCTTTCTTTCCGAACCAGAATTCCTTTAACCCTGCCCTCAATGTTGGAAAATTAAAACATGAAGGCTGCGGGCTACCATCGGTATTAAGAAGCTTTGGACCGACAACTCCTGCATCGGAAGTATTTTCCGCAAATTGAACCAACTTTGCAATCGATCCTTTCTTGACAATGGTATCCGAATTTAAAAGTAAAATATAATTGCCTTTTGCAATTTTAATTCCCTGATTATTGGCTATTGAAAAACCGAGATTTACCTTATTCTCGATAACCTTTAATTTTAATTTGTAATTTTTGATTTTAAGTTTTAATTTTTGAATTTCTTCAACCGAGTAATCAGAAGATGCATTGTCCACTATAATTATCTCTATTTTTAAAAAGGAACCTTCGTCAAGTAACGATTTTATGCATTTAAGTGTCAAGTCCCTGGTATTAAAACTTATGATAACTATAGAAACATCCAGCATATTGTCTTTAAACAATTTTTCAGGAAAATCTATTTGGCAAATACTGCAAAGATTGCTTCATCTGAAACTTTGCTTTCTTTTTTTTCTCTCTTTCTCGCTTTGACAATTATTCTTATCTTAAATAAGGACAAAAGTATAATTTTCAGAAATCCAGGATGAGCAGAAACTCTAGTTAGAAGCCCAAACAGGTGTTTTCTAAACAGAATTGGTGATGTTATATTTTTCCAGATAAAAATCAATTGATTCCTTTCTTGAATCTTTTCCCTTTCTTTCTGGGAAATCTTACCGATTGTCGTTTCATGCTTATGATCTACAATTGAGTGAGGCTCCCAAACAAGTCTGTAGCCTCTTTTTAAGGCCCTATAGGAAAGATCTACATCTTCCCAATAAAACGGACTAAAAAGTTTATCATCCATCCCGTATAGTTTCATCCAGAGACTTCTTCTAAAAATCCCGCTTCCCCCATTTACCCAAAAAGTGTCATGAGGCTTTTTTCCTTCTATCGATGAGTGGTTAACAAATCCTCTTTCAAAACTTCCTCTAGCCCATCCGAAACCTCTCTCGTGAAATGAAACGGCAAAGATGTCTCTGTATTTGAAGTGAGTTAGCGCATAACTTAAAAAATCTTTGCGTGGAATAGTATCGCTATTAAGTAAGCAAAGAAACTCACCTTTGGCATTCCTTGCTCCTGTATTAACTGCTGCTGAAAAACCCCTATTTACCCTATGTTTAATTAGTTTTACTTCAGGAAATTCACTCTGTAATAAATTAACACTTTTATCTAAAGAAGCATCATCAATCACAATAATTTCAACGATTTTATTTCTCTTGTAATTTGCCGCCGATATTACCTTTGGCAAATTTCTACGTAATAGTTCCTGTCCATTGTAATTAGGAATTATTATTGTAACACCTTTTCTCATCTATCAACTTTCCTTACTTTGATTAAATGAAGAGTACCACATATAATTTTTTTATCTTCTTCGACTTCAAACCCTACCTTCCTAACAAGTTTGTTTAAAAAATCACCAGAATAGGCATGCAAGTGTGTGCCTTTCCATATTTTACCTTTTCCCTTTGTCCAAAAAAACCAGACAATTTTAAAAACTAAACTTTCAGAGGGAACTAGAAAAATAGCGTATCCACCCTTCTTTAAAAGCCTTTTTATCTCCCCTAAAACCTTTACAGGCTCAAAAACATGTTCTAATACTTCCAGAGCAAAAACAGCATCAAAACTAAAATTCCTGTAAGGAAGTTTATGAGCATCAACTACTCTAAATTGGATCCTTTTTTCCTTTCTCCAATGTTTCTTAGCCCATCTGATTGAAGATTCCAAAACATCAACCGCAATAATTTCCTTTGCACCGCTTCTATCAAGAATAATTTTTGTAAATACCCCATCAGCACAGCCTATATCTAAAATCCTGCCTCTAGTTGGCTCAATAAAATAACCGATCTTTTTGAATCTTCTTTCGTGAACAAACTTTTGAAAGATATTCTTGTCAATATAAATCGACCTGTGATACCAGTCAGGCGGAACAGCTGAATGAAGTCCAACTGCAGTATTTTTCAGAACCATACAATAGTATCTTAAACTTATCGTGCATTTTTTTCCAATTTAAAATTACATGAGTTCAAGATATTTCTCATATTTAAGCTTATGACCAGCCACTTTCCCACTCAGCTCTTATGCATATATCTTTGGAAAATATTTGCCACATAGATGGATTTATAGTACCAATCGGGAGGAACTTCTTTGTGCAACTATGAAGCTCGATTTCTTAAAAATGAACTATATATTACTATTAAAAATACAGTACAAATTGACACTAATTTACCTATTTTAAATGATTTAGGATCATAAATAAACTCCAACATATGAACACCTTTAGGAACCCTTACCGACTGGTATAAGTAGTTTGCTCTAAAAATTTTACCTTCCATTCCGTCGATAAAAACCCTCCAATTAGGATTGTAACTTTCAGAAAGAAACAGCAAAGAATCTTTTTCAGTTTCTAGACCGATTTTAATTCTATTCGGAAAGTATGAGAAATTGCTTATTAAGTATTTTTCTTGACCAGCTTCTATATTACCGATATAATCTTCTAAAATGATGACTTTGTCAGACGTGTTTAAACTAAGCACTTCTTTTACCAAACCTTCACTTGGTACAACTTTATAACTATTTGATATCCACACACGAGGTAAAACATTAGTATTTTCAAACACCTTGATTCTTCCTTCACTAAATACTTCTTTATAACGTGGCTCAGCAATACCATAAGCAAACATCCCCAGCTCAGATATCCCTCCAAATGGATCTTTTTTATAGTCGACTACATACTTTACATTTGCATAGTCAAGAAGGGGAGAATCAAATTTGTGTATCAATCCATACCTACCACTTAGTGAAGATAAGCTCTGGGAATTAACTAATGAAAACCATTCACTGTTTTCCCTTGGATAAATAGAGTCGTACCCTTCCACTGAAGAAAGTTCGTATTGCATAAATAGATTCAGAGGTATTCCGCCCGCTATTCTGTAAAATTCATTTTTACTTTGTAAAAAACTCGTTATTTGTGTCTCGGGAAACACAAACTTACGTGGGGAAAAAGGTGTATTCTTCCAGGCAAACCTCAACATTTCTATAACTGAAAGACACAAGACCAAAACCATAAGAAGATTTTTTAACCCAACGCCAAACACCAAGTTTTTTTTAAACTTTAACCTTATAAAAAATAATAAGGTTGCAAAAATACAAAAAAGGCAAAAGAGGACTAAGGTCGAAGGGATAATATTCTTAAGCGAAACTCTCAAATTAACAACTGTTTGCAACTCCTTATTTTCCCAATAATTCATTTTAATTAAAGCAAAAACAATCCCTGAAAAAACCCCAAAAGAAATTGTCAAAAAGTAAAATACAGTTTTCAAAAGCATTCTCAAGTTCTTGATAAAATTGGAAGAGAACAATTTCTCAAATCCATAAGAGGCAATTATTACCAGACAAAAATCAACTAAGAAAATTATCCTGCTTGCAGAACTAGTTCCCAATCCGGGAAATTTTAACTTAAAAGGTAAAAAGGCCAATGGAGTCGGAAACAGAAAAATTAAAGATAGGAGTAAAAGACTCCAAAAAAAAATCTCGTATTTAAGTTTTTTTTGGAGAAAAGAAAATACAACAAGTACTAAAGTTATACTACCAACAAAAGCAAGGTACTCATGATATCCGAATTTCCCCCAATAATTTCTAGTTACAACATTCCCAAAAAAATCCGGCCATAAAAAGTTCACTACCTTCTCCCAATGCATTATTCCGAAGTAGTACTCACGGATGTATGAATCGTCAAACCTAATAGAAGAAGTAAAAAATTCAAGCGAAGGAAGTATTTGAGGTAAAGATAGTAAAATTCCAACTACCAATGCAAGAAACATATTTAATAAATTTACTAACTTCTTATTTCCGTCCTTTAAGCAAAGATAAAAACCAAAGATAATATAAGTTACTGTCTCGTAAAAAGGAATCTGAAAGTCACCTGCTGTATAGACAAAGAAAAAGACAAAAGAAATCGGAATAATCCAAATAGTTTTTCTGGTTTTTGTTAACTCTAATTCCAAAAGCAAAAGAAGAGGTAGCCAAAGACCCGCATGTCCACCCGTTGCAAACTCCAGCCAAGCAATCATATAACCAGAAAATGCAAATGTTAAACCTCCAAAAACCGAAGCTGTGCTGTTTAGGTTAAGTCTTTTTAAAAACAAGTACATAAAAACACCCGACAAAAAAATCTGCAAAAAAACTAGTATTGTCCAAGATGTAATATCATCAAAGAGTAAGTAAACGAAATTTAAAGGATACAAAACCGCTGAATGCCAAGTTGCCAGAAATGGAGCTCCGGAAAACATATAAGGATTCCACAATGGAACAGATTTACTTCTCCAAGACTTTCCAACAAAACTTCTCCACGGATAAAATTGAGAAAAGGCGTCAGTTATTTCCTGGTTTTTAATAGGCACACCTGATGGATATTCTTCCCAAGTAGTTTCGGTCCAAGGAACATGTGCTGCTACTAATGCATCGGCAGGAAGAGGAACCTTACTCTGTAACAATACCGGGTAAAAAAAGATTAGGCTGACCAACAAAAGAAAAATTATTGGGGAAAATCTGGCTAAATTAGATAAGTTCAAGAACTTTTTCCCTAAATTTCTCATACCCAAAGTGTACACTATCCACTTGTGCTCTTTTGGAAATATCGTGAAGGCGTTTTGGAGAATTAATTAAATTCATCGTTTTATTAATAAGCTCTGATTTACTCTCCCATAAAAAACCATTTTCTTCATCTTTAATAATTTCCCTATGGCCGCCTGCTGAAAAAACCAAAGGCGCTGCTTTTGCAGACATCGCCTCAACAACAGAAATTCCAAAATGCTCAACTTTTTCTGGTTCTTCCTTTTCGTCTATCCCAAAACCCGATGCAGACCAAAAAATTTTTGCCTCGCCATAAAACCCCTTTAATCTCCTAAAATTAGGACTTTCAACAATTTCAATAGGGAAACCCAAAGACTCTTTTTTAATATTTAAAAGGAATTCGCCAACCCCCACATCAACCCCTCCGGCCAAAATTAACTTCCAACCCCCCACTCTCTTCTGACACATTTTTTTAAATGCATCAATCAATACATCCTGCCTTTTGGCCTGTGCCAATTGTGAAAATCTGCCGACATAAATTATCAGATTTTCTTTTCTTTTGGGTTTAAATGCATTCAGATCAACAGGTGGATAAAGAACTATACTTTCGACTCCATATTCTCCATCCACAAACCTTTTAGTAAAGTGCGAGTTGCAAATAATTTTACTAATACGAAAAAATTTCATTTTATTAAGAAGTGACTTGCCATTTACATCTTTGAAAGGAAGTTGGAAGTGTAAGAAATTCTTTCTTGCTCTAAGAAGCGGAATACTTCCGTCCGTTACCCAAAAACAGACCTCATATCCATCCCCTCTTTTGATATCATTAATAAAATTTATCTCTTTTAAGTCAAAACCAAATCTTTCTTCCAGTTTTTTTTTGATTTCTCTATCCTTCCATTCAACATCAACTTTATAACCTTCATCTGAAAGAACCTTAGAAAAAGCCATTGTATAACGTTCACCACCCCCCAATGTGTCTAAATACGGATTGTAAACGGCAGCTTTCATAATTCCTATACAACCTTATACAATACCCAGTTATCATTTTCTATAATCCTTTTCAAATCCTTATCGACACTTCTTTCAATATCTCTACGCAATAATATGTAGTCAATCTCATATTCGTCTAAAATGGTTCTTGAAAACCCGCTTGATATTATCCTCTCAAGATTCTCCCTCATGCCTGTCGTATCAATCCCGTGAGCCTGTATAATACCATCGCCAGAAAAATAAAATTTGGTATCTGTCATAGAAGCCAAATAGGGAGAATACTTATTTAATGAATTTTCAGGATCCGCCAAAATAACATCATTGTAGTTGGTTAGTTTATTAATATTTTCAAAAAAATGTAGGTCACTAGAATTCATAAAATGTCCTGACTTCAGTTCAAACAAATTGTAAAAATGTAAAGCGTCAGAAATAGGCCTGGGTAGAGTTAGAATTACAAATATCGCTACACACAAATATCCTATTATTTTCTTTCTTATTTTGATACAAAATTCTGATAAAAATAGAGATGTAAATAAAGAATAAATTAATCCGGCAACTGCCAAAAAGTTAAAATTATCGTAAAGTCCTGACTTCTGTAAAGTAAAAATTGGTATTAGGGTAAAAATTATGGTGGGCACTAGTAAAAAAAGACTCATCGGCGTACTTAAGTATTTACCTAATCTCAACACCCCGAAAACTCCCAAAACTCTCGTGCCTAAAGTGATAATTATAAAAAGAAGGCTCATTTGAGTATATAAAATCGCCAAGCGGGGAACATTATTGTGTTCTTTAAAAACCTGTTCTTTTAAATGCCACTGCAAATTACTTGCCGTCCCTTGGGCAAAATAATGTCTTGGCCAAGAAAAGGGAACATAAAACAACCCGCCTGCATTCTTATTTGTCGGAAAAAAGACAGTAATGGCAATAATTGACGCTGTTGCCATGGGTATCAACATAACCAATTTTTTCTTCAAAAGGTAATACAAAAATAAAATCGAAAATCCAAAAGCATAAAAAATACCCAAATATACCTTAAAACCAACCAAAACGCCTACTAATACCGACATTAATATTCCTAAAGATAGCTTCATACTTTTCTGCCAGCGAAAAAGTAAAATTAAAGACGCAAGGAATAAAATCTGAGCATAAAGTCTGGGCGGGTTAGTAAAAACCAAAACTGAGTTATCCAATGATGACAGTGTAAAAACTAACTCTCTTTTAAGAATATAATAAACTAGGTATCCGAAATTTCCGGCAAAATAAAAAAGAAAGCTGAAAATTCTTCCGGCAAGTTTCTCCTTGAAAAAAGTAACTCCCACCTGATAAGTTAAAAGACCACCTGATATCGCAAAAAAAAGGGGAAAAGAGTGGAAATAAAGATTTGCAACTGGCAACTTTAACACTCTGACAAATTCCGATACTAGAAGGTCGGAAAAATAGTGATAGTTTTGAATAAGTACACCAGCCATTCCGGGTTCCTCCGGAGGGATGGCATGTTTAATCGAATTAACCAAAGACAAATGAAAAGTCCCGTCAATAAAGTTAATTCCAAAAAAGTAAAGCCCGGTTTGATTAGGTAAGGAGGATGTAAACATGCCCGAAAGAACTACGGGAAGCCCAAGTATGATTATGATCAAAAGAAACTTATCATTAAAAAAAGAAAAGATTCCTTTTTTGAATATCAGGTAATGCCTTCTCAAACTTTTAAGAAAAAAGGTTGCATTGAAAAGAACATAGACATATATAAAATTTCTAAGACCCAAATATCCAAGGACATATAGAACTAAAGACCATAAAGAGATCCCTAAAAACGGGGCAATAATAAACTTTTCCGAGTTTTTGAGAGACTTTTCTTTGGCCAACAAATTTGCTCCAGGTATATAAAAAAAACAAAAAAAATAAATAAAGCTCAATACCAAATAGAATATAAACTGATACCAATCTCTCGCAGCAATCATTTTGTCTTTAACTGCATTTCCCAAAGTTTAGCATATGATAAGAACCTACTGAAAACCTGATAAAGTCCATAAATAACACCCTCTCTGCCATCCAAAAAGGAAGTTTGCCTAATTATCCGGAGCCAAAATTCACGCATTATGGCTGTAGTAAATCTGATCTCGTTCATTTTCGGGTGGCTTGCTTCGTACATCAATCTTGCCTCAATCTCTGACCACTTATTAGTCTTTTCTAGCATTTCTGACAAATTGTCGTGTTTATAGTGCATAAGTGGATTTTCAAGATGATTCATCTTACCCTCATAAACCGGTTCCTCGTGAATTTCCCCTTGCCATTTTTTTAGCTTACTTTTCAAAAATAGCCTTTTGACATAATCGGGCCAAAGCCCGCAATGTTTCATCTCCTTTCCAAAGATAATGTTTTTTCTCGGAATCGCAAATGCACAACAACCATCGTTTCTTTGGATAGAGTGAAGAATTTCCCCTCTTAATTGCGGCGGCACTATTTCATCTGTATCGACATACAAAATCCACTCTCCCCTTGCTACTTTCAAGCCTTTATTCCTCCAATCAGAATATCCGCCTTTCTTGTAAGTAAATACTGCTGCACCATTATTTTTGGCAATTTCTAAAGAAGCATCTTCCGAACCGGTATCGACATAAACCAGATCATCAACCCACTGTAATGAGCTAAGGCAGCCTAAAAGTTTATCGCCAACATTTTTACCAATAACAATTGCACTAATCTTTGCTCGAAATTTTCCGTTCGTCATATAACCACCCCCAGTGTGGATTACCCTTGACACATCAGGATATTTAAGCTGTTACTGCTTCCACGAACCCTTACCAAATCTCCCAAGATAAAAATCCCTTACTCCAAGCTTCTGCCACTTACGTCCGCTATTCAACAACCGTACACTTTCTTTAATTAAAGCTAATTTTGAACGGAAAGGGGCGTATTTTAAACCAATCAACATCCGGTTTCTTGTAATAAAGTAGTCATTAAGTTCACTTCCAATTCCTGAAGATTGTGCAACTTTGTGCCATAAATGTCCTTTTGGCGAATATAGCACTTGCCAACCTTTTCTCTTCATTCTTTGAGACAAATCTACATCCTCAAAATACATAAAGTATTTCTTTTTAAACACACCCACTTCTCTTAACGCTTTTGCTCGCAGAAACACGCAAGCGCCTGTGGCAAAATCGGTTTCCTGAACTTTAGCAAACTGACCCTTATCAACTTTATCTACTCCATGATTGACTCCATAAACGTTTCTCCAATCAATATCCCCCCCAGCGTACCAAATTACTTTTCCAAGTTTATCTTTTTTATACCTTTTTTTATGAAACTCAAATCCCTTAGCAAAATAAATTTTGGGAGAAATTAAACCTGCTTTTGGATACTTTTTAACGCTTGTTAGTAGTCCAGTTACCAACCCTCTATCAACTAAAGTATCATTGTTGAGAAGAAGAATAAAATCTGCCTCATGTTTTAGAGCATGTTTAATTCCGGTGTTATTCCCTGCAGCAAAACCAAGGTTTTCTTTATTTTTTATCAGTTCAGAAGATATTCTTTTTTCTTTTGTAACTCTTTTTAAGACTCTTTCAATTTCCTCTAAAGAACCATCACTTGAGGCATTATCAACAACGATAATTGATAATTGATAATTGATAATTGATAACTCTCTTATTGAATTTAAACACTCAATTGTATCTGAAACTCCATTCCAGTTAAGTATCACAACAAATACCTTATCCATAAGAAATCATCTAAATATTATGTGATGAGTTTGCGACACCGAACCAGTCAGGGTAATTTAAACTTTCTTTTTATTCTATGCTTTAATCCCCCGACTTCTTTTAATAGCGCATTTGATTCCCAATAGTGGAGCTCTCCCTCAGATCGTTTCATCATCTCGACAACCTCTTCAATATCAGCGTGGACAAGTTTAAAACTGTTTAGCTGCCAAACTTTTAAATATTTTACAAACTCAGAGAAAGCCTGAAGCATACTTAAAGTTAGGCCGTGCAATCCATCTTTATATCCTTCGGCTTGAAAGTACCTACTCAAAAATTCACCAACTGGTTTTTTGATTAAGTCTCGCCAATCAAATTCATACTTATCTTTAATAAGTTCTCTTGACTGAATCGATGTATAACGGTTAAGTCTGTCAATAAATTGTTCAACTGTCTGATAGTGATAATGGACAATTGCATTCTTCTCATCTGCCTCCAAATCTAGTCCTTTACCCCGGGTCTCAGGAACACTGTGAATTATTTCGCTCCAGGAAACATACCCCTTTCTAAAAAATCTGATATTGTAATCCGGCCACCAGCCAGAGTATTTAACCCATTTTCCAAAGATTATGTTTTTCCTCGGCAAGCGGTAGTAGTCAGCGGGTATGGACACACCCAAAGTGGCCGAAGGGGCTCTCCGGGTGTGAAATTGTTCATCCGCAATCTCGCCTAAACTTTTTCTTAAACTTGAACTAATTTCTTCATCAGCGTCCAAAATCAATATCCAGTCTCCAGTTGCTTTATTGATTGCGTAATTCCTCGCAGGCTCAACATAGCCAGTTTTTTTATGCTTATAGACTTTCGCACCGTATTTTTTCGCAATCTCAACAGTCCCATCGTCCGAATGCATATCACAAATAACTATCTCATTAGCAAAATTTTTAACCGAAGTCAGCGCACAAGGTAAATTCTTTTCTTCGTTTAATGTATTAATAACCACCGAAATCTTTCCCACTAATCAATTTTAGCACGAAAAAGTATCTACATCACCCAAAAAGTAGTTCTCTTTTACGCTTAGAGATTAGAACAGTAAGTCTTATCGGATTTAATAACTCTTACTAATCTGAACGCTTCCCTTCCATTTTGAAAATATATTTTTTCAATAATTTCCGCCTCACCTTTCTTAATATCCTTATCGGGAAGCCTCTCTGGGGGACCAGCAAAGAGCCTTTTCTCCAAACACCTATCTCTGGGCCAATAAATTGGACGGAAGATATAATTATCATAACCGATACCTTCCCCTAACGAGTCGGGAGAGTCCTGAATCAGTCTTGCTTGTGCTTGATATTTTTCGGGAGAATATTTTTCGTAAAACAAAAAGAACACATAAGGCCCTTGATAACTTGTGTCGACGACAATCTCTCTGTAATTATTTTTAATTGGAGAGATGTACTCAACTAGCTCTTTATACCCACAGTGCCAACCGGAAGGCCCTGCAAACGACCGGTTATTAGAAAAGACATAGTAGCTTGCAAAATAGAAAGCCATAAAGTAAATGAAAACAAGACCCATAATTAAGCCTGTGATTATTCGCGGTAATTTGTTAAGCCGCCTCCATTTATCAGATACTTTTAAAAAGCCAAATGAAGAAATTATAAGAAGAGGAATAAGCATGTTAAGAGACCTTCGCCCCGATGTAAGATCACGAGTTATTGCAGCCGGAATCGGAGCCAAAAGAAGCCATCCTAAAACAAAATATTTATTTCGATTTCTACTTTTGATCAAAGAATATGCTCCGATAAGTAATAAAGGAAGATCGAAAAGATACAGTAATCCCATTCCGTAAATAGATTGACGGGGGTCTTTGGAAACTCCCTCAAAGAACAAAAAAATCAATGAAAAGTGATTCAGATATCTATTGATGGAACCCCAAGTGTTTTCGAGAAGGGCCGTATGAAAAAGATAATAAAAAATACCCGACTGATCCTCTTTTTTAATCTGCTGAACATATTCTTCCGATCTTTTATATCCAAAAATTGTAGTTTTTAGGATTTTCTCTCGATGGCCCTCCGAGAAAAGTGATGATAAAATAGGTAAAATTAAAATCGCGCCAAAGAGAATCCCTAGAACAAAGTTTATTTTTTTCTTTTGGACTTTTTTAAAGAAAAAGATTGTCAGAAAAAGGGAAATCAAAGGCACAAAAAGTCTCTCACCAAAATATGTATAAATTGAAAGCCCAAAGCTAACAAAAGAAAAAATATACCCATATCTCTTTCCCGATACTCCAAGAAAGAATCCTAAAATACCAAGTACTACCAAAAAGTTACTGACAGAAACATCAGCGCCGGCTCTTGTAAATTGTAAATGCCAGGGAGAAATTGAAAGGAAAAGAGAAGAAACTAAGGCAAGATTTCTGTTTTTAAAAAGAAGGTAGGTCACAAAGTACACTAAAACGACGGTCGTACTTCCCAAAAGCGATGGAATAATCCTGACAGCAAACTCGTTCAGTCCCAGGACCTTTATTACTGGTACCATAAGATAGATATATAAAGGAGCCTTATAGTCTCCAACCGACTTGAATTGCAAAGGAAGGTAAGTTCCGTATTCATCGGCTCCGGTTTCTGAAACTGAATATGAATTATAAGCAAACGCCGCCTCGTCCCAATTTAAGCAGCGAAAATCGGATAATTTATAAAAACGCAAAAAGAAAGCTATCAGAAAAATGGTTACTAAAGCTATTTTTGTTCTCATTTCGACAATAATTCCGTACCCATCCTTCTTGGGTAATGATCGTAATAGTCATGAAAAAATCTGAAAAACTCAAAAAGGAAAAATAGAATAAGAACTACGGCAAGGATTTTCTTATTTTCCAAAACTTTTGTAAAACCCAAAACAGCAATATATGAAAGAACCAGAAACAAGGGAATCCGAAGTACCACCCCATAATGAACAGTGTCAAAAACGGCTGGAACTGGAGTGACTAAGAGTAAAAAAATCAAAAAACGTTTTTTTTTACTTAAGTATGAAAGAATTCCAATGATAGTAAGAGGAAGTAGAATCAAAAATATAGGTCCAGTTGAATGAGTACTCTTTACCACATCCAAATCACCCATAAAAAACAGAAATTGTGGATCGTATGACTCAAAATATCTTCTGGAAACCTCAAAAAAGTAAACATTTATTTTATTCATAACTGCTCTTGCTAAAATAGGAGAAATACTTACGACACTCAGTTCACCCCTAAGTGTGTTCACTTCTTCTATTAAACTTTGGCTGGAGGGAGTAATAAATTCAAATTTGATGGGAAAAATCAAAGAAAAATTTCGAACTGTTATCCAAAACCACGGCGAAGTCAAAACTATAACTCCGAATACCAAACTTATAAACAGATTAAATTTCGGCCTTGAAGATTTTGACTTCATTGTTTTCAAAAACAGTAAAAAATTGGTTGTTAAGTCTTCTTATATCGGAGTGCGCATCGCAAATCACAATCTCATCCGCAAAATTTTTAACCGAAGCCAGTGCACGGGTTAAATTTTTCTCCTCGTTTAAAGTATTAACAACAACCGAAATCTTTCCCACAAGATGATTTTATCACTTTAAAAGCCAATCTACACAACTTCAACTTTTTTGGCTTCAAAAACTCTTCTATTGTATAATTCAAGATTCTATGGAAATTAAACCTGGAATTTATAGATGTCCCTATGGTGCAGGTCAGGTGGAAGTTACAGACGAAGTTCCTGACTTAGGAAGAAGACTTGCTGATATTCAGTTAGAGTGCTCAACTTCATATAATGAGTATAGTTGCAAATGTAGAATTGCAGAAGTTCTTGATACTGTTAGGGGAAAAATAAGAAGTAGCAAAAAACCTTAATATATCTTGTAGATTTCGACCTCCTTATTTTCAAATATCTTTTCTATACCCGGTTGTATTCCAGCGGGCTTCGATCCTTGTCCGCGTATCCAATAAATATAGGAAATGTCATTCTTTTCCAAAAAATTCCTTGCCTCAGCTTGATCCAAGGTCAAATAAAAATTCTCAGCTATTACCCTCCTTTGCCTCCAAGGGTAGCCTGTTATTTCCAAATTCACCTCATCTTCCAGGTAAACTGTTTTGCCTGAAAAAGCCGAAACATAAGCTGTTGATTCGTAAAGGTAAAGTGGGCGGGGGGGATTATCAATTGTGGCATCGGCTTTTGCTTTATCAAAAGGCGAAGTCAAAACAATTCCATCCGGCTGCTTCTCCAAAAACTTCAAAGCTTCTAATTCTTCCTTTGAAATCATGGCCGGCGGACGAGAAGGCAAATAATGGTAAGCCAAAGTCGACATGGTGGTTGGAATGGTTAGTAATACCACAATAAGAACCACACCTGCTTTTATTCTACTGTTATAAAACAGTGAAACAGATTTATTCTCAAAATACTCTCCCAAAACCACTCCTGCTAGAACTCCTGAAAACGCCAAAGAATAATACAAAAATTGAATTGTATTCCAAGAATTACCAGATTGAATAAAAAAAAGTGGAACGATAATTCCTAAAAATATTGTACTTATAATAAAAATGTCTACAAAATCTATCTTAGGAAGGTTCCGAACCTTTCTGGAAAACCAAAAAAGACTAATTACTCTTGTTCCGAAATTTCCGATTATAAAGATTGCGAAAGTAAGCGAGTAAGCGGTCAAACCTCTTAGCCAAATACCACCTAGTTTGTAATTCAGCATCGCCTCAGCAAACTTCGGCCAATTAAGCCTGTCCTGAAAACCCATCATCCCTTCCAAAAACCAAAATGGTCGGAAAATGATGCTTTCGCCAACACTTCCTGTCAACGGTGAAAAAATAAGAATAGAAATAATTAAAGATCCGCTAGCAACTTTCATTAAGGTAACTCCTTTTCTCTTAAACATTTGCCAGACTCCGGCTAACAGTAACCCCGCTAAAGACAAAATTCCTGCATAAACCTTTATCTGAACTAAAATTCCGAAAATAAATGTAGCGATTATCATACTTTTATCACTATTTTTTTCACCTCGGAGGGGTCTAAAAAGCCACCTCCGAGGTGTCACTTGTCGACTCCTCGGATGGTGGAAACCCTTGACAAGAACATTAAGACCTATGAATATCAAAAGAACCGAAAAAGCATAAGGAGGATTAATCAAAGTCGAAATTGACTGCTGCGACCAGAATACCGACTCGCCTCCGAGCTTGCCATCTCGCAACAAAGTTAAAATCCAACCAAAGCTCCCGCCGAAGTAGACAAAAAAAGTTGCCCAAAAAGCTTGCAATTTAGATCTCCTCCAAAAATAAACAAATTTGTAAGAAAAAATACCGATAAAAAAAGCCGTTATTGGAGGAAATATTTGAAAGTACAAATTGTGAATTGGAATAAATGTTAACTTATGAATAATAGCCAGCAAGAGATCAAAACCTATATGGTAATTTTTAATTGTTTCGCCGGCAAAAATAGGCATTTCCCAAGATCCTTTGGCTAAAGATCCGGCTAAAGCAATATGCCAAATCCCGTCATGCCCATTTGGTCCCCAAAAACCCATCCTGTACGAATAGGCAATCCCGCTTTTAACCATTGTGAGTGACCATGTCAGGGTACCCAGTAAGATGAGGATTAAGGCCTTTAAATCATCTAGAAAATATGTCTGAAAAAATTTTTTTAGCATCATAAATTAAAGAATTACCCACCAAAAGATATAAAAACCCTGCGTAAGATACCCCGCCCACAAATATCAAGATTATTAAGCCAAGTGTGCCCTCAAAAATTGAAAAACTTCTCAAAAGAAAAATTACTACACCCATAATAAATGAAGCTAAAAATGGCTTTAGAACGGATTCTTTTATAGACCAATCCAGAAATCTTTTTACAAGATAAAAAACGACAATCGAGCTTAAACCAACCAAGCAGTATGCGAAGGCTCCTCCAGCAACCCCGAATCGCCTTGATAAAAAGGGAACCAAAACCCATGTCAGGACTGTCCACATAATCATCAACTTAAACGTCGTTTTAATCCTGCCGACAGAATTTAAAAAATTGGTCAGCTGTGTTGTGACTGCGGCCCAAAAAGAATTAAGAGAAAGCAAGGCTAAAGGAATAAAAGCAGGTGCCCACTTTTGATATTTAGGAATTACACCGATCAGAACCGGGAAAAGGACCACTAATCCCACTAAACTGGGAAATACCAAGACAGAGATAAAAAATATTGAGCGTGACAAACTTTTTGCCAATTCTCTTTTATCATCCTGCATGCGGGAAAAAGCAGGAAATGTCACCTTGGTTACATTGTCCATAAAAAATCGCAAAGGGTATTGAGCCAGTTTTTGAGCAGTCCCCAATATTCCCAAACCATATGATCCCAAAATTCCTCCCAGTACAATCGTCATTCCGTCGTCCTTTACAGTCGCCAGAAAGTTATTAAGTTGATACGGCAAACCAAATTTCAGAAGTCCCCTTAGAGACTTCTTAGACAATGCTATCCCCGGCTTCCAAGGCTGAAGTACATAAATTGAAATTAGACCGATAATCCCCCTTATCAAAACAGAATAAGTAAAACTTGCAATACCAAATCCTCTCCAGGCGAAAAATACAACTGCGACGTTGTAAACCAAGTTCTCTAAAACCTGAGGGATTACAAATTTTCCAAACTCCAAATTTCTCTCAAGAATTATCGATGGAATATTTTTCAGAGAAGCGAGGAAAAAAGAAATGTTTAGAGCATATAAAAGATTGATTGCCTCCTGACTCAATGATTGAGTTTTGGAAAGAAGCGGAGTTATTAAAAAGACAATCCCTACTATTGCTAAAACCAATATCTCCTGAACTGTAAAAACGGTTTTATAATCCGCATTTTGTGGTTTTTCTTTCTTTTGAATTAAAGCCGCACCTAGACCGATGTCCGCAAAATAGGAAAGAAAGTTAATCGTTGCCGAAACAAGAAGAAAGGTACCAAACTCCTGCGGTTCGATGAAAGCCCACAAAAGTCCTTGGGCAATAAAAGAGATAATGTTTAAAATGACAGTTCTCCCGGTTAGAACCGCAATTCCCTTTACTGCCCGATCCTTAACCACCTCAAGAGAAATTTCAGCTGTTGGATCAAAATGCTCTTCAATTTGCTCGACATCTGCCACGATTAGATTTTAACATTTTTTAATTTTTTTACTCCAAAGAGAAATGAAAACAGTCCTGCCCAAGAAATTAATGAGATTATGTTTGATACCGTGCGAATCAGGGTATTGAAAAACTGAGCATAGATAAGATGTTCTCCCTTCCCAACTTGAATCCACATTCTACCCCATTCTTCACCCTCTGGAATAAAGACTTTTGTTTCAATCCCGTCTATAAAAACACGCCAATTTGGGAAGTAAAGAATATTGATTCTGACATCAGCCTCCTTCTTAACATCTATATAAAATTTTGCCCAATAGCTTCCTTGTTCATATTTTGAAACTTCAGCTTTTCCCTGCATAATTTCGACAGGATTGGCTCGTTGCGACTGGGAGGCAACCTTTGCTGTAATGGGAAGATAATCGTAAATTCCCGCTGTTTGTTGAATTCTCCAGGCTTCACCTGAAAATTTTTCTTTATCGGTTACTTTACCAACCCTTTCCGGTCTAAAGTAATTCCAGTTAATAATCAAAAGCAAAAAAACTAAAAAGCCAGACATAAGAAATTGTGGCGGTATCATTAGGTTCCTGATCAAAAACCCCTGACGAAATCTCCATTGGCCGAAAATTCCAGAAATACCACCTGCGACAAACGAAAAACAGAAAGTTGTTAGTGTCAAAAATCTCCAGGGAAATTGAATATAAGAAAGTTGGGGGATTGTCTGATAGATAAAAATCGAGCGCAGATGTGTCATAAATGCAGAAAACCAACCCACCATTAACAAAAAAAGTGTGACGACTGATAATCTATCATTTTTGAATCTCTCAATTAGTTTCCCTTTTGCTCTAACGAGCCGCAGCAACAACACTCCTCCTATAATCAATGAGAGAATCCAATGCAGATGACCTATCTGAAAAGACATCTTATCTTCTGCCTCCACCCAAACCGAAGGTCCATACCCCCAAAAACGAGAAACAAGGAGTTGTCTAATACTTACAAAATGAGCTGTGTACTCGTAGTAACCCACCAACTGACTCTTAATCCAAGTAAACTTATTTTCAAAAGCTGCAGGAAAGGTAAAAAATGCAGACAGACCCAGTGACCATACACCTGAAACAATAAGTTTTGCAATTTTTCTTAACCAGACTGGGTCTTTAAAAATATTCCAAGACCCGGTCTTTACCTGCCATAAGTTGAGTAAAACCCAGATGCCAAAAAAGGGAGTAAAAATTAACACCATAAGATTGTGCGACAAAAGAAGTAGAGAATAGGAAACTGCTAACCAAACAATCCATCTTGCATCTTGCCCATTTTCGTTTCTTATTAACTTGTAACTCAACCATAAAATCAGTGGAAAAAAGACCATTGCCCAAGCTTCGTTCATTGCCCCTCTTACATAAACATCAACAGCATGATAAGGCGCCCAGATGTAGAAAACGGAAGAAATCAGACCTCCGAACCGGCCAAAAAACTCTCTGGCAAAAAAATACATTGTTATTCCTGAAGTTAAAAAAGATAAAAAGAAAAGAGTTTTCGCAGTTTCGGTGAATGCAAATCCCAAAAATCTTATCCCCTGCCCCATCAGATAGGGGAGAGGCGGGTAAAAATTAAAAAGTGGATATCCCAATCCGTAGCCCATGTCCGGAACCCAACGACAGGGAATCTGTCCATCTGAAAAACACTTTTCCATTTGCAGTTGTCTCATCATCTGAAGATCATCATGCATGGGAAAGTATCCAGATTTAAAAAGATCTCGCGAGGAAAGTAAAGAAAAAACTAATATCAAAAGCAAGCTAACCTTATCTTTAAGTTTCATATTCCGGCTTTTAAAACATTATAGCCTGGCAAGAACTACTTTTTAAGTTTCGCTTTGTCGCCAAATAAGCTATAAAGATAATAAATTGAGCATCCTGCAAACAAACTTCTTATTATACTTTTAAATTGGAAAACATCTATATATTTGGACAATATTTCAGAAATTCCAATCGCCTTATTTAAACCTGGATTGATGGGATTGAATAAAGCAAGTGAAAGCGATGGTTCGAAAAGAAAAGTAATAATTAACCAAGAGAAAAGGAGAGTTGCAACCAAAAACAAATATCTAAAATTATTATCCACTAACTCAATTATCAAAAATGGACTTACCCATAAAAACCATTGGGGATGATAATGAGTAAGGCTAAAAATAAGCAAAGTTGTTGCAAGAAAATACTTATCAAGTCCCATCTTTTTTCTGACATAGTAGCTGTAAAAATATAAAAGAGAAAGTCCTAAAACAAAGGGGTAAATTCCTTCAGCACCAGTCATTTTCCAATTCATAAAAAGCATTTTTTGACTTTTGGGAGAAAACAAAACCATTGAGCGAAAAGCTGGTGAAGTTAAATAAGGTGCCACCATCAACAAATATGGAAAAATTCCAAGAAGGATAAATTTTACCCTATTCTTGAAGTTGTCTCCCAAAATAAAGGCTGCAAGAGGAATAAATAATAAAGGATACATTTTATAACTTCCTCCAATCCCCAAAGAAATCATTGCAAAGCTTTTCTTTTTCCTTTGTGCAAAATAAAGCGATAAAACACTAAAAAATGTTGGTAACACATCAAGCTGCCCCACCATAAAGGTCGCATAAAGCGTAACCGGATTTAAAATCCACAAAGCAAAAGCAAGTTTTTTCTTTTTCTCATCATTAAAAAGACCGGCAAGTAAAAACGCTAGACCCAGATCAAAAAAAAGATAGGGAAATTTAAAAAGAAAAAGATGCCAAAAAAGGCTCCTGTAGGAATGTACTTCTCCTAAATTTTCCATCAACCAGGGAATAAAAGCTGGGTCGGTAAAAGGCTTTACCAAAAGTCTGAAAAATCCCAGTGTAAAATAGGTTAGCGGCGGATAAATAAAAATATCGGAAACGCCAAAATTTCTAACCAAAGGGTGTGTTAGGGGTAATGAAGCAAGATGCTCGTAAATATTCAATTTCCCCTGGTATGCAAAAAAGTAGGCAACAAAGGAATGTCCCCACAAATCGGGGTGTAAAGTAATCGGCATAAGGATAGCTCTTATAACAAGTCCAACAATAAGAGGCCAAAACCACCATTTTTTGATTATGTTTTTCATTGAGTCTTTTGAATTTAACACAAGTTTCGTACCTCCATTAATAACATCTTCCTCGAAACTTGTTGCAAGGTATTATCTTTAAAGAAAGATGTTATCTTTTCTTCGATTCATTCCCAATACTTGTATCGGGGAATTCTTGAAATCGCGAATAGCAACCTCGGACGGTAACCCGAAGGGACTCCTCCGAGATAATGTCAGTTGGTAAATCCATCCACCTTCGAGGAGTACTTCGCCAAGTACCGTATGGTACCTGGCTTCGCACATCTCGGAGGTGATTCAACCTGTCTTACGCAGGTAGACCTATCTACGAAACTTGTATTTAATTTAATTCCAAACTTTTATCTACTATTTCAAAAAAGTAAAGTGTTTCTCTTTCTCCATCCGGACGAATTGCTTTGGGGTAAACTGAAACTGTCTTTAATCCTAATTTTTCCGAATCGGTTCTTAAGCGTGAGCTATTTACCACAAAATAGGTTTTGTTCCCTAACCTCTTCGATTCAATTAGACTTTTGGGGATTTTCTTAAAATCAAGTCCGGTTCCAATTACTGTTATTTCAGGTAAATCATTTAAATATATTTGAAGTCCATCTGGCAAAGTACCGAAATATCCTTCCGTTCCCACAACTATCTTTTTTTCCGGTTCACGAGCATATTCATCGCGAATTAAATCAGCAACCTCTTTAATACCAGTCCCCGAAGTCCATTCCTCAAGATATCCCGATCTTTCACTTCTAGGTAAATTAACCGCTTCCGGTCTTATTAACAGCTGTATATCTAAAAATAGCGAGTGGATAACAAATATAACTAAGGCTAACTTAAGTAAAACTCTAAGTTGTAAATCCATTCCACTTTCACTCCTTCCACCTGGGAGGTGGAATAAATTGACACTTAGGGATAAGGACGCAAGGACAAACAAATAAGGAATAGTAAAAAAGACATAGCGAGCAGTCATTGTCTTTGAAAATTCTGCAACCGCAAGAATCGGTATAAATCCCCAAGCAAGAAGAATAAAAGTCTCTTTCTTTCTTTTCCTAAAGCCATTAAAAATTCCGATTAGAATTAATAAAACCAACACAGCTGGACCAAGAAGCCAGAAATACTCCAATGTTCTGTCTAAAAAAGGTATAAAAGGGTCAAAAGGTGTCTTAAACAGATGAGATAGTGGATAAACATAATCTTTATTTCTTAATGCGATCATATGGAAGTTGGGTCCAAGTTTTAAAATGTTATACATTCCCAAGGCAATCAGATAGGTAAAAGTAAATAGGAAGATTAATATTGATAATCTATTGAATCTCTCTTTCCATCTCTTCGGCCAATTATGAAAAACTAAAATACTCGGCATTAAAGCAGTAAAAAAGATAGCTGGAGATTTGGTTAATAAGGCACCTCCCAATGAAAATCCTGCAAGCATTGCACTATCCAAACGTATCTTCTTAACAGTGATAATTGCAAAAATTAAAGCCCAGATTCCAAAAAAAGAAAGCATAGAATCAACCAAAGCCAAACGATCAAAAAAAAGACTAAAAGGTGAAATCGCATATAAAAAAGAAGAAATTAAAGCCTGTTTTTTATTTTCAAAAAGAAGGTAAGTTAATATGAAAGTTCCAGTCAGAGTACCTAATCCGGTCAAAAGTGAAACTAATCTTCCCGCAAAAAGGGGGTTAGAAATAATCTTTAAAAAAGGAATTACCATCCACATAAAAAGAGGTTGTTTACCGTCAGATAAAGGAAGGAATCTTAAAGTTGGTTCAGCCCTCATTACCTGAGCCCATCTTATATAAATTGCTTCATCGCCAAATACTGGCAGAAAAGTTAACCTGAAAATTCGAAGAAAAAAACCTATAAAAATAATCCCCACCAATATAAAAAAAGTATTTCTCCAATTTTCCAGATAATTTCTTAAATTGTTTCTGTGAGGCTCATCTTTCTTTTTCATAATCTTTTTAGATGTGTTTGGTATATCTATACAACCCTTTTGTATCATTTATCTTCACTCTTATTATCTGATTTAACATTTCCTTTGATTCGAGAATATAACATACCACCCCGCCACCCTTACTTTTGCTTATATCCTTGTCATTCCAACTAACCTCAACTTCTTTTATCTTGGCCCCCATTTTCTTTAAAATATGCAAAAGCTCAACATCATATGAAGTTACCTTCCAACCCCTCACTTCTTCCTCCTTGTTGAGAACTCCAAGCTTGGAAAAGGCCTTCATAACCAACTTTCTATTAAACAGTTTAAAACCGCACTGGGTGTCATTGATTTCAGATAAAATCATAAATTTTCTAAGTTTCATGAAAACAACCGCCCCTATTTTTCGATACAAAGGAAAATTTTTTCTCCCCAAGCCTCTTGAACCAATAACAACATTGCTTACTTTTATTAAGGGGAGTAGTTTATCTATTTCACCAATAGGTGTAGATTGATCCATATCGCTAAATAAGACAAAAGTGCCTTTAGAAACTTTGATCCCAGACCATAAGGCTGAAGGTTTACCTGCGTGAGAGTTTTCCAATAGTTTAAAATTCCTCCAATTTTTGATTTCCTTTCTGGCCAATTCTCTACTTTCATCTGTACTCCCGTCATCAGAAACAATTACCTCCCAGGAAAAATCTTTTGCCTTTAAAAAACTGCGAACTTCAGATAACACCCCTCTTTTCAGATTAGCTTCTTCGTTATAGCAAGGAATTACTATAGTTAAAAAGATATTTTTCATTAATTTGTAAAGCCGAACATGGGGTCAGTCAGGTTTGAATTTTCCCCAGAACAACTATATTCAACGTTCTCTTTAGTATAACGCGTATAGTCAGGATAGATTAAACCTATCGCACCAAACGTCTTATCCACCGGAAATATTTCTTTTAATGGAAATACAATTGTATATACAGGACTACCGCTTTCTGGTCTATTTACATGCATCTCTTGCAAAAAGAAAAGATAACGATACCCTAAATCATATCCGGGATTGGTTATATACGAGACAGCTACACAAGGAAAACTTCTAGTTTGAAAATCTCTTTTAATTTCAGTAACAACCGCCTTCCTGTATAAATAACCGCTTTTATTAATATTTAGACTGAAAAATTTATTAAAATTGAAAAATCCAAAAAAAACCAAACTTGCTATTGTTAAACTTTTGTACTTTTTTTTTGTAAAAAAGTAAGAAAGGCCAATGGTTAGTAATAAAATCCAAATGAAAATTGTTCCATTCAAATAATATTCAGAAAGTATTTTTGAATACAAAGAAAAAAAACCGATATAAAAAATAAGCCATAGAGATAAAAGTGTAGCATGTCTTATGGCAATTAAGCCCTTAACAAAAAGAATTACAAACAATAAAATTAGAAGATAAAAAGTTGTTTCGTAAGATACTATCTCAAACGAACCCCAGATAAATCCCGAGGCATCTTTAGATAAAAGGTGAATGACCTGTCTGAATTTTTCATATCCTGATATGATATCGTATTGATCAGTTGTCAAGGACAAAAAAAGAGATTTTGTCTGTACAAAGTTATGTCTCGATTCAAAAACTATTAAAGGCAAACTAAAAATAAAAATAAATAGCAATCCTTTAGAAAGCTCTTTTAGAGATACTCTTTTTCCGGACAGATAGGAGACAATTGGGATAAGGGGAACTAAAAGAATAAGAGCCATATTTATATGCCAAATTAAACCAAGCAAAACTCCCAAAATTATAAAACCTTCTTTTTGTCTATTTTTCAGAAGCTGGTTTAATCCATAAAAGTACCAGCAAGTCCAAACAATTACCGGCATTGTCGGCACAACTTCCCGGTCGTTGAAAACTGTATAAAATGAAGTAGCAAACAAAAATGACGCAATTAAGCCCTCTCTTTCTCCAAATATCTTTTTAAAAACATAATAAAAGCTAAAGATGCTGAATAATCCAAGAGTTGTAATCGCTACCGTTCCTGCTATTGGATCCATGTCAAAAACAAGGTAAAAAGGTATTAGAAAATAATAATAAATTGGTCCAATAAAAATTCCCTGAGTTGAAGTTTCCTGGCCAATAAGCCTTAAGTGTTTATTGATAACAACATCCTTGACAAACCAGCTGGCTAAATCCTGATCATGGCCGTATAAAAAAAGCTCCTCCAGTTTATAAATTCTAAGAAAAAAACCTAAAACCAAAATACTAATGAATATAAATTTACCGCTTTTGAGAAATTTTTTAATTTTAATATCAAAAATTCGCATTTTTCGTTTTAAGTTTAAAGACGCTTTCGTCTCTGAACAGTTATTTGTCCAAACTTCTCCTCTTTCTCAACCATAGCAATTCCTTTTTGTCTCTCAAGCCAAGCTTGAAGTCTTTCTGGATGAGGAGGATCTTCCTCATAGAGGGTATAAAGAAGTGGTACTTTCTCATCAACCTGTCCGCAAAGGTCGCGACCGCACTTTTTACTTCCCTGCCATAAAAAAAGATAGTCGTAAGAATATGGGATTACGGGCGGAACATAAACATCAACGTTGAAATTACCCCGATCTTTTACGTCGCCAAATACCCAACCAACTCCCTTTAATTGATCCTCCAAGACAATCGGTCTTTCGTGGGGTTCATCAGCCGATAAATATCTCCCAATATAAGGGGCGTTTAATTTAATAAACTGGTACAAAAAGATTAACACAACAAACCTTCCAACTTTCGTATGTGCTAGTTCCGCCAGTCCAATCGAAAAAAGTAGTATAAATGGCAAAAAATATCCGCTTAGATAATAGTCATAGATGTTTCCGAAGTTGCCTTGAAAAAGTAAATAACCCAGCATGGGAATTATTAAAAAGATGGAAAAAAACTTTAGCATCCCGACTTTTAAATATTTCCTCCTAACAATAAATGTAGAAAGCACGAATGAAGTAAAGACTAAAGTTTTCAAACTCTGTCCTATAAAAAATTTATTCGGAAGAGCGAAAAAAAATTTGAGCCTTTCTTCAAAAACAAATTTGCCAAATCCCCGAAAGGCTCTCTCGTCAATAAAAAGTTTATAAAGGTTTTCAAAGAGGATATTCTCGTGCAAAAAATTAAAGACAATTTGGGGGATAAACGTAATAAAAAAAGTACTCAAGGCAAGTATAAATGTTTTCGACCTTAACAAATTTTGAAGATATCTCTTGTATTTAAAATCACTCCAATAGATCCAAATGACAAATACCAAGACGCTGGGAATGTAAAAAACTGCGCTTGCAGCTTCCAATTGAAGAGATAAACCCACCGTCAAAGCAACTATTAACCACCTTCCAAGCTGTAAATTTTCCGGGCCGGGGACAATTCTCTTGCTCGCATCCCTATTTGCCACTATTTTCCACATCGCATATAAAAGAATCACCGAAGTCAAAAGAATTGGATTTGGGTTAGAAAGCCATCTTGAATGAGTAAAAATGTAAAAAGAAAATCCCCCAATTGTAGCTGCAATTAATCCTCCTGCTTTTGAATGCATCTCCTGACCCAAAAGATAAAGGATAAAAAGTGCTATAACTGATAAAAATGACAAAAATACCGCGGGATAAACAGGACTGCCCCCGCCAATTAAATATAAAGGGGCAATCAGAAGGTAGTAAAATGGTCCTAAATAAATACCCATTAGCCCTGTAACTGGACCTATCAGAAAAAAGTCCCGATTGTACCAAAATCTCCAGATAACCAATGCGTCCCTACCCTGATCATAATAAAAACCCAACAAATCCTCGGCTCTGTATACTCGAATAAATAAAGCCAATGACAATATCGCAGTAAGTAGCAGATAGAATGGTAAATGGTATTTGATCTCCTGTAATACTGATTTACTTATAACATTAAAATAACTCATATACCTAAAATTTTACCACGTACTTTGGTATAATTGATAATAATTAAACAGTAAATCAAACATGAATAATAAGGATCAAATAAAAAAATATTAATTCAAAGAAAAAAAATTATAAGAAGACTTGAGAAGATAGATAAAATTTTTCAAGAAGATAAGGAAAATGAGGAAGTCTGGGCGGGACATGCATCAACTCGTTTCCAAATGGCTGACTCAGATCAACTTGTACTTAAGAATCATCTTACAATGATTGAAGAAGAACTTAAAAAACTCAAGGTATAAAGAAAAATAACATCTTCCCGTCATAAATGACGGGGTTAATAACCACCTCAGATGGTAGCCCGAAGGGACTCCTCGGAGGTGGATTAAGCCTTGTCTTACGCAGATAGACCTGTCTGCGAAACTTGTAATCTCATTGAAGTGGATCTATATTTACCTATTCATCTTTGCATACATACGGCAGATCTTTAGAACCTTTTTAACTGCTTCATTAAAGGGCAATCCTTCCACTTTCGCTCCTGACGCCCAAATATGCCCCCCTCCTCCCAGTTCTAAAGCTATCTTTGAAGTGTCAAATCCTGTTCTTGATCGGAAACTTATTGACAAAATCCCTTTTTCCTGCTCAACAGCTATAAATCCGAAGTCAGTTCCATGCACAATTTGAGTAAAATAACTGGCTGCTGTTTCTTTGGCGTTTTCAGGCTTTCCCATTTTCTCATAATCTTTGTAGGAAATCGCGGACCAGACAAACTTATATTTTTTATCAATCTGCAACTTAGAAAGTACTACACCCCAAAACTTGACTAATTCAGAGGGATTACTTCGAAAAATATGAAAAATTGCCTGATCCTTATTAGCACCTTTCTCAGTCAATAGTTTGATAGCTTCAAAAGTACTTGGAGTTGTATTGGCGTAACGAAAGGCTCCAGTATCTCCAACAATAGCAGCCATTAAACAAGCTGCACAATCAGCATCTATTTCGATTTCCCAATCGACAAAAATCTTCAAAAGCATTTCACCGACAGAAGAAGCGTTCTTGTCTACCAGATTGACACCCGAATAAAAAGTATTTGTTTCGTGATGATCTATATTTATTATGGGTAACTTTGGGATAACCGACTTTTTATCTCCTGAAACCATCTCCCAACTGGAAGAATCAAAGACAATAAACAAATCATAAATGGAAAAATTAAATGAAGAAAAGACAATGTTAGTTTTTATTTCAGTGAAATCCTTTAGATAGTTTACATTTTCATAAAGCCTTTCACTTGGACAAATAATTTCAACCTTCTTTACCATTCTTTTTAAAACTTTATACATCGCCAAACAACTTCCAATCGCATCAGGATCAGGACCTCTGTGGCAGTTAAGCAAAATTTTTTTTGCTTTTTTTATTTCTTCTAAAATTACTGTTGATTCTTTGTAGTTCATACAATATACAGTTTCACAGGGAGGGTACCTTTAAATCTCCGTGTGAACCAACTTATAAATTGTCACTTCTACAACCCGCCACTCTCCTTCAATTCTACTCCAGCCAAAATTTGCAACTTCGGCCTTTGGGTTACGGGTTGGATCGCATTGTTCTTGCAGAAGCTCGCAAATTACAAAAAGCTGGTTTGCAATCGTTTCCTCAGCTCGTAAAGGATCAATATCAACCACTTTCGCCTCTTCCTTCTCTAAAAAATATTGATACCCATCCTCATAATTCCTTTCAGCAATCACAGCTAAGTTAAACATCTTACCCATCGCTTTTTCTCGAATCAAATCAGAAACATTAATTGCCCTCTGCATCTGATAATTGGGTTCATATCTTATCGGTGTATTAATAATATTCGCAACTGAAAGTAGTATTATGCCTGCTGTTAATAGAATTTTTGCACCGTCAGCAAATTTCGTATAAACAATCTGCGACAGACCAGCAATCAAAAGAAAGGGAGCGGGAAATAAAAAGCCAAAATAATGATCATAAATATGCTGTTTATAAACACTCATTCCTAAAATCCCAATAAAAATCCAAAAAACGAGAATTATGAATCCCGAAATAAATCTTGCCTCTTCATTCTTTATGTTTTTGATATTCAGATTGGCCAAAATTGAGAATATTTTTTTGAGTTTAATACCTATAAAACAAATTGCTGTAAGGAGTAAAACCAAGGCAGTATATTTACCAATTATTAAATGCTTTCCAGAAACAATTCTTGTAACAAAACTATCCTTAAAAATTGGCCATGTATTTGGAAACCCTCTCCAAGCTTTTAATGAGATCGTGGACTGACGCTCAGTAAAAAATAGCTTCATTGAATTAAAGTTGCGCCAATAGTGTCGAGCATCGAAGATTACCAAAGGCGACATGAGAAATGCAAAAAAAACAACAGCAAGAAAAGAATATTTAATTAATTTCCCTGTCTCAGATTTCGTATTTCGGATTTCAAATAACGTAAGCGTCCAAAAAATACCAAGTGTTGGCAGTAAAAGAAGTCCTAAATAATGAGACTGGAGCACAAACGCCATTGAAACTCCAACAACAATTAACCATTTAAATTCTTGCCTAAACCATACCTTCCAAATTCCAAGTATCGAAAGCAATGCAAAAAAAGGCATTATGTTTGGATTCCAGGACGATTTTGAGTAAGTAATTACAACCGGCGAAATAGAATATAAAAAGGCTGCAATTAATGCTCCGACACATGGTACCCTTTTCGGAAGTTTGGAAGTATTAAAGTTATCTCCAAACCACAAGCGTGCAACATACCAAACAAGAAATATTGTTACAGCACCAAGAAGTGCAACCATTATTGCAGGGCCTACCGGATTAAATCCTGCCAAAAGTAACGCAGGCGCCATCATATAGTAATAAAGAGGTCCCAAGTACATATCCCCTATCGAAGTCCTCGGCCCGATTAAAATCGGATCAAAATCAACAAGAAGTCTTCGAACAATGATTGCATCCCTCCCCTCATCCCCAAGAAATGTCATATAA
>MGGC01000026.1:30165-30377 GCA_001792215.1 Candidatus Woesebacteria bacterium RIFCSPHIGHO2_01_FULL_38_10
AGTCGTAAGAACGCTCCTAGTAATAAAATTAAAATTAGAAGATAAAACTCTTTCCTGTTATTAAAAATCCACCTACGAATAACCGATAATTGATGACTAATGACTATCTTAACTTTTTCCATAATTTAAGTAAGTCGCTAAAACTTTTAAAAATTACCTCAAAATCTACACCAGTCTGATGTCCGTGTTTCCGAGGAAAATGATGTATCCCA
>MGGC01000026.1:30403-42624 GCA_001792215.1 Candidatus Woesebacteria bacterium RIFCSPHIGHO2_01_FULL_38_10
GTGGAATCTTATCAATAACCTCTTTTTTGACTAGTTTAAAAGAGCAGTCAACATCAGAAACATTTATCTTAAGAAGAATATTGACCAAGAATGTCCAGCCCCAGCCAAATAACTTCCTAAGCAGCGAATCTTTCCGGTCAAGCCTATATCCTATCACCACTTGGGCTTCATCGGTCTTTTCAAATAATTTATTAATTTCTGAAAAATCAAACTGCCCATCAGCATCGGTTGTTGCGATCCAAGAATATTTCGCTGCATAAAGACCGCTCCTTAAAGCCTCGCCGTATCCCTTGTTAAAAGAATGATTTATAAGTTTAACTCTCTTATCCTCCTCAGTTAACCTCTTGCCAATCTCAGGGGTTTTATCCTTTGAGCCGTCGTTTACAATAATAATTTCCCACTTCTTGGCAATTTTCCTCAATATTTTCTTAGCATCCCGAACTGTTTTCTCAATATTTTCCTCTTCATCATATGCTGGGAAAAAAACCGAAATTTCCTTTATCTTTTTCTTCATGCTCAAATTCTAACATGAATATGGAAATATCTTCTACAAAAAAGTTAGTAATAACTAATCTTCTTGTAAGAAACTTCCAGTCGTTATATCATTTTTCCAAATGGGGAAAAAATTAAGAGGCATTTTACCAATTTTAACTTTTAGTCTTCTACCTTCCTTTCTTATTTGGCTACCATTTTTTCTCCGTCTGACAACGTTCTGGAAAATACCACTTCCGCAAGAGGGTATGGCGACAATCGTGGCCAACTATGACGGACCTCTATTTATTGTTGTTGCCAAAACTTTCTATAATCCTGAATTAGTTGGAAATTTTGCATTTAACTTACCTACCCAATATTATGCTGCCCACTTCCCTTTGTTTCCGCTCCTAATAAGACTTTTTGGCGGAATAATAGGTTTTCCCTATGCAATGCTCGGGGTAACCCTTACTTCATCAATCCTCGCAACTTACTTCTTCCGCAAATTCATAAAAGATTATGTACCCCAAAAAGAAGTTCTTTGGATAATCCTTATCTTTTCCATTTTTCCCGCACGCTGGCTGATTGTCCGTTCAGTAGGGTCACCTGAACCTCTATTTATCGCCGAAATCATCGCTTCAGTTTATTATTTTAAACATAAAAAATATCTCAAAGCAGGAATCTGGGGAAGTTTAGCTCAATTAACTAAATCTCCCGGAATTTTGTTATTTATCGCATATTTCCTTTACTTTACTTTTCCCAAATTTAAAAAAGCCGCAACCACCTCACTCTCAAAATGCTTTAACCGCAGCGACTTAAATAATTATTTTTCAATCTTTTTAATTCCTCTATCTTTTTTAGGGTTATCTATTCTTTATAAACTTCAACTGAATGATTTTCTTGCCTACTTCCATTCAGGTGACAATATTCATCTTTTCTTTCCGCCTTTCCAGATATTTAATTTCAGTCAAGCCTGGGTTGGAACGTTTTGGCTTGAGGAAGTTATTTTTGTTTACCTTTTGGGAGCATTAGGTTTCATGAAGCTTACCAAAAATAAAGAATACGAATTAGCTTGGTTTGTAGGAATATTTTTTGCATCAGTCCTTTTTGTTTCTCACAGAGACTTAATAAGATACACTCTTCCGATTGTTCCATTCTTATTTGCCGCTTTCTCAAAAGAAGTCGTTTCAAAAGAATTTAAAATTGCAATCTTTATCCTTCTTCTACCAATCTATCTTTTTTCACTCGCCTACATTTCCCAAAATGTAATGCCCGTCTCTGACTGGGCACCGCTTCTTTAACTCTGTTAAGTTAGTTCGCTTTCCACGACTGTTGTACGAAAATATCCCCCAACGATTGGAAAAATTATTCCTAAAACTTAAATCCTCACAAGTTTCGCAGACAGGTCTACCTGCGTAAGACAAGGCTTAAACCACCTCCGTGGTGGTTATTAAGGGAAGTGCGAAACTTGTGAACCTGAGAGATTTTGAGAGGTATAACCCAGTATCTTTAAATACATGACCCCAGATATTTCACCTGCAAGAATTTGGCGTATAAAAGCAACTAGACTAGAAGGCAGTAATTGTGGTATTTGTGGAACGCTTCATTTTCCTGTAAGAGAAGTCTGTCCTGATTGTCCTCCCCCTGTCAAAATTGGCACAGTTGGAAAAGGAAGGACAACTAATCCGCAACCAAAGTCTTGGCCTACAACTTAATTGCCTCAGTCAGGAGAAAGTTGAGATCTGATTTACAAAAGAGGGGATTTGTGGCTATATTTCGCCCTAAAAGCTGAATGTATTTATTATAACCTTTTGCTACATCTTTCATACCAATTCTAAAATTATCCTTATTTTCCATCATTTTCTGAATTCCCATGAATTTAAAATCCTGCAACTTATAACTTGAGAAACATTTCATTTTCGAATATATTTTGGGTAATTTTATCCAAAATACCTCAACCCTAACGTCAACTATATCCAAAAACATAAAAGGCTTTGGTCTAACTGGAATAATATCTGGCGTTTTTCCATTAACTACGTAATCGGTAAATACCTCCTGCTGCAAAATTCGTAAAATTGCCATTTCTCTTGAATCCCTTTTTCTCGAAAATCCCATGGGAATGGTTATTGATCCGAAGGGCTTACCAAGTTCAATTCTTGGCGTTGAGACATCCTTCCCAACTAAAATTTTCTCCTGACTATTCCAAGGAGTTATCATTAGCCCTGTCCCCACTCTTCGCGTTACTCCTTCCTTAATATACGAAAGTACCCGATAGAGAGTGGCGGCAGAGGTTCGAAAACTGGGTGGCATTTTTGTGTAAAGTTTCTCAAAAGGAATATTATGTTCCGCCAAGTGCGACAAAAATTCTAAGGCTTCTGTTAATTTATTATTCGGACCAGCAGCCTTGACAATGTTCCATCTATCCAAAATCCTTTGATAATTTGCGTAGGAAACCGGAATTCCATACCTGTGAATCTTGAAAACCTCATCAACAGACCCACATTTTAAATACTCGGAAACTAACCATTTATTAAACTCGTATTCTGAACCCTTTGGAAAAGTCATATTTTTAGGGTATAGGGTTATTAATTTTCTTTGCTCCTCGAAGTTTCCAGCTCTTCCAAATTACCATATTGTACATAAAGTAGTTATAGGGAAGAACAAGGAAAAGTATTATAAATGGAAGTGCAAGTTGGCGATAGGCTACACCAAAAAGAATATCGGAAAGACTTCCAAAAACAATTTGAATAACCAAAGCTCCTGCCGAAGTCATATTGAATTGCAAAAATTTATACATAAGTTTTTGCAAACCAGTGATTTTCTCTGACTTAAACGTCCAAATATTGTTAAAAATAAAATTATTAATAATTGCTAGCTCAGTTGAAAAACCCCAAGCCAAAGGACCCGGAAACTGCCTTTTCGTAAAAAGCAATAAGGTTGATGCGTTGACTAAATACCCAATAAATCCTACTGTAGCAAATTTTAAAAATTTTGCTTTATCTTTTATTCCTAAAATAATTGCTACTTTAAAAGTAGAAATCATTTCTCTAGTATCAAACTTTGATTTTTCCTTAGTCCGGGGTACAAATTCCAAAGGAACTTCTTTAACATTCTTTGCGTTTTTAACACTTTGATAAAGTAAATCAACCTTGTAAGCAAAACGCTTAGGCTCCATAATGCTATCCAGGTCAATCTGATCCAGCACTCCCTTAACCTTGGTCAAACGAAAACCAGTAGTCAGATCATGAAGCCTAGGTTTTAAAAGAACCAGACGGATAAAAAGATTGCCGGTAAAACTTACGAATTTTCTAAAAAATGCCCATTCTTTTGGAATCGATCCCCCAGTAATATAACGCGATCCAATTACATAATCTGCTCCATTAAGATATGCCTCGACCATTGGTTTAACAAATCTTGGTGGGTGTTGACCGTCAGCATCCATTTCCATAACCGCATCTGCTTTCAACTTACTCATAGCGTATTTGAATCCGGCTATATAATCTGCACCCAATCCTGCCTTTTTTTTGACTAGAAGATGTAATCTTTTGAATTTTCTTTGCTTTTCCTGAACAACCTTAGCGGTTCCATCAGGAGAATTTGCGTCAACTACAAGAAGATGCATATCGGCATTAGTAATTTTGGCAAACTCTTTACCCACTAATTCTTCGATCATCGGACCAATATTTTCAGCCTCGTTAAAAGTGGGCATTACTATTACTACCTTTTCCATCACCTAATCGTAACAGATAAATCAGAAAGAAAACAACTACTCAGTGCAAAGGTAACTACTGGGCACTTCTTTGCCGGTTAAAGTAAGGGATCTGTGATTGATTTCTAGATGACACAAGTTCCGCAGACAGGTCTACCTGCGCAGACAGGTATCCCAGCTAAGCTGGGTATTCGCAAATGCTTGAAATAAAATCCATCTCCATATTGCTTTCCACTTAAATAATATATATTAATTAAGTATGACTAAAATTTCTAGAATACCTTTAAGACCTGATGTTTGGGAAAGAATATTTGATATATTCATAGGAACTTTAGCCGATTTAAAAGATAAGAAAAAATTGGAAGCTTTTATTAATGACTTTTTCTCCCCAACAGAAAAGATTATGTACGCGAAACGACTCGCACTCGTAGTCTTACTTGCCAAAGGTCACGATTATCAAAGTATCAGACAAATTCTTAAAATCAGCCCGCCTACAATTGCCAAGATGAGTTTGAAAGTAAAATACGAAGGAAAAGGTTTGTTTCCTGTTATAGAAGATATTTTGAGAAAACAGGCAGCACAGATAATTTGGAAAGAAATTGAAGGTCTATTAGATATTCCCACCAAAGGCTCTTTAAAATCGCCTGAACGATTTAAAAGAAATATTTTTAGAGAGCAAATGATTAGAGAGATTAAAAGTGAGTTTTAAATAATTAATTAATATATATTAATTAAGTAAAAATCGTTGTTTATTTTCAGGTTTTATTAAAATCAAAGATCTGTTTTAGTTGTTTTAGTTTTACGTTAGTCAAATTCCTTAAGACTATTCATAGCGAATAGCCTCGATTGGGGAAAGTTTGGCAGCTCTTCTGGCTGGGAAAACTCCGAAAAAAATCCCGATTGCCGAAGAAACCATAAAAGTTATAGCCACGGCAAGAAGATTAATTGAAGCAGGGAAAAACTGTCTGACTCCAAGAACAATCAGAAAAGCAAAAATCAAGCCTAAAATTCCGCCAGAAAGAGAAAGAAGCACAGATTCTGTTAGAAACTGCATTAAAATATCGTTTTGGGTGGCTCCAACAGCACGCCTAATTCCGACCTCCTTTGTCCTTTCAGTAACAGTTGCATACATAATATTCATTATCCCGATTCCTCCGACAATAAGTGAAATAGAACCAATTGCAACTAAAACGCCGTTTACTATTGTAAATATCTGATTGACAGTCGATAAAATCTCAGTTTGTTCTGTAACCGTAAAATCATCTTCCTTATACCTTTTCAATAAAATCTCTTCAGCCTGTTTTTTTACTTCTTCAACACTATCTTCATCGGTAGTGCCAAGATAAATAGTAAAAAAGGTTTTATCTGGATTTAACGTCCCAAATGTAGTTCTATAAGGGATAATCACCGCATTATCTTGTTCCCGATCGCCCTTCTTTTTGGCTACCCCAATAACCTTGAATCTTTGATCACCAATTCGAACTGTTTTACCAATTGCGTCTCCTGGAGCACTATAAAGCCCATCGGCTAAGTTATAACCCAAAACTCCCTTTTTAGTCCTCCCCGAAACATCTCCTTTCAAAAAAAATTCACCAGCCAATATTTCCAAACTTAATATTTTAAATAACTCTTCGTTTGTCCCCATCACATAACCCAATTCTCGCTCACCATCTGATTCAACGACACTGCTTTTCATAAATAAGGGGACTATATAATCTGCTTCATTAATTCTTGACAAACTTTCCAAATCTTTTTCATCAAATTTTGCCCCGCCTGCAAAACCGGCACCGAAGTTTCCGATTCCTCCACCTTCTTCACTTGAAGAAATATTTCCCGGAAAAATAATTATTAAGTTAGCTCCCAAACTCTCAAACTGCTCTTTTATGTAGTTTTTGAGTCCTAAGCCCAAGGCTATTAAAAGTATGACAGACAAGACCCCAATCGTTATGCCCAAAGATGTTAAAAACGTCCTTACCTTACTTCTTTTAAAATCCTCAATAGCTGATTTTATTAAATGAACATATCCGTTTTGAAGTTTCATAGCTTTTATACCCAAAATACTTTAATTTGGGTTATTAGAAAATGGCATATATGAAACATGGGTAGCGCTTGTTCCCCCTAAATTAATTACAAATACTTTTCTACGATTTGGCCATCTTTTATATATATTTTTCTTCTTGTCCTTTTAGCGACATCCTTTTCGTGAGTTACCAATATAACTGTCACATTAAACTCTTTATTTAAATTTTCTAAAATGCCCAATATTTCATTACCTGTTTTTGTATCTAAATTTCCTGTTGGTTCGTCGGCAAGTACAATCTTTGGCTTCATCATAAGAGCCCTGGCAATTGCTACTCTCTGCTGTTGACCACCTGAAATCTTATTAGGAAAAAAATTTCTTCTATCCCATATTCCAAACTTGTTAAGCAGTTCACTCGCCCTATCTCGAAAGTTAAAATCAAGGCTTTCTTTTGCATATTTTGTCGGAAGTAAAATATTTTCATAGACGGTAAATCTGTTAAGCAAATTAAAGGACTGGAAGATAAATCCCACTGCCCTATTTCTAATTTTTGATAATTCTTTATCGGAAAGTTTTGAAACATTCTTACCATCCATAAAAATTTTCCCGCTGCTGGGATGTTCTAAAAGTCCGATCAGATACATTAAGGTAGATTTACCACTACCTGAAGAACCCAAAATGCTGACGTATTCTTTATCTTTTATCTCTAAGTTGATTCCACGCACCGCTTTTACCTCTTCATCACCCAAAAAGTAGGATTTGCAAACATCCTGAAGCCTAATCATAATTTTAATCAAAGACGGTCTGTCCTTCCGAAATATTCCCGATAACTTCAACTCTTTCTTCACCTTCCACCCCGGTTTCAATATAAACCTTATTATTCTTTTTTCCTAAGCGAAGAAACTTTCCCTTGCTATCGAACTTTATAAACTTAGGAGGAACGTATAAAACATCATCCTTCTGTCTGAGAATAAATTTCGCATCACCATTCATACCAATCCTATATCTATTTGTATCGAAATTGTCTTTCAAGAATTTAACTTTTATTTTGTAAACTGTGCCTGTCTCACCTGCCTTTGGAGTATAACTTATAAAATCAATCTCCCCTTCTAGTTTTTCATCAGGCAATGAATCCAAAACAATTACCACATTTTGACCTAATAATAAATCAACTACCTCACTCTGATCAGCCGAAACATCAAAATATAAAGTCTTTGGATTAATAATCTCGAACTGAGTTTCTGTATAAATAACGTTGACTCCTGAAAAAGGATGAGCTACATACGTCACTAAACCACTAAAAGGAGAAATCAAAGTTGAATTTTTCAAGTTATCGAGAGCCTGAATCAGCGCTTCGTAAGCTTTATCTTTGGCAACTTCAGCTACTGTCCTTACCTCTTTTTGAGTAAAAGTCTCATCAGAGTTATGGTTTTTAACATCATCGTGAATCTTTTGAACTGTGGCTTCCGCCGATCGAAGATCAGCCCTTGCCCTCTGATATGCGGCGTTTAGATAAATTGTATCTAGCTTTGAAAGAGCCTGACCCTCTTTAGCCCAATCCCCCTCTTTTACTCCAACCCAGGCAATTTTTCCTGATGTTGGAAAAGTAAACTTGACGTATTCGTCGGCATCAATCTCTCCGGAAAGAACCAGCTCCTGTAATACGCTACCTTTTTTAATCTGGGTTGATTCAATTTTTTCTTCCTTCCCTGAAAACGCAAATTTCCAAACACCAAAACCAATCAAGGTGATTATGAATAATAAAGATAAAAGCTTTTTTTTGCCCAAAATTCTTCCAAAAATGTTTTTCTTTTTCTTTTCCATTAGTCGATCAACAGCTCTAAATCATATCAGAATTTCTATATTACACAAGTTCCAGACATCTATTTCATTATTTTGACTTGAGACCAACCAGACAAGCAAATCTACCTACGTCTCCTTTTTCGGTTTTTGAATCGCGATAATGGGAAAAAAATCTTTTGTCTTTAGCAGTATCAATTTTACTTATAATAATGTTCTCCTCTTTTGTTCCGGCTTGAATGAGTTGGTCTTTATTAAATGAAACTATATCAATTGCATACAAATTATTTCTCTTCTTTTCTAAATACGGCAACCATTTTGGATCAAACTTTTGCTCAGGATTCTCTTTAATATAAGAGTCTTTTTTTGACAGACGGACCAAAATAACAAACCAGGTTTTCCGGCTTAGACTTATACTGTTTACTTAAACTTTTTACTGCTTTTCCGGAAATATTAAGATCAGTATTCCTCCATCCCGAGTGGATAAGTTCCAGAACTTTTTTAAAAACTCTTCTCTATTTTTTATTACCTTCTTTTTATCACCAAATTTAAAACTCATGTTTCCATCAGAGACAGTAGAAAAAGCGCACTCTAAATCGGGAAACTTTTTTATTCTTCGAATTTGATACATCTATTCACCTCCCGTAAATCCTAAAAACTTTTTGGACAAATCGACATTGGCGAAATGAAGAGTCCATTCATTCCAAATTTTGTAAGCAAATATTATACCCCAAATCAACTTGAGGTAGTTTTTGTAAGTCTTATAAGCCTTTTTCTCTGATTTCAATTTGAAAAGAAGAAGCGTATAAGTCATTATCAAAGGCTCCAAAAAGTTCTGAAAATAAAAAAACACAAGCTCATTTCGTGTCAAGAAAAACAATATTTGGCCGACAGCCCTATATATAAATAGTATTACCACTGTATTTTTGATTCTAAAACGAAGTCCTAAAAACATCATGAAAAAGTAGGAGTAAAAGTCAGCAAGTTTATCAATCATTTGGTAGGGGTACTCACCCATTCCCAATGACCGTAGAATGTCACCATCTACAACATCCAAAAAATAATTCGACCAAGAAGCATAAAAGGGAAATTTTAAAAGAAAGGTCGGAATAAGAAACTTTAAAAATACAACGAATAAAACGGGAAGATTCTGCATACAATTAGTATATAAGAAAACAATAAATGACTTCTAGCAAGGAGTCAGGTTATTTAAAGCGGTAATCAACTCGAATATTCAAGATAAAGTTTCTCTCTGTCGCGTTCTAGTCTATCAAGTTGGATTTTAATATTTTGTGCCGCTTTTTGCACCTCTGGTTTAAGATTAAAATCCAAAACATTATTCACCTCTGCCCATTGAGTAAGAAGCTGCTTTCTTCGATTATCAAGTGCTTTTCTAATATATTGAAATTGGGTATGCCTTGGAAATTGATGCCATTCAGGATAATTTGCCAAGTATGATGGATCATATTCACCCATCTCAATTGCTTCTTGGAAAGATAAAATATTTGTTGCAGCTTTTGTTGCAGATACCTTCAATTTCTCACTAAATTCACTTTCTTCAAATTTCATTAAGTGAATTATATAACAATTATTCGAAAAATTATGTGTAATCCCTAGGTATAGGCACATTCCACTTTCTGGGTGGAAAGTCTTTGCAACGAGCGAACCGTATATACTGTGTTAGGCGAGGGTGAACGAGGTAGAGCGAAAGCGCAGCGCCCCCTTGAGTTCAAAAATATTTTTTATAAACCCTTATTCAGAAAAATAATCAAGCAATTCCTCAACTATTTTAGGTGTGGGTTGAATTGCGTTGATCCTTTTATCTACCAAGCCCTTACTGAAAATGCGCTCTTGATATTCATTCATACCATTAAGCCACTTACTCATATTTCCATATCCTTCGTTTTTCATCCGGTGCTCGTTTCTTTTTCTCAATTCATCTAGGCTCAAATTGAGTTGAATAATCTTAAAATCAAGATTCCTGGCATCAATTAGATCTTGATCAGAGAAATAGTCAGTATTAGTAAAGAAGAGTATGTTTTCAGATTTTAAGATTTGCTTGATTATTTTTGGTGCTAATACATTATACTTCCTTTTAGTATTTTCTGGAAAAGCACCATCATTGATTTTTGTCAACTCTTCATCAATCTCTCTTATATTATAGTCGGTATTTTTGCGTAGATAACGTATTATTGTTGTTTTTCCAGAAAGTGATGTACCGATTATAATTGCTTTCATTTATTATTATTTTATGAAAAATATTTTTTGAATTTCGCCTAACGTTTACGTATAACTGATGTTGGGCAATTTTACAATCTTATTTTACTACAAAATTGCCCAATATGAGCCGAGGCTCTGCAAGAGCCGAGCCAGATATACGCTGTTATCGGACCTGAGCGAGGTACGAGCGAAAATGCAATGTGGTCGAAGCGAAGCGAAGAAGTAGAAAACAATTTATAAATAACTGTTCGCTATTTACCCTTCAGTAGGAGTACTCCCAGTTTCGGGTGGAGCTACTTCTCTGGGGAATATCTCGCCAGAGTTATGTTCTCTAAGCACAGGAATTTCATTACCTTCTTCGTCATAAACCCAAGTAGGAGCACCTCTATGTAAACCACCTTCTGAATCTGCAAAAAAACCGGAGAGCCTAATTACTCGTCTTGGTTGCCCCTTGTCTTCCGGTGTATCCGAAGCACCAGTTTGCGATGGATCAAGTTCGTTCATATTTAAAGCCTATATTATCACCTCTGCCTAAAAAAAGCAAGTTGGTAAAAGTAAATTGCGAACTCCTTTAATCAAATAAAGTGTTTTCTATTTCTGATAACTAAAGTTTATACGAATTGTTATTCAGATAAACACTCTATAGTTGATTTTATAGTCTTTATCTTTTAGAATTACTTTCATCCTATTCTACAAAAACTTATGCTATTACGCAAACTTGATGAATACATGAGTCTTAGAAACTACAGCCGTAGAACAATTAAGGCTTATACAAATTGTGCCAAAGCTTTATACTCTAATTTTAAAAAACCGCTAGATGAGATTAGTGAACAAGAATTCAAAAATTTCCTAAACAAATTACACCAGAAAAATTATTCTCCTTATACCATCAATTTATTCCACGCCACACTCAAACTTGTTTTTGAAAAAATTTACTTAACTCCTTTTAGATTTAATCTTCCTTATGCAAAAAGGGTAAGTAAACTTCCAGTCGTACTATCCAGAAAAGAAATCAAAAAACTTCTGGACAAAACTATAAACCCAAAACATAAACTTCTCATCGCTCTTACCTATGGGGCAGGACTTAGAGTTAGCGAAGTAATCAATTTAAAAGTTAAAGATGTTGATCTTGATGAACTCATAATTCATCTTAAACAAGCTAAAGGTGGGAAAGATCGAATTACGGTTATTTCTGAAAAGTTAAAAACTGATATCCAGAATTTAATTGCAGGGAAAAACCCAAACGACTTTGTTTTTGAAAGCGAGCGCGGCGGCAAGTTGACAACAAGAACAGCACAAAAAGTATTTTCAAATGTCCTGAAGAAAGCCGGAGTTAAAAAGCCAGCAACTTTTCATTCACTCCGCCACTCTTTTGCCACCCATCTTTTAGAAAATGGTATCGATGTCAGATATGTTCAAGAACTTTTGGGTCATTCCAATATTAGAACTACACAGGTATATACTAAAGTAACCAATCCAAAGCTCAAAAGGATCAAAAGTCCATTATGAAACACTATGAAAGTTGATATTTTGACACTTTTTCCAGAAATGTTTAAGGGGCCGTTTGATGAATCGATCCTTAAGCGGGCTCGGGAAAAAAGTTTAGTTGAAATAAATGTTCACGACTTAAGAGGTTGGGCAAAAGACAAACACAAAATGGTTGATGATAGACCATTTGGAGGTGGACCAGGTATGGTTTTGATGGTTGAACCAATTTATCGCGCCTTGAAGGCGCTCAAGTTAAAAGTTAAAAGTGAAAAATTAAAAGTTATTCTTTTAGATGCTGCTGGTAAAACTTTCAACCAAAAAGAAGCGGAAAAACTTTCAAAATATGACCACCTTATATTAATCGCTGGGCATTATAAAGGGATTGACCAAAGAGTAAAAGAACACCTAATAGACGCAGAAGTCTCGATTGGAGATTATGTTTTGACTGGCGGAGAGATTCCAGCAATGGTTGTTGTCGACGCCGTCGTTAGGCTAATCCCTGAAGTCATAGGC
>MGGC01000026.1:42655-55351 GCA_001792215.1 Candidatus Woesebacteria bacterium RIFCSPHIGHO2_01_FULL_38_10
ACTGGTGTCCCACGATTGTTAGGATCTCCCCTCTATACAAGACCGGAAAATTTTAAAGGTTGGAAGGTGCCAGAAGTTCTTCTTTCCGGAAACCACAAAGAAATTGAGAAATGGAGACTCAAAAAATCCCTTGAAAAAACTAGAAAGTTTCGTCCTGATCTTTTACTGGAAAAGCGCTAACAACAAATCTTTTTGTATCTAAAAAGCCGCTACAAGTATAAAGTGTGAGCCGAGAATCTTCGGTTTGACTTAAGATTTCGGTATTATCGGGACCAACCTCTTGAGTGTGTTCAACTACAAACTTTTCTTTCCTACCATTGTCGAAAGTAATGATAATTTTCTGTCCTGGCTTTGCTTTGGTAAGCGGCCCCAATAAGCTTGACCAATTGTGGCTATATAAAATACTATTCCCAACTTCTCCCGGTATTCCTGAAGAAGAAAGATATGAAATCCCTTTTGTCGTTGCCTGCCATCTTCCTTTTATAATCTCTGCTTCATAAATAGGAAGGTTAATTTTTAAATCTTTTATTTCAAGAAAAACCGGCCTTATACTTTTTTCTTGTCCGCCGTTATTTAAAAACTCTTCAACATTTTCAAATTTTAATCTTTCAGGATTTACTCTTTCCCAAAGAAAGAAGGCTGAAATAATCAAAAACGACGACCCAACAATCATCAATAAGTTGGAAATTAATCTAGTCATGAAGGATTTAATAGACCGGTCTTTTGAATTTACGAAGGAATATCCCTAATCCCAAAAAAATTAGTCCTGCAAGAAAAACAAACAACAAGTATATGCTACCCCCCGTTGAGGCAAGAACATTTGAATTCGAGGCAGCTAAAGCCAGAACCTGCCCACCAGAATTTCCAGACGAACTAGTTGAGGACCCTCCACGGCAAGCATATTCACTGTTTTTAGCCATGTAAGGTTCGTCTACTAGTCCCCATGGCATACCACTCGGAACAAATACCCAGCCTAAATTATTAAGAGTGTCGATTTCTTCCTGACTTAACGAACTTATTTTCCACCAGTTAGTTTGAATTCCAGATCCATCCTCTGCACAAAAACACTGAATTAAAGTCGTATCTGTTACCGAATATACCGAATCGCTTCCGGAATAAATCTTGGTATCTCCGACTATTCCGTGCGTCCCATTATTATAGGAAACTATTAAACTCCCTTGAGGATTGGAGCAAGCAGGAAAACTTGGAACTGTTTGTGCATCTACTGGGAATCTTGAACTACAGAAAAAGCCAAAGAGCACGAGAATAATAAACAATACTTTTAGCTTTGAACTCATAATGAATAATCATAACATTATAGGGTGGTCAAATCAAGTTTGTGAAAATAATCTGATATAACATTCGCTGCTTCCCGGGGTCTCCCATCATTTTCCCAAAGTCTCGTACTACCCCCAAAACTAGTCCAGTAATTTACACCAATAAGACTTTCTGATTTAGAAATCATAGTTAGCGTTTTCTTCACCCATTCAGCTTGAGTTACCTCGTTCATATTTCCGTGGATATCTAAAATTGGCGCGCCAAACTCTCCTAAAACTACTCTTCCACCACTTCTTTCTGAAATATCGTTAATATCCTTCAACAACTGCTTAGAATCTTTAACATAGTGGTCAATGACAACAATTCCGCCTAGAAGCTTTGTCGTTTCTTTATTCATAACAAGTTTTACAACATCACCGTTCATTGGCATAAAGTTTGATCGGACATTCTTTCCAATTCTTCTGAAAGATTTGGAGGTAACTTTATATTCTTCAATTAAGAATGACCGAAAGTTGTTTACATCATCTGTTTTTCTAGGATCTCCTGGGCCCCCATTTTCACACTCTGTACAAGCACTAAAAACGTCACCATTTTCAAAAAGCTCCCCATTCGTGAGTATAAATTCCTGAATCATTTTAGTGTGTTCATCCCTTGATATTTTCTTATAGTTAAACCAGCCCTCCCATCCCGATAAGTTTCCCCTGAACCAAACTTTCAAATTGTATTTTCTTGCAGCAGTGATCCATCGCTTTAAAAACGGTAAAAATTCCTTATCATAAGGCGTACCAACTGCCAAGTGAGTTGCACCAGTTCCTGAAATAAGCCTGACTTGATCATCAATTGTTTGATCAAATGAAGTATCTTTCAACTTCTCTCTGGCCAAATCCCTCGAATATTTAACAGTGTCGATAGACTTAATTTCCCAACTCCTTTTTTTAGTATCCAACTTGCTAGAAATGTCTTTATCTGAGATTGTCAAATAGAGAATCCCCAAGATAGAAACAAATATAAAAATTGTTACTAAAAATTTAGATCGTATGGTCATTTTTGTTTTCCAAAAACAGGTTTTGTATTAAGGGTAGATAAGAAAGCCTCGTCTAATTCATATATATCAGCAAAAGGATAACTTTCAACCAATCTGTATTTTTCAAATCCGCTGTTTCTACTTACAGATTTCCAAACCAAATCATTATCGTCATGCGATCGCATAACTATCCAACGCGCCCACCTATCTGGTGAGGCTAACCCAGATTCCCAATACGCACCCGTTCCCTCGTGAATGAACCTCTTCATTGAGAGGCCCGAAGAAAAAATAATCGCATCATGCGACGCGGCTGAAATTAAAATAAACCCTTGTTTTCCAATCGTGTTTTCTTTTAACCAATCCGAAACTTCGGATACATTCTTTTGGCTTGACCCCACCCGTGCATCGTCAATCGTTACAGCATCAAAGTTTGCGAAGGCAAAAAAAAGAACGAAAGAGGTCAAACCTACAATGACTATTCTAAGGGATTTCAACCTTTGGACTAAATAACCCATAAAGATAGCAATTGAAGGAGCAAGCATTGAACCGTATCGTACGTTAAACCAGGTGTTTCCGGATATTCCCTGAATAAAAAGAACCGAGTGTCCTAAAACCAATGCCAGCACATTAAAAACTAAAGGAGCAAGAAGGGCTATACACGCCAAACGGACCGATCCCTTCACCTTTTTATCTAAAAGAAGCAAAACCACTCCAACTAAACCCAGGATAGGAATTAATGTATAGGAATTATAAAAAAGGGCATAGAGATAAATCTGAAAAGATAAAAAAATATTTCCTTTTGTTGGGAGATTTCCTGCACTTTCAAGCTGAAGCTGCTGGTAACGGGCCGAAAACGGACCAAAGACAAAATAAAAAGGATCTTTAAAAATGATAAGATTCCAGAGGAACCAAAGCGCAATACCGACTCCCCCCAAAGTTAAGAAAAAAATTAAAGTGCCTTCAAAAACCTTAAATCCTTTTTTGACCAATGTATAAGTTCCAACCAAGACCGAAGCGACAAAAAGAAGAAACCAACCATCATAACGAACTAAAGTTGAAAGCATAATGAAAAAAGAAGCCTTAATAATGTCTAAAATTTTCTCGTCTTTAAACCAAGAAGTTAGATAATAAACTCCAGCCGTCATAGTCGCAAGCAAAAGAAGTTCCGTCATTGCTGTTGATTGAAGATAAAGAATATTTGTGTTTGCCATAAAAACAAATACACCAAAAATTCTTCCAAAAAGTCCGACCTCAATCTTTTTAAGAAAAAGAAAGACAAGATAACCTGTAACTACAAATGAAAGCATCGAAACTATACTTCCCGATAAACCCGAATGCCACATAAAATCACTCCAAATTGTCGGGATCATCAGGACGTGAGGAAGTGGAAGCCAGACAGAACCAAGCTGAGCAAGTCCAGGCTTTAGTCCTTCAACAACTCTTCGTCCTATATCAAGATGGGATCTGGCGTCGTTATAAGCCAGTCCAAGTCCGTTCAGGTAATAATAGACAAAAGAAAAAACAGAAACGGCAGTTAATACGAAAATAATCAAGGCGGAAGCATGCCTCTCAAACCAATTCTGAATATTGGCCAAAGTCTGCCTTTGAATACTAAAACTCAATATAAAACTCGGCATTCTCATATTAGGATTCCTTTCTAGCTTTCAAATACATATAGGCAATCTGTCCGCTCATGACAAAAATTATCGAACAAGAAACTATGTAATAGTATTGGGGAGCGGTTACATAATCATTCGCAAAAGTTTGGTAAATGAAAGATTTAGATTTATTTGCCATCAAAAACTCCCAGTTTCTCAAATAGGTATAGTGTTCTTTTCTTCCAGATACTTTTTCCAAAGCAACCGCCTCAACCTTCGGTGGAACTCTATTTGTAGTTAGTGCACCCAACGTATTTACAGAAACCGAATAGGTAGTCAAAACCAAGAATATAATCAGGAAAAATATTTTTCTTTTAAACTCTGTCAAAGCTATTGCTAAAAATATCGACATCACAGCATAAGCAGGAATTAAATATCTAGATCCGAAAGCCCATCCTCCCCAAAAATCTCCCCACATGGCATAAAGAAAAACATTTGAACCAAGCAGCGCCAGTAACAGTGAAGTAAAACCCGGACGCTTTTTATAAAGATAGCTTATTCCAAAGATTCCAACTAAAATAACCGGAGTAAACCAAAGTACCCCTCTTTCGTTGCTAATTAAATGAATGTAGAGTGAACTAAGCATATTTCGAGTTTTGAAAAACCCGATAGAGGTTTTGTCTCCAGAGTCAGGAGTTTCAACCACCTCTTGGCCCGCTCTTCTTAAGATATCTTCCCTAAATAAAGGATTGCCGTTTTCATCAAAATCTTTTACGGACCTTACGTTTCCAGCTAACTGCAGTGGATTACCGTAAGACACTTTATGCACCCACAAAAAAAGTGATACTGGTATTAGGATCGTAACAAAACTAACTAGACCTAATATTTTAATATTTAATCTAATAGTATTACCTATATCCTCAATCGGAAACACTCTACCAAGAGCATATAAGCCTATCGGTAGAAACAAGAAAAAGTTTGGATAATCTACTATTAGAGAGCCAACGACCAAAAACCATACAAAAAATAATGGCAATATCCCTTTCCACTTGAGCAGTAAATAAACACTTAAAAGCATCAAAAAAACAGTTACATTATGTTGATATAGAGTGACAGCATAAGCAAAGGCCGGAGTCCCAAAAAGAAAGATTAATGCTGCTAGTGAAGAAGCAATAGGATTTGCACCCAGCTTTTTAGCAATCGACCTGACTAAAAGGGCATTTGCAATTGCAAAAAGACCAATTATCGCAAAGCTCCCAACTTGTGATGCGTCAAAATATTTTCCGATAATATATCCCGGAATCGTAAGAAGCGACACGCCTGGATCGAACAAAGATACGTATCTTCCGTCCTGATAACCTAAATCAGGAATAACGAATTTTGCAACCGGTAAAGAAAATTGGAAGGATTTATCTTCGATAATTGAATAGGTCAATGCAAATCTTCCCCTCTCGGGAGATAATTCGAGCGGTCCTTCTTCCTTCAAATCGCTTGAGTTGAGTGTCTCGTAAGTTGGGTTCCCTCCGATTCCCCGCAAAGAAAGTATCAAGACAAAAGCACAAAACGCTAAAAATAAAAAGTTAACAATTATTTTCTTCATATTATTTCGTTGAATCTGCCGTAAACCAAGCTAATTTATAGTTTCTTAATACTACCGAGAAAAAAGGTTTACAAAAAACGTTTAAAAGTGAGACATAAGATACGCCAAGAGGATTTCTTGTGAACTCCTTTAATATACTTCTCAAATAGGAAATCTTTGGTCTTTTCAGCTCTTCCTCGACTAAATTCCCGAAATACTTTTTTAATTCCATCGAAACCACTTTCGGTTCAGATCTTAAAACTTGTCTTAAGTAATCTTTAACACTTTTCGGAAGTTTGTAATAAACGATTGCGTCGTCGCAATATCTAAAGCCCAAAGATAATTTCTTACATTGAAAATAGATGTATGCGTCTTCGTTTATTATTTTTGGAAATGATATTGATTTTGCAAAATCTCTCTTTAGCGCCATACACGATCCTGTACAACCGAAGACATTGTTTCCATTTTTATAAACCTTTCTTGATTCGTAAAAGACTTCAAAAGTAGAGTACACCGCTTTTTCAAACAGAGACCTGGGAGGATATGGCATGGAATTTCCCCCAACCAAGCTAATTTTTGAGTTACTACTCATGGGGAAAACAAGATTTGTTATAACCTGGGAATTAGCTAAACGAATGTCTGCGTCAAACAGTAATAAAATGTCGCCTTTCATTTCCCTAAAAATTTGCTTAAGTCTAAAAGTTTTACCCATTCTCCTTCTTCCAACTCTTGTCTTGATGAGCTTATTTTTAATCATTTTTGCACGTTTTACAGTATTATCTGTGCTCCCATCGCAGTAAACAAGAATTTCCTCTAACTTCCAGCCCCTTCGCTCCTGAGAAATGACATCAAGTAATATATTCTGAATATTATTTCCTTCGTTGTAAGCAGGAATACCTATTGATAATTTTATTATTTTACTTTTCATAATTAATAATGAAATTTCTGAAAACCGATAATTTGGCAGGTCTTCCGGAAAAAATTAAACGACGTTAATTTAAAACCTCTGAAGAGGATCTTTCTAGTCTTAAAATTGTTTTAAAAAATGACCCACACTCTTCGACCGACTCATCCCACGAATATCCTTTTGCAAATTTCCTTGCTTTTTTAGACATATATTTACTAAGTTTTGAATCTGTTGCTACTAGTAATAGTTCCGAATATTTTGTGATGTCAAAAGGTTCAGTCTTCAGGGAAACTTTATCGTTCAACCATGACGATTCTGGCAAATCAAAACAAACGATCGGAAGACTTCCAGCCAACGCTTCCAAAGTCCAAAGACACATTTCATCGTGTCTTGAAGGAAATGCAACAAATAGAGCCTCTGACATTAATCTTCGTTTTTTAGCACCATAGGCAGAACCAACCATTTTGACCTTTTCACTTAGGCCTAACATCTCGATAAGGTTCCTAATTTTAGACTCATCTGATCCGTGGCCGGCAATAACAAGAGGGTAATTGATTTTATCAGCTACTTTTGAATAAGATTTAAGGAGTAGATCGATTCCCTTTTGGGCGATATCAAAGCGACCGAGAAAGAGTATGTGTTTTGGTTTTTTGTGTTTTATTTTGAAATATTCTTCACCTACGCCTTCGGGAATAATTTTATAAATTATGTTGGGATTAAGAAATTTTGCCTTTGCACTATCGACGTCCGAATAAGGCATTATGTATTTATAAAAGCGCATGCCAAACTTTTCAATCCAGTGAAAGGGTAAGTGGTATTTTTTGGAGAATTCTTTAGCGTTAAACATCGAGGGCAGAACAACTACTGGAGTTTTTGTAAAAAGTGGACTAAAAAGGGTCGAAATTGGTGAAGTGAAGCATTCAATTACAATATCTCCAGATAACTTTCTCACCATAAAAGGCAAGGCAAATATATAGAAAAAATTATTTAGTCTAATAAATCGACTGCCTAGTCCTATGTGTTTATAAACAACTCCAGCCTCTGTTCGATCTTTATAACCAGGATATCTTGAACATATTGAGGTAACCTTATGTCCCCTTTTAACCAATCTCCTAGCCACTTCATATGTCGCCCTTGCCTGTCCGGCATTAAGGAGCGGATTTCTAATATCATCAAAGTCTAAAAATGAGATCTCTAATTTTTTCATAATAGTTAACTTATGCATTCGGACATGTTAATCTCAATTCCTTAGAAGAGTCGTAGGGAGAATATAATGGGTTGTAATTCTTTTTATTTGTAGTCAAGAAAGATATTCTATTTAGTAATGTCTCCAAAAGCCATAGGGTGGTTAAAACAGGCTTATCTATAAAAGCCAGAAAAATGTGTTTCAGCAGTAAGCTTGTTGGAGGATTATATTCTTTGTCTACAACTTCTTTTGGAAAATAATTTTTAAGTGATTCGATTCCACTTAAAAATTTTCTAGCTTGTTTTCTTCTGTCAATAACGTTGTTGACGTTATTTTTATAGACTTTTGCATTTCTTTGTATAACCAACTTAAGACCTAATTCCTTGAGTCTGAGGTAAACATAAGAATCCTCAGGCACATCTTTCGGCCATTCCAGAAAATTTGCAAACCTTCTTGAAAGTGCTTTCATTGCATGTCCACCAGTACAGTATAAGTTATCTCCGCCCCTCCACTCATCAAAAAGCTTACTTTTAATTTCACCGCCACGATTCATAATTTCTTGATAAAGGTTTACAGGATTTGTGCTTAATGATGTTCCTACAGTCATCCCCAGGTTTTTCAAGCGATTGTTAATAAATGGTTTAACTAATTCACCAATTGTTATCTCATTAAAGGGAAGTGTATCTGCCTCTATTATCACCAATATTTGACCTTTAAAAAGATTTAGTATTTGATTCTGGCATATTTGCTGGCCTAATCTTTCTTTTCTGTTAATAAAACGAATTTTTGGGTTTCGGAAAGACTTTATTATTTTTACAGTTTTATCCGTGCTTCCATCAGAAATAACCACAATTTCCAAAAGATGAAAGTTTTTTTGCTTTTGGGCAAGTAGCTTTTCAAGAAGTGTTTTTATATTTGCTTCTTCATTGTAGGCAGGAATACCGATTGTCACTGTTGGTCTTTTTCTCACTTTATTATTGCCTTTTTTGCGGATTGGGCCATTTCCCAAGTTTTAGATGTAACCGCCTTGTCCTTTCTGGGAAAAATTCGTACAAGAGCGTTAAAGATAATTGCTAGTAAGAAATATAAAGGACTTTTTAGAAACATTTTTGTCATTCCGGCAATTTTGTACTTTATTGGAATTTTGTATTCTTTATTAATATCTCCTCCGAGATACCTCATCAGAGATTTACGTCTGTGGAAAATTGCTCTGCTTGCTAAAGACCAAAAGTCATATAAAGTTTCAGGCGCCCGATATAAAACTTTCGCATCATAAACGTATTTGAATTTTCCGAATTTTTTTGCGGACATATAAAGATAACCCGAATCAGTATTCAACCCCGATGGATATCTTATCCTTTGGACCACTTCCTTTCTTAAGGCAGTGGCTGCACCTTGTAAATTGTGTATATTATCTCCACCGTTTACATGAATTCTTGACCCAATCCAAAGTCTATCCGAAGCGGCGCAAATTTTTCCAATAAAAAAGTCGGACTCAACCGGTTCTTGGTGAAAAACCGCGATAGCGAGAGACGGGTCTTCAAAAACCGAAACTATCTTCTTAAAAGCATTGTTTTCAGCCACAATGATGTCCGCATCCAAGGTGATAAGAATATCGCTTTTGTTCATTTTATAAATCTCATTAAGCCTTGCCATTTTCCCTTTCCGCTTACCGTCTTCTATAACTTCGATTTTCTTATGCTTTCTTGCCATATTTCTTCCAAGTTGAGCAGTGTTATCCGTGCACCCATCGCAAACAATCAGAATCTTTTCGATCACGAAATTATTGCCTCTTTGCACCAAAATCGATCTGAGTAAATACAAAATATTTGCTTCTTCGTTGTGAGCAGGAATGCTAACAGTGACTGTAAATTTTTTGTTCATTTTGCGATACTTTCTTTGAAATAACATTTTACATTTGAATAGATTCTTGCCCAGTTAGTAAAAAATGCGCTAAATTGGGCAATTGTGTGAGTTCTATCAACACCTATCCTTGGTATTCTAAAAAGGTCGGTTTGCTTTGAAAGACTAGCCCAATGGGTCGTAAAGGCCCCGGAAAATCCCGCCAATTTTACAGCCTTCAAAACCTTGTCATTGTAAACTCCTTTGGGATAGGCGAAATATTTAATTTCACAACCTAGTTCTTTTTCGAGAGTTTTTTTGGCATCTCTTATTTCTTTTTCCGTACCTACTCCTCTCAGAAAATCGGGGTGGGTTGCACTGTGGCACCCAATTGTCCAGCCCAATTTTTGCAGTTTTTTAATTTGATCTTTCTCCAAAAGTTTCTTGTCGTTCTCGAGTTCGTTTCGATTTACCCTATCCGGATCTGATAAAACAAATACTGCCGAGGGTATGTTATGATTTGCCAAAATGGGAGCTGCATAATCGAGTAAATCGTCATACCCATCATCAAAGGTAAGAACAACAGACGGCCTTTTAATTTCGAAATCTCCTCTTACGAAACCAACTGCCTCCTCTAAACTAATAACGTCGAAATTACTTTTTAGAAAATGTATTTGCTTTTCAAATTCCTCTGGGAGAACGTCAACGATTGTTCCGTCATTGGAAATCGAATGATAGTTTAGTATCATCAATATCGGTGGACTCGCCTTGAATAAACTCTCCATCTTGGTTATATATTTACTAAGTGTGTCTTTCATATTTTTAGCCAATCTTTTTTGTCGATAAATCCGCTTTCCATAAGGGATTTATTGCCTGTTTCCTGCTCTTTTTTCTAATTCTTGTATACAAAAATACCAGCGTGTAAAGCGTTGTGAAAAGTGGATTTGATACGAATTCTGAAATTCCTGCTTTAACATAAGCGGAAAAAGGAATTTTGTACTTTTTACTCATGTCGCCAAAATACGTCTCCAGCTCATATTTAGAGTATTGAAACCTGCTTGACTGGTTCAAATGCTCACCCAGTGCCTGCGGGCTTTTCGTATAAACTTTTGCGCTATTTACAAACTTAAAGCTACCTCCGGTTCTCTCGTTTTCAAAATACAAATATGCGTCCAGGTTCGTAACTTCGTCAGGGATTCGCATATTTTTAAGATGAGCCACTTTAAAAGCAATACACCGCCCGTTCGCCATTAAATAGTTATTTCCTTTATTCCAGCTTTCTCCAACTCGATAAGCCCCACTCGCGCCAACCTCAACAACCTTTTCCAAAAAGCTTTCTCCCTTATGTGGAATAACTTTAGAAATCGCCATAGTAAGTTCAGGGTCCTTCTGAAAAGTCAAAAGCATTTGATATAGTGCGTCCTTCGAAAATTCAAGGTCATCCTGTGTAAATACAAAAATATCCGTATCTAAACCTGCAATCAGTTGTCTCATTTTCGAGGATAGAGTTCCTGGTCTTTTGTTCTGTCTAACCACAACACCCATCTTTATTAGCTTCATTAAATGAGCTTTTTTAATAGGTTTTGTATCAGAAACAATCATAAAAGGAAACTTTCCGACATTTTCCGACCCGACAATACTTTCAGCAGTAGTAACCAGGCTTTTGCCCGACGCCCGAGTCGATATCCCAACTGTTAGTGTTAATCTAGGTAAGTTCATATTCAAAAATTAAACAATTGCTTTTTTGGTTGATCCTAGCACTACCCAGCCAGGTTCTATGCCGTCTTTGTTGGGAACCACCCTGACGAAAAAATTAACTCCCAATGCACAAGTTGTATAAAAAGGGCTTCTAGCCAAATACTTCAAAGTCGCCCGCAATTTATAAAAAGCCGGTATTTTGTACTCCTGAAATATGCGCTCCCCAAAGTGTACTACTAATGTTTGTTGATCCCGCCCCAAAGTTCGCGCCGAAAGCTTTCTATAATCAGAAAGATTACCAACTGTCCTGTACATTACAACTGACTTGTAAGAATATGCAAACTTCCCAAACTCCCTTGCCCTCAAATACAAATACCCCTGATCTGTTAAAACTGTCCTCGGATATCTAATGTTTCCAGCCAAATCTCGCCTCAAAGCAGTAGCGCCACCCTGCAAATTGTGAATATGGTCGCCACCGTTTACATCAATTCTCGTTTCTTCCCACAACCTATACGCCGTAAAGAAAATCCTTTCTTTATAGGTTTCCGGCTTTACCGGCACCTGGTGCGCTGCAACAAGAACAACATTTCTATCCCTTCTAAACTTATCCAGCATCGTTTCAACTACCGCTTCATTAGATAAAACTACATCTGCATCAAAAGTAAATATAATATCACTTTTATTTTTCTCGTAAATTTGATTAAGTCTTGCCATCTTGCCCATCCTCTCGCGACCAGCAACCAAAGCTACTCTTTTGTCCCGTTTTCTGTATTCCCGGACAACCCTCGCCGTTTTATCTGTGCATCCGTCGCCTACAACTATTAGCTTTTCAAGCTTAAAGTTTCCCTTTTGCTCCAAAACACTTTTGAGCAGATTGCCAATATTTGTCTCTTCGTTGTACGCCGGAACCCCGACAGTAACCGTTAACCTTTTAGTTCTTTTCATTTTTCTCCTTTCCAAAAACCTCCAGTTGCTCCCTCCACAATTTGTCTGTAAGTCTCCCTTCAGGAACTTCAACGTCGTCAAAGGTAATCGTCTGACCTTTTACGATATCTTTCTTCAAAACACAGCCGCCTGACAACCCAACTGGCAATAAGTTCTCCCGACGGGCAACTCCCGCGTTTTCACAAACTCCATACAAATCATACCCTCCAATACCATCCAGCACTTTCCCTTTCTTAAGAGAAATCTTTGCAATACTCGCAACTTCAACCATAGGTCCCCCAATCGGAGCAGCCGTTGCGTCGTTAAATAAAACCGCTCGAGCAATGCTTGTCGGAACTTCAAAATGGCAAAGGTGATACGGAGTGTAGAAAAGGTAAAGCGGGCCCTTCCCTAATTTATAAAGATCCAAATACTTCTTCTGCACATCGTCTTGGGTCGTTCCCAGGACGAAAACGCCAGGAGCCGGAGTCGCGCCCACAACATAGTCAACAATTCCCTCTCCCTTTAACACTTCTTCGCTCTCAAAAAACTTCGCTGCTTCAGCTATGTGCATTCCTGCTTCAACCTCAAACCCGTGCATCCCGCGTCGAGCAACTCTCATTCCGGTTGCATTCGCAACAACTGCCTGTTCAAACGAAA
>MGGC01000026.1:55358-68344 GCA_001792215.1 Candidatus Woesebacteria bacterium RIFCSPHIGHO2_01_FULL_38_10
TGTGTTGTTGGGTTTCTGTTAACATCGTGAAGTCCTTTAATGTTCCCGCAAACAAGCGGTTTTATCCCAATCCCGGCGACAAAACGGTACAAGTTCATAATAACTCCCGGCTGATCGCCATCAGTGTTACTGTAAATTACTCCAGCCTCATCCGCGTATCTTTTAAGTATCGGGCCCAAAGTCGCATCAAGCTCAGAGTTCATGACCAAAACCGGCTTTTTGCTTTCCAGGCTGGATACTACCACTTGCCCACCGTAATCAACGGCCCCTGTGACCTCAACAACAACGTCAACCTGCTCAGACTTTGTTACCAGCTCAAAATTGTCGACAACGGCAACCTTTCCTTTGGCTATTGCGCGAGACATCGCTAGAGCTGAGTCAACAACTTCCACACTCTTTAGCCCGACACCAGCCAAATTATCCATTGCCCGCTCAACACTTCTCCCCACAACTGCAACTAATTCCATCCCGGGTGTGTACTTTGATATCTGAAGCGCTATACCTTTCCCCATAAAACCGGCGCCAGCCATTCCCACTCTGATTGGCTTTCCGCTTTTTTGTAACTTTTTTAGTTCTTTGTCGACAATAATCATAACTTCTTCTGCAAAGAAAAATCGGGCCAGGACAGATCCTTCTTGGTAACAACTTTCGGCTTAACAGGCCAGTTTATTGAAAAGACAGGGTCATCAAACCTAACTCCTGCTTCAAAACCGGGCTCATAAAATTGCGTTACACAATACAAAATTTCAGTATCATTTTCTAAAGTGACAAACCCGTGAGCACAACCCTTAGGAATAAAAACAATCTTGCAATTGTCATCCGTCAACTCTACTGCAAAATAGTTTCCATAAGTTTTCGACTCTTGTCGAACGTCAAGGACAACATCATAAACTGCACCCTTGGTCGTCCGCACTAATCTATCCTCAGCAAAAGGATTTTTCTGATAATGCAACCCCCTTAGGGTTCCCTTTTTCCTGCTTTTTGACATGTTCATTTGAACAAAACTAGTCGGCAATCCCCGTTCACGAAATTCTCTTGCGCAAAAGGTGCGGCCAAAAAACCCACGGCTATCTCTTCTTTTTACCGGCTCAATAACATAAACTCCCTCCAAACTAGTTCTTGTAAATTTTAGACTTCCAGTTTTTTTCATTAAAGTACCCTCACTTTCTCACTTTTTCATATCTGTTAATCTGCTCAAGTGTTTTCGCCCTAACATTGCGACCACATTGATAAGTCCTATACCACTCAACAATCCAGTTAAGAGTTTCGTCCAATGACAGTCTCGGATACCAACCTAGCTTTCTTTTTGCTTTAGAATTATCAAGGCTCAAGTACATATCCTCGTGCGGGTGCACTTTTCCATCAGTCTTCCAAAACGCTCCCTTTTCCCACTTTTTTGCCAAGTAATTCGCGATATAAGAAACAGATTTTGCATTGTCCCCATCCGGTCCAAAATTCCAGGCCTCAGCAAAACTGCCTCCCTTCTCATATAACTTTTGTGCAAGCATTAAGTACCCACTCAACGGCTCCATTACGTGCTGCCACGGCCGGGTGGATTTTGGATTTCTAATAAGCACCTCCTCTTTTTTCCCAAAACCACGGACAATATCAGGAACCAGCCTGTCCTTCGCCCAGTCCCCCCCGCCTATAACATTCCCCGCTCTCGCGCTAGCAAGCGCAACTCCACTTCCCTCCGCAAAAAATGAGCTTCTGTAGGCAGAAATAACAAGTTCTGCACCTGCCTTACTGGACGAATATGGGTCGCGTCCACCAAGGCCGTCTATCTCCCTGTAGCCCCAAACCCACCCTTTATTCTCGTAACATTTATCACTCGTAATACAAACTACCGAGACCACAGAAGGTGTATTTCTCACCGCTTCCAGCAAGTTGACAGTTCCAACAACATTTGTGGTGTACGTCAAAATTGGATCCTCATAAGAAAGCCTTACAATTGGCTGCCCTGCAAGGTGAATTACAATTTCAGGCTTCTCCTTCCTCAAAACTCTCGTGAGCTTCGCAAGATCTCTTACGTCCCCGTCAACCGATCTCATTTCTTTCCCAACTTCGGCAGCCTCAAAAAGGCTGGGTTTCGTTGGAGGCTTTAATGAATAACCAACCACCTCCGAACCCAAGTCCTGCAACCACAAAGACAACCAGCCTCCTTTAAAGCCCGTGTGACCTGTTATTAAAACTCTCTTATTCCTCCAAAAGTTTTTGTTTACTTTTACCATATCTCCTTTGTCAAAAAAATTTTTATTTCTTCTCTAATATTTTTGTCTTCCTAATAAATTCATTTACTAATGTCTTGTTACCAGCAATTATCATTGGCGATGTGATATCAGTATCAACAACTACGCCCCCTGCTTCTTGAACAATTATCGTAGGCCCCGCCTTATCCCATGGCTTAAAATTTGTATGAAAGAAAAAATCAGTAGCACCCTCTGCTACTTCGCACACAGAAAGAATTCCGCTTCCACTCGCAGTGAAGTAAGGAGTACCTATTTGTTCAAGCAAGTCAAGATGTCTTTTTCTAACTTCTGGCGTAAAATATGTATCAGTTGTTACATATGCATCTACTAAACCCTCTTGGTTACTAACTTCAATCTTCTTTCCGTTTAGGTAGGCACCGCCATCTTTGAATGCGTAATAAAGCTTGTTATTAACTGGACTAAGAACAGCTGTAGCTTTAGGTACCCCTTTTTCCACATAAGAAACTGATATAGCGAAAAAGCCACGTCCTCTCTTGAAATTCAGAGTTCCATCTATTGGATCTATCACCCAAAGTTCCTCAACGTCATTTGGATTTTCCAAGTGAGGTTGTGATTCCTCCGTTAAAATAGAGGCGTTAGGATATCCTGAAGTAACAGTTTCTATAATTACTCTCTCGCTAGCCAGATCAGCCTCTGTGGAAAAGTCGTGTTTACCATCCTTCGAGCTGAACACCAGCTTTTGTGAATCCTTCATCTCAAGCACAACAAGGCCAGCTGATTTTACTGCTCGTATTGCAGTTTTCATTCTTTCTGAGAATTTTTCTTTTTCTATATCTAACATAATTACCTCCAAACTTTCCAAGGCGCTTTGCCTGTCGCCCAAATTTCCTCCAATACATTCTTATCTCGCAGCGAATCCATGTTTTGCCAGAATTTGTCATGAACGTAGGCGGCAAGTTTCCCTTTCTTCGCCAAATCGGGTAGCGACTGTTCTTCCCAATCGAGTGATTCGTCCTTGATATAGTCCAAAGCTTGCGGTTCTACCACAAAAAATCCACCGTTGATCCATGCACCGTCTCCATTTGGTTTTTCCTTAAAACTGGTAATTTTAGTTTGTCCATGCCTTAAGACAAATCCGCCGAATCGGCCTGGAGGCTGAACTGCCGTCACGGTAACGATGGCTTTCTGAGACTTATGAAATTTAATAAGTTTATTTATATCAATATTTGCTACTCCGTCTCCGTATGTCAGAAGAAATGTTTCATTTCCGACATATTGTTTAGTCATTTTGATTCGCTTACTTTTAATCGAGTTTTCTCCTGTATCAAGAAGTGTTACACGCCACGGCTCGCTACCATTAGAGATGATTTCCGTCGTATTATTTTTCAAATCAAACGTAACATTGGAGGATTGTAATGAATAATTTGCGAAATATTCTTTTATTATATGTCCCTTATAACCGCAACAAATAATGAAGTCATTAATCCCATAATGAGAATAGATCTTCATAATATGCCATAAGATCGGCTTTCCGCCGATTTCAACCATTGGTTTAGGCCGAACTCCAGTTTCCTCGCTCAAGCGAGTTCCGTAACCTCCTGCTAAAATTACTGCTTTCATAGTATTCGTGTATTATAATGTTAACCTATAGGGTAGTCAACGTGTGTACTTTGTGTAAAAACCACCTCTGCACTTGGTTCAAGTCTTCTTAATATCACTCTCATAAACTCTCTCGCGGTTTTATCCCAACTAAAAAGTTTTGCCCATTCATATGCTTTTTTAGACAGGTCTTTTCTAAACTTCCTGTCAGTTATTATCCCTTCCATGGCTTTAGAAAGAACTTTTTCGTCTCTTATCGGTACCAATAAACCGGTTTTTCCGTCAACAACCGAATCGATTAAACCGTTAATTTTTGAAGCAATAACAGGAGTTCCTACAATATTGGCCTCGATCACGGTTATTCCCCAACCTTCAAAAGAAGAGGGTTGTATTGACGCCCAAGACGAAGCCAAAAGTTTATATTTTTGTCTTTCGTCAACAAAACCCAATAATTTAACCGATGTTTCAAGTCCTTGTTTCTTAACTAAAACCCGCAAGTATTCCTCTTCCTCCCCCTTGCCGGCAATAATAAATTGAGCGGTTTCATATTTTTTAACGATGTTCGCGAAAGCCCCTATTGCGCAATCTACATTTTTATAATGTTTGAGTCTGCCCAAATAAACAAAACTTGGGTATTTTGTTTTCTTTATTTCTTTGAATGTAGGGTTATTTACTCCTGGATTGACTACTTCTACGCTCTCCTTCCTTGCCCATCCCAAATTTACAATATCTTTCTTAGAAGAATCGGAAACAGTAACAATTCCCGTTTTTTTGTAAAAAAGAGGTATTAGTTTTAATTCAGCAAATATAGCAAAAGAGGAAAGTGGAAACGAGAGATGTTGTCGAAAAACATTTTGGTGTACATGATGTATAAGAAGAATCTTGGGTATCTTTACATAAAAGGGTGTGAAAAATGGAATCCCATTTTCACAATCGATAACTAAATCAAACTTCCCCCTAAATTGAATAAGGTAATAAAGCATCGCCCACAAATACACCGTATAAAAACCACCTCTACGAACTATTCGTACACTATCAACAACTTCATTTCGCCTGCTTTTTCCGTCATTACCACAAAAAAGAGTTATAGAATGACCTTCTCTTACCCAACGCTTTGCGATTTCGTGTACATAGGTTTCCGCACCGCCGGCGTAAACGTGCTTTGTGTCTCGCCAATTGAAAATTAAAATTTTGAGTCTACTCTGGGATCTTTGTCCGTTTGTACTAATTGGAGAAAAAATTTTGAAAAAATCAACAAGATTTCTTGCAAAAATCTCAAGAGTACCATAGACAAGGTGTAAGGAACCTACGGCAAAAAGTTGTGTAATAGATAAAATTGAAACAACTATTGCAATTTCGGAAACGTTCGAGTGTCTGGAAGTTATTGCCCATACTTCTAAGAAAGAGAATAATAAACCTACAACCGGAAATATGTAACGTTTTTTTATCTGATTATAGGAAATGATGGCTGTTGTAACAGAGAGCTGGGCTAAAGCCATTCCATATATCGGAAGAAGATAAGTAATATCTTTAGCGCGCTCACCCAAAAGGATGGGGATGCTAAATTCTCCCAGCAAGCCTACCCCAATCCAGGCAATAAACGAGCTAAACGCAGTTGCAGTTAAAATTTTATAGAAAGTAACTGATGAATCTTTGTTTGCGCCTTCTCTTTTGCTAATGACCGGAACGATAAACTGTGAAAAAATACTGCCCAAAAAATAAATCATTTTTCCGGCCAAAGAAAGAAGAGCATAGCGACCTGCTTCCACAGGAACCAAGAAATGTTTAGCCAAAACCACATCCAAACTAAGGAAGGAAACTGTCGAAATCCCCGTTAAGATAGAAGAAACAAAAAATCCCTTGGGGAAGGTCTTCACTGATTCGACGACAACATTCTTTTGACCACCGCCAATTCTTAGAACAAAGATTGAACTTAAAATAAAGGAAACTAAAATTGATACGGGGATAGCTGCGTAAACGAAATCGGTAAGTCCTAATTCTACAAGAATTAAAGCCGAACCCAACTTAACCAAGGTTTCGATAACGGCAATCAACCCTATTTGTAAGAATTTCAAATTTCCGGATAAAAAGCCCGTGTTTATCGATCCAAGCAAACCCACACTCAAAATAGGGGTAAAAAGCATAAGGGGTAAAAATGAATCGATATTGAAGTAAGAAATTAAAAACGGAAGTAAAAGGATCCAGATGGCAGTAGTAAAAATAGAAACAACAGCTGCCCATTTAAAGTTATGTGTCCAGAATTCTTTGGTTGGGTGATCTAGCTTACCCAAAAGATAAGCGGTTTTGTAAGTAACACTACGAGCAACCGCGCCAACTGCAATATTGGATATTGCAAAAATGTTACTTAACAGACCAACTATCCCGAATTCAACCAAGTTGAGATTTCTTCCTAAATACGCGTTATAGATAAAATTCGAAAAGTTAGCCAAAATTGAGGATAAAATCAAAGCAACTGCGCCGAACGCTCCATTTCCTGCCCAATTTCTAATTGAGATGAAACGCTTTTTTCTTTCTCTCTCGGCAATAATTTTTTGAGCTTTCTTTAATTTCTCCTCCTCTTCTTTAGCCAGGTGAAAACCGTGATGTGTCTTTTCCCAATAATGTGGTTTGAATATGAGTTGATGGGAAGCAACAACAGCAGCAATACTTGCTAAAATCCAATAAATGGGGGCCAAGAAAACATACTTTATTAAAGACCAGTTCTTCCTTTTTGCGCAACCGATCATGTAGTTGTAGAGATACATAAAGTTGCCAAAAACCAAAGAGACTACGGCCATATAAAAAATTGGTACAGGGTAAAGTGCATCAATGGCAGGACCGACAAATTTGTAGGCAATGAAATACAAAATCGTGGCCGACCAAAGAAAGGGGTTAATAAGCATGAAAGTCATCCTCGTGCCAATAACCAGCTGAAAAACTAAAGCCTGAATTCCGTGTTTTTTAAGAAAGTGAATGGGATGTCTGGTGTGTACTAAATAAGTTTGTAAATATCCTTTTATCCATCGCGAGCGCTGACGGATCCAATTATTAACACGACTATTTGCTTCTTCATAAGTCATTGAGTCTAAAATTCCCGTTTTATAACCAGCCTTAAACAACCTTACTCCAAGGTCGCAATCCTCAGTTACGTTAAAAGGATCCCAACCGTGAATCTTTTTAAGATCTTCCGTCCTAAAATGATTGCTTGTCCCACCCAGTGGAATTGTCGCTTCAATAGATTGAAGTCCCGGTAAAATTACATCGAACCATAAAGAATACTCGGCGGTAAATAGGCGCGTGAGAAGATTCTGCTTTGGATTATAATAATTAAGTTTACCTTGAAGACAGAATAATTTACCGTTGTATCTTTTAAATGCCAGATATGCTTTTTTCAATTGAAGGGGTTCGGGTCTATCTTCGGCATCGTAAATAACAATGTATTCACCTTTTGCGTGATGCAACCCATAGTTACAAGCTTTAGGCTTTGTCTTAGGAAGAGAATGCGGAACTGTTATAATGCGAAAATGCGTCGGTAAGTTAAGACTGTAAGCAGTCTCTTGAGTTTTCTTGTCGTCTTCTTCTAAAAGGAGAAGAACATCAAGTTTATCTTTGGGCCAGTCAAGAGTTTCAATTGAGTTAATAAACGAAGGCAAGATTTTTTCTTCTTTATACAAAGGACAAAGAATCGTATAGATGGGAAGATTTTTTTCATCGAGTTTTTGTATTTCTGAATCTTCAACCTTAATTTCAGGGGGAAAATGCAAACTTTTTAAAAGAACAAAAAGGCTGAATATAAAATCAAGAAAGTAAATAAAAGTGAGAATTGCTATTAAAATTATTAATGTTGATTTTGCATCAATTATTAATCCGCTTGAAAGTATAGCTAGTGTTAAAAAAATGGTTCTTTTTTGCCAGGGATAGAAAGTATGTAAAGCACTTTTTTCATAAGAAAGATTGCTGTGGGTTAGAAAACGAACTCCTTTGTGTGCAAACCCCGCTCCTAACGGAAAATTCTCCGATTGCGATTTAATAGGATAAACTTTTTTCCTTGCTAATTTAAGTTTAATTGCCGATACTGCGATTTCCCGGGCAGTACTCAAAAAATTCACATTCGACTTTCCATTCCTTCTTTTATCAAAATTAATATCGATACTGCCAATATTGTAACCAAGCTCAAGCGCAATTTTTAATAAAGGCATGTCGATTGTCCAACCCGATACATCTTTTTCATTCAGGTGCTCGATTATCTCTTTTTTGAAAATTTTTAATCCTGATTGTGTATCAACCTTAAAGCCATGAAGAAGCTTCTCAAAAATGAAAATATTTACTTTAGAGCCTATCTTCCTTAATACTTGGGTATCATTTTTCCTCCTGTTGGCTACCACCATCCCATACTTACTTATCAGCTTAAACATCTCGGGAAGTGCCTCGGGAGGATACTGCAAATCTCCATCAATCATGGCAATATACTCACTTTTTGCAACTCTTGAACCTTCCAAAATACTGTATGCTTTACCTTTTTTCCCTTGTTTGAGCAGTAATTCCGTAGGGTACTCTTTTGAAGCTTTTTTTATTTCCTCAATAGTATTATCTGAGGAATGATCATCCACAAAGATTGTCCTATATTTTATATTTTCTTTTGATAAAGAGGAGTGGATTCTTTGGCTAAGCTCAGCGATATTACCACTCTCATTATAAACTGGTATAATGATATCTAAATCTTGCATTTTTTGACAAAAAAAATTCAACCGCTTAAGGTTGAACTGTTTCAACTTGAAAGGTTATAGTATTATACTAGAGGACTCAAGTTAAATCAAACGCGAAAGGTATTGACCTTTTACCTATATTTCTTTTAGAATAATTGACAGTGAAATTCAAAAAATCGTCAATAAATTTAATAAAGATTTTGAGTCAGTGAGATTTTCTTAAAGAAAGATCGAATGTATGGGAAACGCTGAAAACATTGCAAGTCAGTATCCTTTAACAGGTGGACGTCTGCCAGAAGGAGTTAAAATTGTAGAGTTAGATGGTAACGGTCCGCCAGTTGAAGGACAGTCATGCTCAGCACTTGTCGATAGAGAAGGTGAAAAACATTTAGTTATAGTAGTTGGTCCTTTGCAAGATAGAGAAAGAACAGATGAATTTCCTGACTTTTAAATTAATGAGTTTTATGACTGGTCTAAAGCAAGAAGTTAAATCTGTTTTGTTCTTTTGTAGAACTTTTCAGCTTCTTTTTTCAAAGGCTTCCACAACCAATCATTTTCCTTATACCATTGGCAAGTTTTCTTAAGCCAGTTATCAAAATCGTATCTTGGCTTCCAACCCAATTCTTTTTTAATTTTTCTAGTATCAAGAACATATCTTTTATCATGCCCCGCACTGTCGGGAACATACTTTTTGTAGGTTTTAGGCTTGGCGTAAATCGTTAAAAGTGAGTCTGCAATATCTTCTATACTTTTCTCGACCCCAGTACCGATATTGTAGGCCTCGCCAACTTTTCCCTTTCGACGGCTTCATTGTGATCATCAACATAAATCCATTCACGACAGTTCCGACTACTTTTATATAAGGGAATTTTTTGATCATCTATGAGGTTTGTGATAAATCTCGGAATGATTTTTTCGGGAAACTGGAAAGGTCCGAAATTGTTAACACAATGACTAATGGTAACAGGAATTTTGAAAGTGTGAAAGTATGCCATGACAACATGATTAGCTCCAGCTTTTGAGGCGTTATAAGGAGTTCTGGTATAAAAGAGTCGTCCTCTTTAAATGCTCTTTTCTTATTCAGTTCCAACTCCCCAAAAACCTCGCAAGTTGAAATATGGTGGAAACGTTCAACACCTTCCCTTTTCGCTGCTTCCAACAAGATTTGTGTGCCTAAAACGTTAGTTCTAACAAAAACCCCCGGATCTTGGATCGCCCGATCATTATGAGATTCTGCTGCAAAGTTCACTACAACATTAACTTTCTTCATAGCAAGTTGTGTTGTTTTCAAATCCGCAATATCTCCTTTTATAAACTTGTAGTTTTTGCTTTTGGAAAAATCTTTTGTAGTTTCAAGACATCCTGCATAAGTCAATTTATCTAAATTGACAATCTTATCCTGAGGATACTTTTTCAACCAATATTGAATAAAGTTTGATCCAATAAATCCTGCTCCGCCAGTAACCAAAAGCTTCATAATGTTGTGCGTCTATCCTGCAAGGCCGGGCCTTGTAAGGTGTATATCGTATTTAAAGCCTAACTTGACTTTTCTCGCCAACAAATAATTCTAAACAATTACCATGTTGACTCTTGACATCGCTAATCTCAGTCCCTGTTCCGATCAGGCTGTTGTCAATGGTCTGAAGCACATTTCTGATTGTTACACCCGCCATTAAAACGCTATTTTCAACCCTACTATTTTCTACAAAACAATTTTCAGAAATCGATGTATAAGGACCAATAAAGGAATCTTTTATGACTACCTTGTCTCCAATCACAACCGGTCCGCGGATTTTGGAGTTTTTTATCTTACAATTTTTTCCTATTGTGACTCTGCCTTCAACCAAAGATTCCTTATCGATCTTGCTTTTTATTTCTCCATTTGTATTTCTGTCCAAAAGATATTGATTCGATTCTATCCAGTCTCCAAATTTTCCAGGATCAAGCCATCTTCCTTTATATTCATAAACATCAACTTTATATTTATGATCTATTAGCCATTGATAAACATCTGGAATCTCATACTCGCCTCGCGCCGAAGGTTTTATTTTATCTCTTCCTTTGAAACACCTGAAAACATCATTATTAAAAAAATATACGCCAATTATCGCTAAATCGTTTGGAGGGTTATTAGGTTTTTCTACACACTTAACTAATTTCCCCTGGCGATTAAAATAGGGTACTCCCATTCTTGCATTTTCTGGATGTCTACCTACACAAAGCAAGCCGTTAGGTTTACCTTTAATAAAACTTTCATATGCATCTTTAAAACCATCAACAAAAATATTATCACCAAGATGGAATACAAACGAATCCCCATTTAGGTAGTCCTCACAAACCTGAACAACATTTGCTAACCCTAAGGGTTTTTCCTGTAAAACATAAGTAAATTTAAGTCCCCAATTTGAGCCGTCTCCCAAATATGATTTGACCACATCCAGCCAACCAGGATTATAAGTTAATGCAACTTCTTTTATCCCAGTATCAGCAACAGCCTCAATCGGATAATGAATTAAGGGCTTATTGGCGACAGGAATAAAGTGTTTGTTGGTAGAAAAGGTCAAGGGTTGCATTCTTGTTCCGCGACCCCCTGTTGGAATAATCGCCTTCATGCGAAAGATTATACTACATTCTTCCTTACCCTTTAATATTTCCAAGAGGTTTGAAAGAAGCAACTGGTTGGGAAATGTCAGCAAGCGATACAGCTTTCACAACTTCATTTATATCTTTATAAGCAAATCCAGCTTCTTCGGCAAGTCCTGAATAAGAAGCTGTTTTAACATAAATTCCTTGTTTTTTCATCTTTTTCTGAAGTTCCTCGCCTCGAACTTCGTGTTTTGCTTTAGTTCGACTCATCGTGCGACCAGAACCGTGCGCGGTTGATCCGAAAGTCTTTTCTATTGCAATCTCACTCCCAACCAGAAGGTATGAACCTGTCTCCATTGATCCACCAATAATAACCGGCTGATCTGGATAGGCTCTGGTTGCTCCTTTGCGATGGACCAATAGTTTTTGGGCTTTACCCGCTTTGCGAGACATCTTCGTCGCCATAGCTTTGGGACCTCGGGGACTTGGCGAAGGCGGAATTATTGAGCTTTGAGTCCCAAGGTTGAACTTTTCAACCTTGGCAATGTTGTGTGCAACATCATAAACAAGTTTCATTCCTAGCTCTTCTGCACTCCTCCCAAAAACGTGTGCAAAAACTTCGCGTGCTTTATGGGCAATAATCTGCCTGTTACAAAATGCGCAATTGGCAGCAGCTGCCATTGCGGAAAAATATTTTTTACCTTCAGGAGACGAAAATGGTGCGCAGGCAAGTTGTCTGTCAGCAACTTCAATTCCGTACTTTTCCATTACCGGTTCAAACGTATTCAGATAGTCTGTTCCAACCTGGTGCCCAAAACCACGGCTGCCGCAGTGAATCATAATTCCAACCTGTCCAACCCCTAAAATTCCCATCTCTTGAGCAGTTTCCTCGTCAAAAATAGTTTCAACTTTTTGCACCTCAAGATAATGATTTCCTGACCCCAATGTTCCCAATTGATTAATCCCGCGAGAAATAGCTCGTTCACTAACCGCTTCTGGATCTGCACCCTTAATACTTCCCTCTTCTTCAATTCGTCTAAGGTCTTCTTGCCAACCCAGTCCTTCTTCAACAGCCCAAATCGCACCTTTAGCCAAAACATCTTTAAATTCACTTTTTGATAATCTAACAGAGCCTCCTCCACCAACACCAGCTGGAATTTCGTCAAATAGACCATCCACAATTTGTTCAATCCTCGGTCGAACTTCTTTTTCAGTCAGGTTAGTCAACAACAATCTCATTCCGCAGTTTATGTCAAACCCAATGCCTCCTGGAGAAATAATACCTTTTTCTAAATCAAAGGCAGCAACGCCCCCAATAGGAAACCCATATCCCCAATGCGCGTCCGGCATCATAAAGGAAGCTTCAACTATTCCCGGAAGTTCAGAAACATTTACAGCTTGCATTACAGCCTCGTCGTCCATATCGCGGAGTAATTTATCAGTCGCCACCACCCTCACGGGCACCTTCATTTTTTTCCTATAAGTCCTAGGCAACTCCCAAATCCCTTTCTCAACTTCAGTTAATCTTTCAAAAAGTCTCGCATCCATAGTATGCACAAGTTTCGCACTTCCCTTAATAACCACCTCGGAGGTGATTTAAGCCTGTCTGCGAAATTTGTTGTATGTTTATTTTATCACCGAGTCTCCACTCAAACATCCAGAACAACTCTGCAAACAAACGAGGCACTAGATAACTTTTTCAGACTAAAAAGGTGTTTCGTTACTGCTTTGACATCAACTCCTAATTTATGCTTTTTAGGATCAATTTTTTCCCCACTTAACTTACAATTTACAACGTACAACTTACCGCTTTTTTTGACTTCGCACTTTATTTGATTAAACAACATTTGTTCAGCATCTTTCAGAAAGACTAATTCTTCCAAGA
>MGGC01000027.1:0-260 GCA_001792215.1 Candidatus Woesebacteria bacterium RIFCSPHIGHO2_01_FULL_38_10
ATCTTTGCTTCGATTCATCCCCAATACTTGTATCGGAGAATCCTCGAAGTCACGAATAGCAACCTCGAACGGTAACCCGAAAGGACTCCTCCGAGGTGAAGTCAGTAAATCCATCCACCTCAGAAAGACAAATAATTTAAAACTATAAAAAAAAGGTTAATGAACATAAGTAAACCATACCAGTATAAATTTTTATCAGGAAAGGAAAACCACAACAATGGATACAAGCTTAAAAGCAGTATCTGGAAAAGTATTAAGTA
>MGGC01000027.1:269-36938 GCA_001792215.1 Candidatus Woesebacteria bacterium RIFCSPHIGHO2_01_FULL_38_10
GGGTTTAAGACGATAAAGAAAAAATAGATAGCCCGCCATTACTAATAGTATAACCCTGATATCCTGTTTCAATTCCGTTTTAATGCTGCCGACAAATAAAGAGATTAAAAAAACAACAATTAAAATTATCTTAAAGAGTTTCTTAGACATGCTATATCTGTCGTTTTCTCAGATGCAAATATAATCCAATAACCACTATCAGTCCAACAATACTTAAAATAGCTCCTTTGTAATAACTGTTTTGCAATTTGAATTCTATCAAAAATGTCTGTTTATCAATATCTGTCTCTCCGCTATTATCCACTATCCAAGCATTTGAGTAACCATTGGCTTGCAATTTTTCAAAGCTAACATCCTGCGAAATACTCTTAAAAATCAAATCAGACAAAACATGTTTATCTTGCGCTTTATACTCTCTTACTCTCCCGCCTAGAAACTGTCTGTATTCACCGGAAAAGTATTTGCCGGAATTTTGACTGTCAACTTGACGGATTACCCAGTTTGGGTCATTTCTCAGATTGATGTTGAGTAAAAACTTTTCAGCGGGATTTTTTACTCTCACCAAATATTTAGTTTGATTTAAACGCAAAAATTCTAAATATGCAGATCTTTCAGAAGGAACAATTTTATCGCTCTGAAAAAAGACCAATGGTTGCTTTGGCTCCTCAGACACGACAATATTGGTTACTTTAGCTTTTACTTCCCCACCATCTGGTGTATTTAAGCAATAATTAAGTGAGGTTTTCTTTAAATAACCCCCAGGCAGGTACGAGGACTTATAAGACATCTTTCCACCATCTGAGATTCCGACGGGAGACATCAATTCTATGGATTTAAGTTTCTCATCTAAAGACAACTCTTCAGCAACTAATTTTAAAGTTGCGTCCTTACTCATTTCAAAATCATAATTGATTTGATATTTACTATCAGGATTAAGGTCTTCAATATCCATTTTCCGACAAACCTCTTCATCTGAAGAGATAATATCAATTTGCTCAACCTTCACAAGTGGAATCAGTGAAATATATTTATTTTCCAACTCGATATCGATCTTACCCGAATTAAGAGTCAACGCCTCGCTTTCAAACCATCCCTTTCTTTGCGGAGACACTCTCTCAAAGTCTTTATTAACCAATAAAGACCTTGAGTCAATTGATTTTTTAGACACTGAGTCAAAAAATAAGACATATATTTTGTAATTGCCTGTTTCAGGAATCTCTATATAGTAAGTACTATGCTCGCTTTTAGCTGATAGGTCAGCTATGCTAACTTTTGAGATAGAAACGTTTAACTTGTTAATAAGCGCTTTTACTTTACTAGTAAAAACCTCGTCTTTCGAGTTAGAAATAGGTCCCAATCTACCCGAGAAGAAAGTGAAGTAATAATTTATCTTTTCACTATACTCTCTTTTCAAACTCCATCTGTCTAATTGCCCAAATAAGTCCTCAATCAAGTTAATTTTGTATTCCCAATCACCAATTTCCCTCTCTATTAAGGCTGAATTACTATCCGACTTTTCACTTATTAATTTTATAGTTTGGGTGTCTTTTAGCATGGAATTAAAAATAAAATCGATCTGGTCGGAAGCTTGATGAATTCTCAAAAGACGAAGAGATTCTAACTTATCCGAAAGATAGTTGACTACCCTATTATTTATTTTCTTAACAGGTGGCTCTGAAATCGACAAGTTCTTGCCACTCACACAATCTATACACCAAGCCTGCAAAAGATTGCTATTGTAGCCGAAGTTATAATCCTTTCTATCAACCAAATCATTATCTTCTAAAACAAAAAGCTCACCCATATTAAAGCTTGGAGGAAAGCTGCCTTTGTAAAATTCATCCGGATTAGCTCTCACTAGGCTTTTCGAAGATGGTATGTAAACCAAAGGATAAGTCTCACCCGAAATGTCATAAAATGACCACTCGCCAAAAAATGCAGTCTTTTTTAACTCGCCACTTTTCTCTATTGAATCAACTATCCCTGTATAAGAATATTGGCTGTCTTGCCCTGCACTATAATCGCCTCTAACAACTATAGAATCCACACTTAAATATTTAAGAAGCTCTAAATTTCCTCTATTCTCTATATCTTTATAAACAGCATCTATAATATGTCTTTCGTTGGGCTTGATGATCGCGTCGTTAACGACAACGGACTGACGAGTAAGTTTGTTAAATACATTTGCAAGACTAAAATAACCCCAGTTGTAAATATCATAATAAGTTCTCTCATCAAGTGGTGGGGTTACCAAATATCTGGTAGTAAAATATTTTGTGTCAATGTACTTTTTGGCCTCCAACAAATAATCCGGGACTTTAACCATGGTTGAATAACTTTCAGACCACTTAAAAAGAATTCCTGTAAAAAAAGGAAAATTATAGATAAATACGACGATCGTAAGAAACAGAAAAAAGAAAAAATTTAAAGATTTAGACCACATATTTGCAACCCTTTTAACACCTAGGCCAATTAAATACGAGTAAGAAAACCATAGGGCATAGCCGAACTTGTAATACGAAGACCGCAACAAAGTAAATCCTGGAAAATGTCTTATTAAAAATTCGTAGATAAAACCAAAAGGCGCATGCAATCCTGCTATAAAAGGCAAGGATATAAAAATAGTCAATAACATTCCCCGCTTTAAAACAATTTCATCATTACTGTCTTTTTTTAGTTTTAAAGCACCTATAAAACCTAATATGGGAAAAAGAACACTTAAAAAAACAAATACCGGCTTAGTTAAAAAGACAGACGAATATGGATGTTCCGGATTACCATACCAATCTGGTATTCCCTGCATTCTAAATATGTTTGTAAAACTTGCGTTTCTACTGATTTCCCTAGCCCAATCCACAGCTGTTGAAGTCATGCCGACAGACGTAGCCTTCTCACCAATAGTAATCCTGAAAGCTAATAAATTAGGATATATCCAATAAAAATTCAAAATAAGTGAAGATAAAATAAAAACCAGTCCAAATACCGTTATATTTCTTAACTTGCCTTTAAATTTTTTTCCAGCGGGCGCTAAAAATACAAGGATAAAGCTAAAAGCTGTTACAAATGTTCCTGCCCATACAGGTAATGCTATCCCTCCGTTTAAAATAAATATTATCAAGCTTAAAATCAGTGCATTTTTATATGGAGATTCATTATCCAAGAATAACTTTTTAAGAATAAGAATTATTAAAGGTAAAGCTGCCACGATTGAAAATTTTGTTCTTTCAGCAATAAACCACCCCTGAAGCAAAAAGTGATTCATCATATAAAAGATAGATCCCATTAAACGTGTGGAGTAATTACGCTTGTCAGGATTAAATGACTTAAGCATCAAATACATAGTAATTCCCGGTAATGTAAACCAAAATATGAATATAATTTTTTGCGTATCAATCAACCCAAACCCTAAAAAACTGATAAAAGCCTCAAGGGCATAAATAAATACACTGGAAAGAGTTATTGTTTGGACTGATCCAAAAGAAGAAGTTCTATTCGACCAAGTATAAAAGTTATCTTTAAAGTTGGCTCTGGGGTCTAAGTAATAACCAACGTCGTGCCCAAATACTAAAAAACCTTGTCTATACCACAAAAGTGGAATTAGCCCGAGTATAAATATCACTGCTAATTCGATCAAAAAAAGATGCTTTACTGTAAGTTTTTTCACTTTTTTAACCACTTACACTTGTAATATTTTCGAGTACGACCTTAAGTAATTGTCCGCAGTATTACTAATCGTCATTTGCGATACCGCTTTTTGTGCCTCTATTCCAACCTTACTTCTCAAACTATTATTCTTTATTAGCTTACTTATAATTATCTCCAATTTTTTTCTTTCGTCTTTGTTATAGGTATAGCCATTTACCCCGTCTTTTAATATGTCTGTTATCCCTTCAGTGTTCGTTCCAATAACACAACATCCAGCAGCCATCGCTTCAATTATTGTTACAGGAGGCATCATTGTTCCATGCGGACTTTGTTGAGGAACAACTACTATATCTGAAGATTTATAAACATCGCTTATATCAAATATTCCTTCCTTAAATTTAATGTTATTTTTACCAGAAATAATGTCGAGTATCTTTTTTCTTCTGGAGATATAATCCTTACTATCACGCTCTCTTGAAGAAATAAACAAAAATTGTACTTTTTTATGTTTTCTCGCAAGTTCTTCAACCGCCTGCGCATACTGATAAGCCCCCTTATCCTCATTAATAGGACCCGTGTATAAAACGACAAGACCTTTCGTAAATAGCCCAAGGTTTTCTCTTGCTTTATTTTTATTTTTTTTCCTAAACTGATTTACATCGATCCCAAAGGGAATTTTTAAAACCTCTCTTTTGCTAAAATGGTGCTTTAATGTTTCTTTTCTTAACGACTCAGTTGGAACAACCAATAAATCCGACTTAATTAAACTTAGTATTTTCAGGCTTCCCAATTTTCCACTGTAATATGTTGAAATTGTAACAACGTGCTTTGCGCCATTAACCCAGGAAAAAATACGACTTCTTATTGTAAGAAACGGTACTGATACAAATTCGTGGACAATATCATATTTTTTAGTAAACGCCAAAGAAAATAATTTCAAAATAATTTGGAGCTGTGCAACATAATGGTATAGTGTAAAATTTCTTTTTATCCACTCCGGCGCATCAACGTGGTGAAAACTTATGCCATAAATCTTATCCTCATTTTTTGCCCACGAATACCAATCTTTCCCTGAGTAGAAATAAACCGGTGTGATTATTTCTACTTTAGCGCCTTGAATAGAAATCTTTTTAATCAACTCATAAATTGCCGTTACTCCACCCGCATTGTATGGTCCGATACCAGAAACGATGTAGAGGATTTTTTTAGTATTTATTACCCGCAATACTTTTCTTTTCAGTTCTACTATTCGTTCTTGCGCATCCAGAGTAATCACATTATGCTGAAACTTAAAGTATCGGTTATACAAATCGGTCTGTGTTTTGTAATATCCCAGCGGAAAATCATCCTTCGATCTTAACTTAGCATCAACGGGTTTGATTCTTAGATAAATATAAAGGTCAGCTCCTGGTATTATGCTTGCATATATTTTTCTCAGGTTCGGATGCACCAATCCTTGGTAACACGAATTGATAAACATATCAAAAAAGTATCGGTCGCAAATAACATAGTCATATTTCGCCTTCTTTGGGAGAATAACAAAAAGATAATATAACCAGTGATCAATAAGCGCAAAGAAAAACCATATATGTTGAAAGATTTTATTCGCTCGAGAATACCTCGCGGCTTGCCGTGAGGATAAATGAGCGGACGAACTTACCGAAGGATACTTCGCAACTCTGCTGCGAAGTAGTTCATTCCGCAGCTTAGTATTACCCGTTTTTCTTTTAATTAGCAAAGTGTTTTTTGCTAATTGGTTGATTCTGGAATAAATTAAATAAGAAAACACTCTTGTTTTAAATATCTTAAAATTTTTATTTATCAAATAATCCCCAAGGTAATTAACCTGTGTAGTTTTACCACTACCATCCACACCCGAAAATGATATCACTTTCCCCATTTTTATTTTTCTGTTCGAGAATACCATGGGCGTAAGCCCGTGGATGAATCGAACGAAAACAAACTCGCACGATGCGATAGTCTTCGAATACCACATCCATAAGGGCGTGGTAGTTTATCTTTTTAGCAAGAGTTGAGTTTTTCTGTTTAAAAGAAAAGCAGATAAAATCGTATCTGTAACTAGTAAATTGACAAAGGGTTCATATAAACCTGCCCAATCTTTGTGCCTAAAAGATTTATAAATACCAACAATTAAAGAGGGTATGAAACTATTCGCATAAATAATCCAGAGCATGATTTTTACCAAGTCATATTTTTTCTTTAAGTCAAACCACACATATAGTTTTTTCTCAAACGTTTTTAAATAGACGTTCTGAACATTATATTTTCTTTTCCTTAAAAGGGTTCTCAGGTTGGGTGCGTGGTGATGATAAAGACCAGCCGAAGGAACATACGCAAATTTATTTAAACCTTTTTTCGTTAAGAGAACTAAAAAGTCTAATTCCAAAAACATGTCATAATTTTTGACTGCCTCAAGGAGCTTCTTTTTTCTATATAAACACCTTCCTGCAGGTGGAATCTTTCCTTCCCTGTACTCTAATAGGCAGTAGCCATCTTTCTCTTCCTTTAAAACAGAGTCTAGACTTGGAGAAAATAGCTGATATATTGTATCCCTTTGTAAAGGATCGAATGCATAATATCTTTCTAAGGGAGGGTCTGTTTTTTTTGCATATTTTCGAGTAAAACTTCCAACTATTTCCTCATCTTCAAGAAGGGGTTTTAACATTTTTTGTATCCAACTCCTACCGACAAGTTCGACATCAGCATCAAGATAAATCGTATATTCACCTCTCGCTTTCCTAAACCCAATCATCTTGCTTACCTCAGCATGTTTAATCCTATTCATTAAAATTTTGACAGGAAATTTTTTAGCAATATCAAGAGTCCCGTCAGTTGAATAATTATCAACAATTATTATCTCAAATTTTTTTTTCGGGTAGTTTTGCTTAACAATAGATTTGAGACAACGCCTGATGTTTTTTTTCTCGTTCAGGGTGGGAATAACAATTGAAACAAGCGGTATCTTTTTCATTGTTCTTACAAGTTTCACACTTCCCTTAATAACATCTTCCTCGAAACTTGTTGCAAGGTATTATCTCTAAAGAAAGATGTTATCTTTTCTTCGATTCATCCCCAATACTTGTATCGGAGAATTCTTGAAATCGCGAATAGCAACCTCAGACGGTAACCCGAAGGGACTCCTCCGAGGTGATTTAAGCCTGTTTGCAAAACTCGTGGTTCTAATACCTTTATACTAAAGGTTCCTATTTTATCGAAAAATAATATGGATAAAAATTACCTTTCTTCAAATACATTTTAAGATACATATAACAAACATATATTACAGCAACCAAGCTAATTCCATAACCCGAAAACAGGCGGTTAAGAAATATCCTTATTGAGTATGAAAAACGAACGATAATGGGAAAGGATATGTCTGAATCAACCTTAAAGACTCTACTTACAATCTCTGGCTTATCTTTTCTCTCAATATCCGTAATTGCTGTCATCAAATCGTTAAACAGGTTTCCCCATTTGTACTTTTCTGTAATCCTAGTTACTTCACCTACCTTAGAAAATGCGATTAGTTTTTTCAAATATAGATAGTCAAGTAAAGTTAAATGGAATTTTTCAAACAATACATTAGCTGCTACCTGTATGAGTTCGACTTCTTTACTTGGAATCGGCTGAGTCGTCCCAAAAAACTTTTGATGCCCGGGATTTGACCAGTAGTCGGTGAACGAAAGATATTCTGATCCCATCCAGGATATATTCTTGTGTATGTCTATCAAAAGCTGATTATCCTTTTTTGCGGTTATTTGCCAATTAGCTTTTATCCCATTAATTGTTCCGTGTTTTCCAATTCTATATCCATCTAACCCAAACACCTCAACGGTTCTTTCAAAATCTTTCTCCTTAACTACAATATCGATATCATGAGTAACGTAGGGAATTGTTCTTGCAGTTTTAGATATAAGATATTCAATTTTTCGCTGACTTAATATCTTTTTAATATCCTTAAGTGTATTTTTCTGTCTTACTAAATTTTTATTGATCTTACCTTCCAAAATTTTTAGTTCGGACCATCCTATATCCTTCCTTGTTACAATTCTTAACAAATATTCAAGCACTGGTATTAAAGTCTTATTGTATTTTGATTTCTCTAGAAGTTCAATTATTTGGGTTTTACTTAAAGATACTTTAACTTTCTTTCTTGAAAGAATAGAAAGGTTATACTGATCAAGTCTAGAGATGCTCATAATTACATTAGTTACCGCAGCAGCTCTTTTTGATAAAGCCCTTTAACAAAGCCGACACCATAAGTTATATGAGAAAGAATAACTCCGATCCCACCCATGAGAGAAATCTTAAGATCTTTACCTCTTTTGGCAATAGAGTAAGATCCCAAAAGCCAAAAGAAAACAAACAAGAGAGTTGTCGGCAAAATGAAATAGTGCGGTTTATAAAGTGAAAGGCTGATTGACCCAAATAATCCGATTGTTAAGGTAATTGGCAAAAAGTATATCCATCTTTTGGAAGTTTGAGGATATTTCTTGACAAAAAAACCTCTATGAACACCTGTATTCCAGATCTGTTTTAAATGATGTTTGGGAAAAGCGCGTCTGTGATGATATACCAAAACCTCATGGTCGTAAAGTATTTTTCCGTATTTGACCAGCTCTATGCAAACTCTTGTGTCTTCACCATAATAAAAAGTAGAGTTAAACCCGCCTACTTTCCTCAAAACATCGGTTCTTATAAATAAGTTGTATGCTGGGTAATCATCAACAGTTATCCATTTAGGTACTTGATAATAACGATACAAAAGTTTACCACTGCAAAAATATGATTCCAAAATTGCTCCACCCAACTTTTCCCAATAACCATCGGATGGTGGAGTAACACCGGGCCCGCCTACCGCAACAATCATCAGGTGAGAAAAGTGTCTAATGGCCTTTGTCAACCAATCAGGCGCCGGATATGCATCATCATCGATAAATACACTAATCTCGCCTTTCACTTTAGGAAGTGCGAAATCTCGCTTTTCTGCAGGTGAGGTTGCGTGATTTGCTCGGGTTACCAGATACTTAATTTTTTTTGATTTAAATGGTATTTTTACTTGTTTATCGCTAACTAAAATTATTTCATATTTTTTATAATCCAGTTTCAAAAATCGATTGAAGTCTTTTAGAAATCTGTTATTGTTTTCAGGCAACAGCCCCCAATGAAAAGGGATAATAATAGAGATAAACGGATTTTTGGGAAGTGGCTTTAGTTCTTTAATTTTATAATTTTCCATTGACTTTAGTCGGGATTATAACATCTAATCATTTTAAGTGTTATGTTCATTTACCACGCTTCTGGTAATTTATAACGAATTTCGATATTTTCAAAATCTATTGATTTTCGGGCTCCATGCTCTTTAACCCACTTAACCATCCTGTTAACACCGTCCACTAAATCAACCGTCTTTGGAACATCCATGAATTTAGAGATTTTGTCGTGAAGCGCAAAAGCATGTTTTACTTCCTTTCTTGCTTTTAAGTACTTAATTTTTGCCTTTACCCCCATAGCTTTTGAGACAATCTCGGCCAGTTCCTTTATTGTATACTCTTTATCGCCACCGATATTAAACACCTCACCATAAGTCTTTTTATAGTGGATAGATCTTGCAATAATCGGTGCCACATCATCAATATGTGTAAATGCCCGGGTTTGTCCTCCGTCGCCAAATATTGTCAGAGATTTACCATTTAAAATACTATTCATAAAGATACCCACCACGTTTCTGTATTTATCACCGATATTTTGACGCTCGCCATAAACATTGTGAGGGCGAAAAATTATGTAGTTCAAACCGAAAAGTTTTTTGGCAGCCTGCAAATCAAGTTCCACTGCATATTTTGATATACCATAAGGATCCTCGGGCGTGGGAATCATTTCTTCGGTCATGGGAACTTGATTTTCTCCATAAACGGCAATTGAAGAAGTAAATACAAAACACTTAATGTTATGTAACACACTAAGATTAATAAGATTTACCGATCCTATTAGATTACTGTTGTAATTGAAACGCCTAATGAAATGGCTCAAGCCCTCAGCGGCATAGGCAGCTAAATGGAACACATAGTCAAACTTGTATTTTTCAAATACATTTATGAGTAGTTGATAGTCAGTAACACTCCCCCTTACAAACTTTGCACCATTCGGAATATTATTTTTGAACCCCCCGCTTAAATCATCAAGAATAACTACTTCCGACCCATCCTCAAGAAGCCATTCGGCAATATGGGAACCGATAAAACCGGCTCCACCCGTAACGAGCGAGCTTATTTTGTGAAGACTTACCTTCTTAAAAGGATAGTTGCGAATTATTTCTGCTGATGATCTCGCGTTTTTCATAAAACCTTTTCAGCTTTGACAATTAATCCGTACGAATAATTACAGTGGAAAATTTTCCCATCAATATTTAAAATCTTTCTCAAGAATGAAATATTTTTATTCGCTCGAGAATACCTCGCGGCTTGCCGTGAGGATGAATGAGCGGACGAACTTGGCGAAGGATATTTCGTAGCAAAGCTACGAAATAATTCATTAAATAGGATATTAATTATCTGCATGAATATAATAATGAAAGGTGCAAAGAAAGAATATAAACAATATTGTTTGATCTCAAATTCATCTCTAAGAAGCTCTTTTATATTTTTTAAATTGTAGTGTTTGTGATACGAATTATCAGTTATCGTAACATCCCCATACATATTTTTTTCATTCACAAAATGTTTTAAGTAGTTTTCTTTACCGTAAAATCTCGAGTACAAAAATTTATGGAGTTTTGGAAAATTAAACTTAAGGTTTCCTCGATCTAAAAAATCAAAAATACCCTTATTAGGTACCGTAATAATTAGTACTCCGCCATTCTTAAGAATCCTGTACAACTCTCGAATAACTCTTTTTTCATCACCAACGTGTTCAATTACCTCTATTGCTGTTACCACATCAAAAAAACAATCTGGATAAGGTAAGGGTTCGTGCGGATTTATCTTCTCAAATTTTACATCTTCAAAATTCACAGATTTTTTTTCAAATGGCTCTCCATACGGATCACATCCATACAATCCTTCCACCTTGTTTTTTAGTTTTCCAAGAAAGTATCCGTTTCCACAGCCAAAATCCAGTAACCTACCTATTTTACCGTCAGAGAGCATATTGTATACCTGCCACATTCTAAATGGGTCTTTATATCTAAAAGGATTGTTAGAAGTTGATTTGCTCAACATAATAAACTACCATCATAACTTACATCAATTTGGTAACACCTAGAATAATCTCTTTTAGAAAAAAATTTATATTAGTTACAAGTTTCACACTTCGCTTAATAACATCTTCCTCGAAACTTGTTGCAAGGTATTATCTAGATGTTATCTTTGCTTCGATTCATCCCCAATACTTGTATCGGAGAATTCTCGAAGTCGCGAATAGCAACCTCGGACGATGGCCCGAAGGGAATCTTCGGAGGTGATTTAGTCTACCTGCGAAGGCAGACCTGTTTGTGAAACTTGTGTTAGTAATCATCCATCTTTACACCGTTTCCTTTTTAATAATACCAAGAGCAACTGTTGCGCTATCGTCCCAATTCATAGATCTTGCGTATCTTTTTGCCGACGAAGAAAACATTTGGTAAAGTTTTTTGTTCTTTAAAATCCTCAAGGATTCCTTTGCCAGATCGGCAGGTGTGTTTCTTTTTACAATAATCCCGTTTACACCATTTTTGGTTACATCCCTCAATCCCGGCACATTATAAACTATGGCCGGAGTTCCAACTATATTTGCTTCCGGCACAATAAGTCCCCAACCCTCGCGAACCGAGGGAACAAGAATTAGGTGAGCTTTTACTAATAAATCAAACTTTTTCTTCTGGCTAACAAACCCCTTGAAATCAATATCTTTATCAAGACGCAGTTTTCTAACCAGATTTCTTAATCTTCTTTCATAACTTTCTTCTCCCCTACCAACTATCCACATCTTCGCATTATTAATTTTACTTTTAATAATACTAAAAGCCTTAATCGCGTCTTCAATTCCCTTCGACTGTGCAAGCCTGCCCAAAAAGATAACAGTTGGAAGGCTAGATTTCTCGGGAATATCCTTAGGCAAAGAGTAAGTAAATCCCATTGGAATAACAGTAATATTCTTATCAGCAATTCCATTTACAACCAGGTCTTTTTTCGTCGACTCAGAAATTGTTAGAAAAGTCACTCTCCTGTATAAAAGTAAGTACAATCTTTCAACAATCTTACCTATTAAATTTATCGGGAAGGGATACATCTGATCCCAAACTTCTTTTGCTACTTCGCAAGCAAGACAGACTACCGGTTTTTTTGAATAAAGCGCTGAGAAGAACGGATACCCGTGAACCTCATCCACAATTACATCAAAATCTTTAAAATCACCCCTGAGGTAATTAAGAAATGCCAAAATGTGCACGTTATACCAGGTCCCCCGCCTAAGATAGGTAACGCCATCGATAACCTCGTTTTCTTTTGCATCAGGAAAACAGGCGCTAAAGTGAGTAACACTATGCCCGGATTTTACCCACCTCTTTGCCATTTCGTGGCTTAAAAGCTCGGCTCCACCACCGTAGGGGTGTTTAATGTCACGCCAAGAAAAAATTAATATTTTCATTTCAGGCGAGCAATATTGGCATCAACCAGCATAGCAACTAGATCAGAAAATTTAGTTTTTGGTTGCCAACCAAGACTTCTTTTTGCTTTCGAATAGTCTGCAACTAAAGGCCCCGTTTCTGTCGGTCTTATGAACCTTTTATCAACCTCAATGTAATTCTTCCAATCCAAACCAACATAACTAAAAGCTTTTTTACAAAGATCCTTAATTGTATGAGTTTCTCCTGTACCAATTACATAATCATCCGGAATTCTTTGCTGAAGCATCAGCCACATGCTCTTCACATAGTCTCCTGCAAATCCCCAGTCACGCTTTGCATCCAAATTCCCAAGAGCAACCTTTCCGTTCTTCATAATCAGATCGCCTTCCTCATTCAAGTGCTCAGAGTTTTTTATTCCCAATTTGGCACAGGCTACTGCATAAGTAACTTTCTGAGTTACAAAACCTAAACCCCGTCTAGGAGATTCGTGATTAAAAAGAATTCCGCAGGAAATATGCATCCCATAACTTTTACGGTAAATTCTGGCTATGTTATGAGCATAAAGTTTGGCCGCAGCATAAGGATTAGCAGGATTAAAAGGCGTATCCTCATTCTGAGGAATTTCCTTAACCCAACCAAACATTTCGCTACTTGAGGCTTGATAAAACCGCGCTTTAGGGTGAATGTCCCGCACCGTTTCCATAACTCTTTGTGCACCAATACCGGTAATTTCTGCAGTATGAACAGGTTGCCTGAAAGATTCAGCCGGGGAAGACTGTGAAGCCAGATTATAAACTTCCCCAAGACCTTTAATCAAAGTAAGAGCCGAGGCAAGGGAAACCGGGTCAAGTAAATCCGCTTGAATAATATTTAAGCGATGTTGAATGTGGGCGATGTTTGCATATAAAAAATGACTTGTTTTTCTAACAATTCCGTAAACGTCATATCCCTTGCTGAGTAAAAATTCGGCCAGATAACTACCATCCTGACCGGTAATTCCTGTTATTAAAGCTACTCTTTTTCTGGCCATAATTTTTTGTATCTTACCCTCAATAACGTCTCAAATGCAACCCGTCTGGCTAGCGTAAAAATCCGTGCTCGTCGATAAAAGCCCGATGGATAATTGAGTAAAACCACAAATCAGACTGAACAAATGTATCTAAGACCAGATGGGGAATCATCCCTAAAATCAACGCCGTCGCAAAAGATTTCCAACCCCGCTTTAGCGAAACTAACCTTAGTAAAAAAATCCATTCCCATGCATGAAGGGGAACAATCGCTCTTTGTGAAATCTCAAAATATCTCATATCGACAAACTCAAACAGATTAAAGTGAAATCCGTAAAATAAAAAATAGTCGATCAAATGATCAAGGTCAAGAACATAAGTGACGATCACAACCACAAAAGCAAGTGCTACCTTTCCTGTTTTTTTCCAATAAAGTAGTGCAAAAGGGATTGCCAGCAACCCATGCATAACCTCGTGGAAAAAAAGATTTTTAGTGATCAAATTATGTACAAAATCTAAGTAACTCATAATTAAAAAACAAGTAAATTAGATTCTTTCAGGTCAGAGACTAAAATGCAAATATTTAATGCTCACGTGTTTGAAACCTATTAGCCTTGACATTTTTTACAAGCGTAAGAAGTTTTAGACTGGACATAGAATCTTTTAAAAACGCCTAAGTGCTAAAAATAAGTGAAGTCATTTTTTACTGCTTGCTATTTAATGTAAGATACTTTGGCGTAATCCAGTTTTTGCGGTTTTTGCTATCGTAATAATGGAGTATTTTCAACCTGTAAAAAACTGCGGCAGTGTCCCACAACATTTTAAAAACGGTATTTGCAAAACCCTTACTGATAATCGTCGAGCCGGAAAAATCTATTTTTATCTCAACCGGCGCTTCAAAGATTTTCTTATACCCCAAATAATGCGAGACAGACAAAAGCTCAATATCAAAAGCAAATTCCTTCACCAAAACCCGGGGTAAAACTTGCTCTAAAACTTCCCTTCTGAAAAACTTCAATCCAACCTGTGTGTCTTTTACCCTCACACCAAAGAAAAATCTAACCATAAGCTGATAAACAATCGAGACTACCCTTCTTTGCCAGGAATATTCAACTTTCGAGGCTGGATGTCTTTTAGATCCCACAGTTATATCAGCATCGTACCACTCGAAATGCTCAAGAAGCATTGAAATTCCATTTGGATTAATATCTACTCCCGCATCGATAAACCCGACAATATCACCCCTGGCTTTTGCCATGCCGAATCTCACCGCGTGCCCCTTACCCAAGTTGGTCAAATAACCGGTAACTTTGACTTTGTCAGGATATTTTTTTGCATACTTCTTGGCATTCTCGTAAGTCTTATCTACCTTTCCATCGACAACACAAATAACTTCATAAGGATATCGTATTTTATCAAGAACCGAAACGATAGACCTTAAATTTTTCTCAATGAACTTTTCAGCTTTATATGCGGGGATTACCAGTGTTACAAAACGTTCAAAATACTGATCTTTTTTGGATACCATAAAGAAAGTATATCGCAAGGGCCAAAAACATAAAAGAAGCCGCGACTATCGATACGTTAATCACCTGGTTTATCGTCGAGTGAAAAAACCAAATTCCAACCACTTGAACCAGTGCCGTTATAACCGAAACAATAGAAACCTTTGACTTTTCCAGGGATAGATAGAAATTCAAGATTAGCGATGCCAGAACAAAAATGCTCATGAAAATCCCAAATTGAAATAGATATTTCGAGCCCTCCAAATACCTAGCACCGAATAAAAGTCTAATTGCTGCTTCAGGAAACAGCAAATAGATAATTAAGATTGAAAGACACATTAGAAAAACCATAAAAAAACTTAAAAAAAAGATCTTTCTATAAGCATTCCCTCTGGAAAACCTTTTTGATACAAGAGGAAACATCACACTTGCTATCGGCGATGTTCCGAAAAAAATAACCCTCCCTAGGGTGGAAATCGAAGCATAAATTCCGGCGTCGTATGACGAGAAAAAGTGCTTTACCAAAACCAAATCCGACGAAAAAATCGAGTTTGTCGCAATCGACCCCAACAATATTGCTACGGAGTATCTTAGTACTTTCTTTCCGTCTTTAAAACCGGAAAGTAAAATTTTCAGCCTAAGTTTGCTTAAGAAATACTTTAACAACAAAAAACTTATGGTGGTCGATATTACAATAGCAAATACCGCGCCAAAAACTTCAAATCCCAGAAAAACAAATAAAACTCCCAAAAGAAGCCTTCCTGAAACTTCGACAGCAGACGACACAACCACTTGGTTGAATTTAAGCAACCCTTGCAATAATGCTCGATATACTACGCTTATCGACGAGACAAAGAGGATTGGAGCCAGTAAAATTAATATTTTTTTATCGATATACAAAAAATTATTTAAAAATGGGATAGAAACTAGTAATAGTAGGCTTGCAAAAACAGCAATTTTTAAAGAAATTCTCAAAAACCACCCAAACAAACCACCCAGCTCACCCTCGTCGCTAGCCGATACAAACTTAACAACCACCAGCGATAAAAAACCAAACGAAGTAAAAAAAAGTCCCATTATTGAAATAATAGTAGCAAGCTCGCCATATGTAGCCGGGCCGAGCATTCTCCCGATTATTAAATGGTAAAGATAGGCGATAAAATTTGTTATGTTTGTACCCAATATCATCACAGCACTGCCTGAGAATAATGGGTGCTTAACAATTTCCCTCGGTGAAATTGAAAAGTTCAAGACTGAAAACTGGTAGCCAAGAATTTTTTCTCTCATGAAACCCAGTAACCTCGCGTAAAAAGCGAGGTTACTATAAACAGACTTATAATAAGTAAAAAAAATATAAGATTTGCCGCAATCTTGGGAACTCTGGAAAGAAACATTGCCATTATAATATACGCCGGAAATAAAACCAAAACATATCTCGGCATTGAAGAGAAACTTCCGGATAAAGTCGGTATTAAATAACCAATAACAAGGTAAGTAACATAACTTAATCTAATTTTTGGTATCCTTATTCTCCTCATCGACCCTGAGTGTAGTCGAAGAACAAACCCTCCCAATATCCCCAATAATCCCAGCCCACCGAATGAGACCGCCGTGATCGTCTCCATCCAGGTCGTAAAAACAACCGGAAAATAGCTATAATCAATATTTGGCAACACCTTAAAAACATACCTGTAAAAAACTTGAGGAAGCAGGACGAAACCAGGCACTCTTTGCTCACCAAAAATTGAAACCGAATGAAAAAATTCCAAAGGGTCTCCAGTTTCCCTTTTAAGGTAAAACATATAAAAAGATAACCCCAAAGGAATCATTAGTAAGTAAAAAGCTGGCAAAAACTTAGAAAGTCTCAATTTTAAAAATCGTCGTGCAGGATCTGAAACAATAAAAAACTCAACTAATAAAGCCGGAAAAATTGCTAAACCAATAATCCTTGTCAAACTTGATAATCCTCCCAGAAACCCTGCCCAAAACCATCTCCCCTTTCTTGCAAAATAAAAAGACCAAATTACCGAAGCAAAAAAGATTGATTCAGTATAATACGACCCAAAATAAAAAGATGTTGGAAAAAAAAGCAAAATTAAAATAGCAAGCTTAACAATCTTCTCCGAGTAGTCCAGTCTTATAAGTTTTGCCAATCCTATTATTCCTATTAAAAAGGATAAATTGGAAATTACCAGTCCGGAAATTGCTAAGTTAACAAAATCTTGTCCGAAAATATTAGCTAAAAAACGAATTAAAAAAGGATATAAGGGAAAATAAAAAAAGGTAAGCGGTTGATAGCCTTGACGGGCTATTGAAAGATAGTGCTCACCATCAAAATTAATCCAAGCCCAAAGATAAGGATGCTTTAAATAATTTGATAGCCCGCCTCCCAAAAAGTTCATCTGCAATGGCAAAATGCCAATTGCAAAAGAAAGGGTAACAAGAAGAAAAACCCTCCAGCCGATAAAAAGTAAAAATATTTTGCCCATACTAGTTTCTACTAGCTATCCTTATGTACACTTTCATCGTTTCTTCTGCTGTTTTTTTCCAAGAAAACTCTTTTGCTCTTTCTTTTCCTCGCCTGATAAGTTGAACCCGAAGGCCGGCATTGGTGGTAACTTCCTGAATCTTCTCGACAATATCGTTAGGATCGTCTGGATCAAAATTTAGTCCTGCGCCACCTGCTATCTCCATAAGTGCGTTTGTCTTTGAGATTATGACCGGGCACCCAGAGGCCATTGCTTCCAACACAGGTAAACCAAATCCTTCGTAAAAAGAGGGCTGGCAATAAAGAGTGGCTAAATTATAGATTAAAACCAAATCGCTGTCTGAAACATACCCAAGCCTAGTTATATAAGGATTGTCTGTAAATTCTTTAAGCAGTTTCTTATAGTGAGTTAGTTCTGGATGTGATCTTCCCAAGATAAACCTGATCCAATCTTTCGGACCCTGCAAAGAACTAATTTCTATACCTTTTGTTTCAATACCCAAAGCCTGCTTCCCGCAGATAATCAAAGGAGTTTTGGCGATTTTACAAGCAGATATTAAAGCGGATACGTTTTTATTGTAATTGATATCTCCTACATACAAAACAAATTTGTTGGGTAAACGATATTTTTTCCTGATAGAGGATAGTAACTTTCTATCATTAATCTTTTTAAAAATACTCTTTGGAGCCAGGTAGATTACCTGAACCAAATTTTCCTCAATACCCAAAAATCTGACAATGTCTTTTTTTGAAGTTTCTGAGTCGGTAATTATTGCATCAACCCATCTTAGCAAAAACTTGTTAATTAAAAATCGCATCCTACCTTTAATTCCGGGTGGATAGTGTTTAGGAAAAATTAAAGGAGTAAGATCATGAATTGTAACGACTATCTTTGGCCTTTTCCGCCAAGGAAGAGTAACGAAAAAGGGATTAAAATAGGGATAATGTAAAATATCATACTTTAGCAAATTCTCGCTTCCAAAATCTAAAGAATGAATTTTCAACTTTCTGTCTCTTTTACTTTCCTTTTTTAATATCTCAATTAGTTCTTTTGTATAAGTTCCAACTCCTCGCACCGCGTGCCCACTCTGCAAAGGACCCGAATCTATAGCAACTCTCATTAGAAGTATTATATCCTCACCAAGCCACTATCACCAACCTCCTAATCCCTGGCCACGCCAGCCTAACAAGCGGTCTACTTAGGGCTAATCCTGTACACAATTTCCGGTCTTACTTTTCTCCAATTCTTTCTTTAACCACAGGGACCAGTTACCCCGAAAGTTGCTACCAATCTAAAATCAGCACATTTCTCACCTACACAAGGCAGACAGGTCTACCTGCGGTAGACAAGGCTTAAATCACCTCTGAGGTACCAACTGACTTCACCTCGGAGGAATCCCTTCGGGTTACCGTCCGAGGTTGCTATTCGCGATTTCAAGAATTCCCCGATACAAGTATTGGGAATGAATTGAAGAAAAGATAACATCTTTCTTTAGAGAAAATACCTTGCAACAAGTTTCGAGGAAGATGTTATTAATGGAGGTACGAAACTTGTAATCTATTGAAATATTACTTCTACCAAAAAATTTCTTACCGAAGCAAGTTTATAGATTCTAATTTTTGATTTGTCTTTAAATTCAAAAACCCTGTCTTTAAAGTCGGAGAAATCGTAAGGAGTTTTTAGGTGGGTCTCCAGATCAAGTTCAGGAGGCCACCCCTGCTCCCTTATTATTTGTAACGTATCATTTACCTCTATAAAGCTTCCCATATTTCCTTAATCTTAGATTTAAACTTATACTTAGACTTTGTTTACGTTTTTCCTCTCCTACTCTCCTCTAAGTAATGTTTTGGATAAATTGATGTTTCGGGGAAAAGTGTATCATGTTTCAACTTGGTTACAATGTGTTCTGCAAGCCAAACAGGATCCAGATATCTTTTACCTTCCTTTTGCTTTTCAATTTTTTCCTCTAAAGATAAGGGGCCAAAAGCGGTCAATACACTACCTAAAGTCAGAATAACAAAACGAATATGGGTTTTTCTATACTCCTTAGCCAAAGAAAGCATTAAACCTCGTAGGGCGAATTTACTGGCACAATACGGGCTTCGACCGGGAACCGCCACCTTACCCATTCCCGAACCCATACTGATAACATAAGCTTTGTCCGATTTTTCAAGAAGAGGAAGTAGTTTTTGTGAAAGCAAGAAAACCGAATCGACATTGACTACCATTTGTCTCTTCCAGTCTTCAAATGTTATATCGGGAAACTTTTTATAAATCCCAATTCCTTGGGCATTAAAAAGAATATCCACACGACCGAATTTTTGCTCGATAGACTTTGTCAAACCGGAAACAGATTCCTCATTAGCCAAATCCGCCAAATAAACATTTGCCTTACCGCCTTTCTCTTCAATATCGCGCTTTAATGCCTCCAAAACTTCTTCTCTGCGGCCGACCAAGAATACATGCGCTCCCTGCTTGGCTAAAGCCCGGGACAATTCACGACCAATCCCACCGCTTGCCCCCGCAACAACTGCAATTTTCCCCTGAAGTTCCATCAGTGAAATAATAGCACCTAAGAATTAACTTGAGAATTCCCTTTTGAACCTTGCAGGTTCTCTCCTTTAAAGGTAAAATTAGACATGCCCGCAAAAAACGCAATTAAGACTTATGTAGAAGGCGGGTATTATCACATCTATAATAGGGGAGTTGAGAAAAGATCTATATTCAAAGACCAGCAAGACTACAAAGTCTTTCTAAAATATCTTAAAGAAAGTCTCTCGTATCCACCGAAACCTGAAGATATAAAAACTATATTCACCTTGCAGGGAGAGAACTTTAAAGGTATACCCAGAAAACCTAAAAATTTTCACAAAGAGATTTCTCTTATGGCATACTGTCTAATACCCAACCACTTTCACCTACTTATCAAACAAGAACCCAAGGATTCTATAGAAAGATTCCTGAAGTCTTTATTAACAAGATACTCAATGTTCTTTAACAAAAAATACCAAAGAATTGGCGGTCTATTTCAAGGCCCTTACAAAGCCATTTTAATTACAGACGATAATTACCTCCTACACCTCAGTAGGTACATTCATTTAAATCCTTCAGAATATACTGATAACTTGACTGAGACGTATTCGTCTTACGCAGATTATTTAGGTTTAAGAAAAACAAAGTGGGTGAAGCCGGATTTTATACTGAATTTCTTTAATAAAGAAATTGCTCCTGAATTTAAAAAAGTAAATAGTTACAAAGACTTCGTAGAAAATTACAATAAAGATCCCGTAGAAATCCTTGGTAATCTAACTCTCGAAGATTAACTATATACACCTTGTAGGGGTTAGCCCTTAAAGCATACTTTAGCGTATACAGTCACAACCAAATCGCATCTTGAAAATTTTATGATTTTTGGAATCATTTCAACTCACTACATTAATCGGCTTTCCTTCCAAATTTTGATATCACATTTTCTAAGATTTGCATTTGAGATTTATTTCCAATAGCAATCCTTACAAAAGATTTGTTTAAGCCAATATTGCTGTTCCCATTTCCATAGCTAGATATTATATTATTTGCACAAAGAAAGTTATAAAATTTAGTTCCTTCATTCTCATCTCGAAATCTTAAAACTACAGCATTGATTTTCGCGGGGAGGAAAGAAAATCGGTTGTTTTTTAAAAAGGTTATAAAACGTTCTCTTCTTTCCACTATACTTTTCCGCATATCCCTAAAATATTCTTCATGATCTAAAGCAGCTATCGCCGCACCCACCGATAAATAGGACACATTTGACCATTGAGCTTTGTTCTTCACTGTAGATATTACCTCTGGATTCGCAATTATATAACCAATTCTATTTCCTGCCATTGCATACCCTTTTGAAAAACTCCCAAGGACTGCCATTTGGGGAAAATCTTTAACACAATTAATTACAGATAAATTTGCAAAGTCACCATAGGCTTCGTCAATAACAACCTTTGCCTGACTATTGTTTCTGACCAAGTCTAAAACTTTTTCTTTTGAGGTAAAACCAGAAGGATTGTTTGGATTTGCAAGAAAAATTAAGCTAGCATCATTAATCTTAGCTGTAGAAATTAAGAACTCATTTTCTTTAATTGAATAAACCTCCGTAAACATTTTTCCAAATTCTTTGGCATCCGAATAAACTACATAGGTCGGTGTAAATGCAAACGTATGTTCCCCATAAGCATGAATAAACATTTGAATGGCTTCATCCGCACCGGCTGTAAGATATATCATTTCTTTGGGAAGCTTGTATATAAAAGAGAGTTTTTCTATTAATTCTGAAGGTTGGGGTCTATAAGTATTCGCTCCTTGCGAAAATGATCTCAAACTCTGATAAATAAAATCTGGTAAGGGATCTTTAACAGTAGTAAACTGAAGATTAATTACTTCGTTTAGCAAATTAGTATTTGCATTTTTTTCCTATTCATAACCTATATTATATTCACTCAACGGAAATTTGGAAAATCAAGTATCGATCTTCTAATATCTCTTGCCTTTATATTCCACCAAAGTATTTTATATATAATTTCAATTTCACCACTTACACTTTATAATTACAGGTCATCCCAATTCTCTACTACTCTTTTATCTCTTTCAGCTTCTAACTTTCTTATTTCTTTTCTAATTGCCAGTATTTAAAGTAAGCAATTGGTAAACGCAAAGCGGAAAAAAGTGACCAGACAAACCCGCGCATACCATCTAGAAAACCCTTATGTCTAAAGTACAAGTTTAAAAAAACAAAAGCGGGTTTAGAAAATGAATAATGAATTAGGAATAACAAGTTTGCCGGAATGTCACTTTTTTTAAGCTCTTTAGCAATTAAATCGGTATAACGATTTGCACGTTGAAGGTAACGGTAAAAAGTTGGGGAGTCGTGATGCTCCAAATTATTATAAAGCCAAGTAACCTTTCCATCAACTTCCATCAACTCATGAACACTTTTACAGGGAAACCTAGCTTTCCCTCGTTTAATTAATCGAATTACCCCATCCGGATATGTCCCAGCATACTTTAAAGGTGTCCCAAGGAAATAATTCAATCTTGGAATAAAGTAAGCCACTACCTCTCCGTTTTTTGTACCTAATTTACCCTCCCTTTTCACAATTAGTTTCTGATGTTTAGAAAATAACTTATAAAGTTTTGAGAGCTTAGACTTTTGGGTATTTTGATACTTGGTAACTTGACTACCAGATAACTCGATAACCTTCTTAATCTCTCCAGCTAATTCTCTCGTCACTTTTTCATCAGCATCAAGCTGAAGTATCCAATCGCCGGTGGCTTTATCTAATGCAATCTGTTTAGTTTTATGAAAAATTTCATTATGTTTCACAGTGAAAACTTTGGCGCCATATTTTTGTGCAATCTCCCTAGTTTTATCGGTTGATACTTCATCAACCACTATAATTTCATCCGCTAACTGGCGGACAGACTCTAAACAAGAGCCAATGTTTTTTTCCTCATTTCGAGTAGCTAAAACCACTGAAAGTTTATTTTTTACCATATAGCTTTTATGATTTTAGCACTAAATCAGTAACATTTTCTCCCAATTCCACCGCATAATTCGTTCCTCTATCCCATGGGTACACCTGTTGAATATTGCAAAGGTATAATCCCTTAACCGGTGTTTTAAATGTGGGTAAGTTTTGGGAATAGTTCAGCGTAACAACCGGCTGAGCAAATGGAGTTTTAAAAAGGTATAACTTGTTCACCCACGATTTATCAAATTTAGGATTTATGGTTTTTAAATAAGGAAAAAATTCTCTAAAAATTTCCACAGCATCTTTGCTAAAGTATCTGTGGCCGTAAGGTAAATAATTGCCAATATAAACCAAGTGTTCATCATTGTAATTTACCTTGTCAATAAAATTTGTGTGTTCAACAATTGCTAAAAACGGGAAATGTGCCTCACTGACATTCAACCAGTAAGTATCGTCTGTTAAATACTTCCTATTAAGAGAAACTAATAAAGTTACCGCCCCAATACCTTCTAGGGCCATCAGAGACTTTATGTAATTACTAGGTAAATCTTTGGCAATTCTGATGAATAATTGGGAACATAACGTACAAATCACCGCATCAAATTCGTAACTTTCCTTCGAACTTCCCAAAATTAATTTATCTTTAACCTTCTTAATGCTTTCAATCCTGGTTTTATAGAAAATTCTACCTTTATTGTAATGAATTAGTCTGTCGAGATGTTTGGCAAAAGAAAGAAAACCACTTTCTGGATAGCCTAACTGTCTACTTCTCACCTTAAGCCTTGCCCAAAACCAGGAAGCTGGAATCTGATCCGCATAACAATCAAATTTTTTTTCAAAAAGAGGTTTCCATAAAATCTCCCAAGATTTTTTCCCCATAAATTTGATTAAAAATTCTTTAGAGCTAATTTTCTCAAGTGATTTCCAGTCTGAAGTAAACCTTAAATAGGCTAAAATTAAGCCTGTCCGCAAACGATCTGTTATGGTAAGTTTGGGAAAACTCAGTAAAGTTAAAAGGGAATCGAGTTGGTAGGAGTTTCCTTTAATGAAAGTTGAGGTTTTAACCTTTCTGAAATCAATTTCTTGGCCTACCTCTTCTGCCAGATTACTTATATGTCGGTCAGATTTAAACAAGTGATGATAATGTTTTTCAAGAGACCATTTCCACTCCGGCTCTTTAAAACCTTGAGCTAAACCTCCTGGAGTGCCTTCACTTTCAAATATATTTACATTGAAACCTGCCTTGGCAAGCCTATAACCAGCTGCCAAGCCTACAAATCCAGCACCAATAATTCCCACTTTCATTTCTTTAAAACACCTCTTAAGAATACTTCATACCGCCTAAAATAAACCACCGCTGAAATTTACAACACCAACTTCGTTAGTTAGTTCGCCACTACCTCAAAATATAAATATCCATTAGTTCCATAAATTCCCTTTACAATATTCGCACTGTTTGGAATTTCTTCGTCCGTTCCAATTATTAAACTATTTGGGTTTTGCAAATGATTTTTGGCAAAATCTATCGAACGAAACTCATACTTATCAAAGGTTCTTACCGTCGAGAATCCGAACTTATCTCTTGAAGTAAGTTCATGATTGGACTGGAAGTATTTCGGAGGATAGTTTAGATAAAAAAGAAAAAGAATATAAGGCTGATCGTACTTATCGGTTACAATAATTTTTTCAAAATTATTTTCCCTTTCTTTTAAGTAAGAAACAAGTTCTTTTACTCCATATTGAGAAGAAAAAGGGTATTCCTTGGCCATATGAACCCAGTACATATGAATGTATCTTAAAAACCCCCAAAATACCAAAATTCCAATTATCCCGTAACCCATAACCCGTAACAATTTCAAACCAATAAAGGATATCTTTTCTAAAAAAATAACCAACCCATACGCACTAATTATTTCCAGGGGAATTACCATATTTTCCGCGCGAAGTGCGTTGGGTGACTGAAAAGTCAAGGCGGATGCTATTGGAGCAATCACCAACCACCAAAAAACCAATTTTGAACTTTTGGTTTGGTTCCTAACCATCCACCCTAAACCAGTCACCAACAATAATATATCTAAGATATAAAGTTGTCCCGTCTCGGGAACTCTATTTCTTTGGATTACATCACCTGATAAAAATAAAAATTCTCCATGAAAATGCTTAGACCAATTTTCTAAAAAGGACAAACTATAATTAATTGCTTTATTGTGTAACACCTTCGCTGAATAACTAGCGTAGTTTTTATGCTCTCCCCTTTGCTCGTTAATACGAGCTAAAGGGCCTGGATCTGCAAAAAGCCCTACACCACTAGCACGGGCAGAGACCTCTTTAAATTCCCTAATTAGTGGAAGTATTGCCAGAAAACCAACTAGCCCAATAAACAAAAAATTCTTTAAGTTTCTTTTAAATTCTGTTCTGTAAATAATCATTAGTCCAAATATTAAAAGAGGGACAACAATTCTAGCAGCGTGATAAGAATACAAAGAAAGAGAAAAACTTAATACTGAAAGTGTTAAAAAAGCTAAATTTTTTATTCGCAATTCACGAATACCACGACCTTCAGGCTGTGGACATCCCGCACAAGTCTGTGCGAGACTGATTCTGTACCAAATGGTACGGAGAAGCGAACGCGAGCAGACTTGTCGATCTGAAGGCGAGAAAGCCTCGGGGCCGAAGTGGTTTATTCCTTTTAAAAAAAGGTAAATAGCCAAAACAATAAAGAATGTTGCCACATTTACCTCCCAACCGCCTCGGGAAAAATGGATATGCCAAGGAGATATTGCCAGTAACAAACTGGCTAAAGTTCCAAGCTCGAATCGCGAAGGAGATGAAACATTCCCAGTTCCAATTTTTTTCTCTGGGAAAGCCTCCTTACCCAAAAGGTAAACCAAATACACTGTTACAACTCCAAGAAAGGCGTTTGGAACTCTTACGGCCCATTCGTTTAACCCCAAAACTTTCACGAATGGAATTACTAGGTAAAAATAAAGTCCTGGTTTATAATCATTAAAGGATTGAAAGTGAATCGGCCATAAGTTGCCGTGCTCATCTTTCCCTGTTTGTATTAAAGAAAACGCATTGTAACCAATGGCTGCCTCATCCGCATTCAGAGCAGGATAGTCATTAAGTCGGAAAAAGCGTAAAGAAAAAGCAAGCAAAATAATAAGAATTAATTGAAACCTTCTCATATATATTTACCTCACCTCAATTATCCAAAATGCTCTCTCCCCATTAAGATAATCTATTTTTCTAATCAAATTAAATTCCGACGTATCCTTAATATCTTGGACCGGAGCTTCTACGTAATCCCCCACTATCAAAGACTCATGATCTTTAAGATCTAAGGGCCAATTAATCGCTGAAAACTCTATATTGTCCAATTTCTCGATATAGCCAACGTCACCTCTGTATTGACTTTCAACTAGATTTGCCTGTTTTTGATATTTTGATGGAGAGTATTTTTGATAGAACAAAAAATAAATATATGGTTGTGCAAAAGATTGTTGAACCTTTATCTTTTCATACTTTTCTTGAACAGGAGTAAGTGTTTCAACAATCTGCTTGTATCCATAGCTCCAAACTTTTGAATTATGTTTTGACAAGTGTATAAAATATGAGTCCAAAAAATAGATATAGTTAAGGACATAGATCAAACTCCCGAAAATGAGCAAAGTAACGGGTGCATACCTAATCCATCCTATGGGTGGGTTTTTATTGACACCCCTTACCCTGACAATTATTTCTACCACTCCAAAAGCTGTTATTAAAGAAAGCGGAACAACCATATTGAAGGAACGAACTGCATGAACCTGGTCGCGGGACAGTGCTGCCGGAAAAGGTGCCAAAACGAACCAGAGCAGTAAAAAAGTTCTAAGTTTTTGTTCTTTGGTCTTTAGCAACCCAATAAAGCCTAAAATTAGTAAGAATATGTCAGATAAGAGTGTCATTCCGTGATTCGGCGCCGAATGTCTCGGATTGGGCCAATCTCCTTCAAAAAATAAAAATTTTCCTGAAAAATGGTTAAACCATCTACCCATTATTCCCCTGGCAAAGTTGAGAGTTTCGGGATGGAAAAATAAATAGTTAATATCGCCGACTTTCTCATTGCCCTGATTTAGAAAATTCTGTAAATACTCCCTCGGTCTTGGATAGGAAAAAACACTAAAAACATTCAGCCTGCCTGTCTTTCCCTGAAACGTGCTCAAAATGATCGGTAGAGAAAGTAGAATTCCAATCAGCATCGAGCCCGCAAGGCTTCTCCTTGAAGAAACTGTCAATAATTTAGCTTCCTTCCAGAATGCAACTACAAGTGCAAAAACTACAATCAACGTTGCAAGTTTAGCTCCTTGATAAGCTGCTAAAGTTGATGAAAAATATATTGAAGCTAAAATCAAGAATCTGGAATTTTTAAAAGACTTCAAGAAAAAATATATTCCGGCCAAAGTCAGCGTCAAAGAAACGTTCGCTTCCCAAGCACCACGGGAGAACTGAATATGCCACGGGCTAATTGACAATAATAATGCTGATATCGTAGGCAAAAGCCCGTCCGTTTGTATGTTATGTGTTAACACGCTAGGTGCTATTTTTTTTAAACGCGCAGTAGGTAATTCGTAACTCATTAACAAATTAACAATCTTATAGATTAAATAAACTGCGATTATCCCAAATATTGCACTAGGCAATCGAACCGTATACTCGTTTAGTCCAAAAAATGCAACAAACGGAACTGTCAGATAAACATAAAGCCCCGGCTTATAGTCGCCAAAAGACTTAAAAATGATTGGCAAAAATTCACCATACTCATCTTTTCCTGTTTTTAAAATAGAATATGCATTATAACCTAGGGCGGCTTCGTCGGGAGTTAAGTGAGGGGGAATATTATCTAACTTCCACAATCTTAAAACAGCCGCAATTAAAACTATTAATATTATCGAATATTTTTTCAGAACACCTCTCATGTTACTTCTGTGAATTAATTCTTAGATATAAACCTTTTAGTTTTCGTAAATTTCAAACGCACGCTTTCCATCTAGGAAACTTATTAATTTTAATCTAACCCAGCCTTCAGGAAAGTTGTTAGGACTACTAACCAGAAGGCATCTTGCGGAGTGACAGTCGACTATTTTTTTACTTTCCAAAATGAATTCTTTACTTCTCTCTCTTTCCTTAACCTGCCAGTCGTTCACAAAATAGAATTTGTCAAACGCATCCACCCACCACCAGTTTGATTGATTAAAGCGTATTAAGTTAGAATCACTTCTATATTTTTCAGGATCCCAATTCCAATAGAAAAGAAAAAACTCGTGAGGTTCACCATATTTTTTTGTGATAATGATCTTATCGTACTTATCATAATTTTCCTTGGCATAATTAACCACTTCCTCGTACCCATACTGCCAACTCCATGAATAATTTTTTCTATAATCTCCAAGATATTTTGATAAATAATTTGCAAGTGATATCGTTACTACAATGATATATATCATTGTAGTAATAACCTTCGCCTTATATCTGAGTTTATTTAACAACCAAAATGCACTCACAGAGGTTAGTATCATTGGAACAGGCAGAAAGGTGACAGAACGAAGAACATGAGGAGCCTCCCGCGTTAAACTTGACGATATCGGAGCCAGAAATAACCAAGCTACAATAAGAAAATGTTTTAACCAACTCCCGCCTCTAGATTGTGCATAAAAAGATTTTAGGGCACGCTTCAGAATCAACACAAATCCCAAATAAAAAAGGGGTAAATTGATCAGGTATAAAAGTCCATGGTTTGGAAGACTAAACTGGTAATGACTTCCTCCGTTAATAAAAAGAAAATAAGGAGTGAAGTGTGACAGATAATTCTTTGAAAATTGTGTAGTAAAATATACGGGACGGTTGTAGATCAACCTTGCCAAACCTGGATTCAAATCTGAACTTTTCCTAGACTCAATAATTTTGCCTATTGCGCCAAGATCTATAATTGATACTTTTCCATACCTCGCTTGACCAGAAGCACTAAAAAGTTGGAAAAACATGGGTATGAAGAAGAAGGCAATAGGTAATAGAAAATAGCAAATAGTCTTTTTATGCGCCTTCGCAGAAAACCACGATCGCAAGCTCGTGGGAGCCCCATTGAAATTCTTACACTTTTTTCTAAATATGAAAACTGATACAACTAGAAAAAGCGGAGTAAAAATTCGGTAGGAATTGTATGTCCAAACGGTCAGGCCGAGGAAAAGTGTGGAAAGTAGAAAGTAGTATGTATTACGGGAAGATGCCTTTAAGAAAAAATAAACACCGGTTACAAAAAAGGTGAGCGCCAAGTTTGCTTCAAAGGCAGCACGCGAGAGGAATAAACTCCAAGGTTCTACAGCCACAAGAAGCGAGGAAAGAAGTGCGATACCCTCCCCATTTAAATAATATATATTGCGTCCAGAATTCCTGTTCCGGTTTTTGGAGAACAATTCTTTCGTAAGTAAATATGTAAACAACACTGTCACTATTCCTGATAACAGCGAGAGAAAACGGACAGCAAAAGTATTTAACCCGAATAAAAATTCGGAGATTGCGGTCAAATAAATATAGACAGGAAGTTTATAATCTCCATAGGCCCTAAAAATTATCGGAAAGTTAATCCCCCATTCGTCTTTAGCGGTTTTTAAAATTGAGTAAGCATTATAACCGTGAGAAACTTCATCCCAGTTCAAAGATGGAGGCATTTGGTTAATTACCACAAATCTCAATAATGCGGCAATTATAACAATTGAAACTATGGCCCAGTGATTGTTAAAAAACACTCTAATTTGTCTTGGCATATAATTCCCCAAATGGTTCCACTACTAAAATTGCTGTGTCATTATTTGGATAACTTATTTTATTGACAATGTTCATCCCATCGGGAAACTCTCCCGGCCTCCCAACTAAGAAAGTCGTAGAATCCAAGTTCAAATCTCGAGGTTCAATTGTCTGAAAAACATATTTCCCCAAAAAATAGCTATCCAGCTGATCCAGAAATGCAAGCTTTTTATCTTTGTAGCGATTCCAGTCCTTACTGTAATTTTGATAGTCTTTAGGATCCCATTTATTAGCAAAGGCTATATAGATGTGCGGTTCTGAAAGTTTTCGGCTTACAATAATTTTGAGTTTATCTTCTGAGTTCTCCCCGAGCCAAGTTGCAACTTCCAAATTCCCATACAACATCCCTTTGGAAGCTACTTGTGGCGATAAAAGAAAATATTTTTTCAAAAAAGACCCAAACGATAAAAGAACAATGAAAAAATATAATAAAAGAACAATTCTAGTAAAGTTAGAAGACATTCTCTTATTTAAAATGTCAATAATTACTGTCACTCCTAACGCCGAAGCGATTTGTATAGCCGGCATCATGATCGCCACCCTGTTTGCGGCATAACCTTTTCCTGTTGTCAGACTGGCAGGGATCGTCGCCACTAGTATCCAAAAAAGGGTTATCACTCCAATCTTTTCTCTTGGATTTTTCAGAATATAAATTAAAAAACCAATCAAAAAAGGAGTTTCAAACCAGTAAAGCACCCCTGTTCCGGGAAGCATACCATAAGTTGTCTCCCCTGCACCGTTTTTAAACAGAAATTTTACCGAGAAAAATTGCCTATAAGTATCTATAAATCTTTTGGCAACAATTTGATATTTATTATGCATAAGCCTAGCCAAGACTGGATTTACCCCCCCTTCTATTGTTATTAACCTTGCAGCGGCTTGAGCTTCTAATGCCCCTCTAAAAATACTCACGTCTTGTACTCTCCTGCCTGCCCCTTCGGTAAAAGTGTAAACAACAAGAGTAATGAATATGAGACAGATAATGACGCTAAAAATATAAGCTCGCATAAGTCTGTCTTCGAGGGCGAAAACAAAGCGATCCCGTCTCCGAGATTGATTCGTTACAACTCTCTGCAACAACAATTTAAATTCCCTTCTAAACAAAAGTATTAAAAATAAAATCATTAAAGGCGTAACCAACCTTGCCGAATGGTAGGTAAAAAGATTAAGACCGAAAGTAATAGAAGCTGGAATCAGAAATCTGAAATCTTTAATTCCTTTCAAAAATAAGAAGGTTGAAAGCGGTAAAAAAAAAGTCGTCAAATTTGCCTCAAAAGCACCGCGGGAAAGCATGATGTGCCACGGACTAATTGCTAAAAGAAATGCAACGACCAATCCGAGTCGTAAGTTGCCTGTCTGCACAGGCGGGTAAGTTGTAAGTTGTAAGTATCTCTTGGGCCCTGTAGTTCGAAACCCGAAGTTTAATAACTGCACAACAAGTAAGTAGGTAATATAAACAGCTGCAGATCCTAGGAGAGCATTCGGAAAGCGAGTCGCAAACTTTGTAAGCCCAAATATTGCAACCGAAGGGATGGTCAAATATGTATAAAGCGGAGCTTTAAAGTCACCGAATGACTCTAGAGTTAACGGCAAAAAATGTCCCCATTGATCCTGACCCGTTTTCAATAAAGAGTAAGCATCATAACCAAAAGATGCCTCATCCGGAGTAAATCCAACTGGAATTTTTTGCAAAACAATCACCCTCAACAAAAATCCAAGAATAATTATTCCCCAAAGCCATGAAGACGATTTCCTTAGCGACACGCCTAAATTCATAAATTAAATTATATCCTTTTCGTGTTTTAAAAGTCGAAGAAGAAGTATAAAAACTACGATGTTAATTATGGATAGCGTTTGCGCAAAGACGGGAAATTTATAAAACCCCTCTAACAAAGGAAAGGGCGGAGCCCAGAACAGGTGATAAAGGTTCAAAAAATGTACTATAGAAAATATTATGTAGGGAATGAGTAATACTGGTACAGAACTAAGAAGAAAGGTCGCATAAGGAAAAAACGGATATAGATACCGTTCATGAATCCGTGTCATAAACAAAAAACTTACAAATGTAACAATTAAAAGCGAAACAAAAATTCGTTCGTTAGTAATCTTTTTTTTAATTAGCCAATAATCTATCCCCACAATCCCCGCCAAAGTTACTAAAAATCCCAAAGCTCTGGCTGGCAACCCGAGGAACAAAGCGCTATCAAGGGTTTTACTGGAATCGACCAACCACCAGAAATTAAACGCATTCGCAGTCAAATATCCAATTTCTCCCGGAAGAATTCTTTCTTTGTATAAATTAAAAAGCCAAACAAAAAGATTAAGATGTGGATGAAACCAGAGAGAAATTAAAGTAATAGTTACCAGGCAATAAACAAAAGCTTTCAACCAATCATTCAATTTATATCTTTTCCAAAAGGCAACAAAACCTAAAACTGGAATAAAAATTCCCAAAGAACCTTTGAATAAAAACGAGAGCGAGAAAAACAAAACAAATCTCACTAAATTCTTTTCCATTAACGCTAACACTCCCGCTAAGCCCAGCAGGTTAACAACGCTATCAGTTTGTCCCCAAACACTGGAGTTGTACCAAATAATCGGATTAGATAACCAAACTACAGTAAGAATTAAAGCTTTCCTTTCATCCTTTGTCTTATTGATAACGTAATGATAGATCATTAATCCAATTCCCAAATCAGCGAAAATAGAAGGAAGTTTTACAAGCAAAATCATTCCCTTCAGTTCCCAAAACCAGATAAAACCTGAGGGGAAAATTTTAATATTATTATTTAAAAACCAAGAAAATCTCTCGACCCACAACCAAACCGTCCTTAACCCGGCAAAAAGCAGGATTGTTAATGGTGGTTGGTTCGGAGCAGAATATTCCCAGTTCACTTTTTCAAAACTTTCAGAAGGGAAGCCATAAAAACCATTTAGCCCCCTCTCAACCGCCAACTTTCCCCATGAGATGTTGTTGTTTAAATCCCCGTGGTAAGCAACAAAAATTAAAGAAAGCCTTAGAAACAAAGCCAACGAAAAAATAAGTAGTAGCTTTTTATTTATATTTTTTAACATTATCTTTCCCAAAAATCCACAAAAGATAACCATAAATTATAATATTCAAAACTATTAATGTCCTTTCCACCAATATGTTAGAAAGTAACTCAATAAAAATTTTGGCTCTTGGCACCCACCAAAAATGATACAAGTTAATTAAGTGAACAAAAGAAACCAGAATAAAAACTTTCCTTACTCTTTTATCTAAACTTGCCAAAAAGGTAAGCATTAAAAGACTAGGATAAAAATACCTCTCGTGAACCCTCGGAAGAAACATAAAAAAAGTATAAGAAAAAACAACTGATAATAAAGCGAGATTCTTAAACTCGCCCTTACCCCGTTTTACGTAGATAACTAACAATGACAGATTAATCAAAAAGACAAGAAGACAACCAAGAATATATGATTGTACTCCCAAAAAAGGAGCTCTTTCTGAAACGTTTGCAAACCCATGCACCAAACCCCAAAAATTAAAGGCATTGGCAACTATATAATCAATTTCCCCAGATAAACTGTCCTTATAAAAATTAAATATCCAAGTGATAAGATTAGTTTTCTGAAAAGGCAAATACAACATTAGAACTACGCAAATAAAACTAACAAAACTCCAATAAATATCTTTCAATCTCACCTTCTTTAACCAAAAAACGAAAAATGGGAGGAAAACAAAAAATGCAGTTGGTTTGGTTAGAAGCGCTAACAAAAATGATAATATTGACAAAACGTACTTTTTCCTGTAGAGAAGGTAGAAAGATAAGATTAGAGGAAGAGCATAAAGACTGTCTGTTTGACCCCAAAGGCTTGAATTGTAAAAAAACGCCGGATTAAACGCAAAAAGAGCTGCTGCCAACTTTCCCGCCTTTTCACTCTTTAAATCCTTTAGAAACCGATAAAATATTAAAGAAATCCCCAGATCGGCAAGTATACCTGGAAGTTTATTGATAAAGTACCATCCCTCATCACTTTCCAACCAAAAAATAAAATTTGATGGGAAAAAAGAAATCTTAAGGTTAATAAACCAGGAGACATTCCAAATTAGTTTATGAAAATGGGAAGTTAACCAAAAAACGTAAGTCGTGATGGGTGGGTATGTTGGTGGCATCGCATTAACAATTGACCTGTCATAAAAACCCATTAATCCTCTTTCAAAAAGATCTTTACTCCACCAGTAATAATTAAGAACATCACCATGCTCAGCAAGGGGCGCGATGATAAGCCTAAGAATTAAAGAAACAATTAATATATGTCCAATTTTGATTTTTTCAAACATTAAATCTTCAATTTTTAATATTTGCTACTTTCTACAATGAATATTAAGCGGATCACTTTCACATTTTGCATCCGGATTTGTTTTATAGCCAACAAAAACTATTTCATCAAGTGGATCTTTAATTTCAAAGCTCTTTGACAAAGAGTGTTCTTTAGCCTGCGTTTCAGAAAACGTCAGAGAATCACCTACCAGAATCTGTTTTTTATAAATATCCTCTTTCCAGTCTACGTTTCTTGTTTCCAAATTTGCAAATTGATAGTGCGAATTAAACTCAGGGTTATTATAATAATTCTCCAAAATGCCAGGGTTCATCTCTTGAGAAATTTCTTGAAACTTATCTGGGGAATACTTCAAAAAGAAAGCAAGCTGAATATAGATAGGTTTTATTCTTGCTTGGTCTATTACAAAATGTTCATTAGGAGTACTCTCAATTACCTTCGCCAGCTCCTTTGTTCCATAACCCCAATACTTGGCTTTTTCTTTAGGTAAGAAAACAAAATAACTTCTCCAGAGTAAAAGTAAAGACATAAATATTAGAAGTGTAAAAACGGGTATAAAAACCTTTTTTGAAAAAATTTCGCCAAACTTAGAAATCCCCAACGCTATCGTTAGGACCATTGGAAACAATAGCGGTAGAGCACGATGAGTTGAAAAGGGATCCTTAGTCATTGCGGCGGGAATCGGTGCAGTCAAAAGAAGAATCATAACTAATTTAGACCAGTTGCTTTTTCTATCTTTCCAAAGAGCGTATAAACCCACAAAATACGGAACAATCATCCAAAAATAAAAAACTGACAATTCCGGGATAGAGCGTTGCATATCAGAGTCAGGTAAAAAAAACAAATTTCTTGGAGAAAAGTAGGAAAGATACTGCGATAAAAATTCCCTTGCAAAAGACAGCGACAAAGATAGCCAGTGAGGAAAAACTGCATCAAGCTCATTTGCCTGATAAGCTAAAGCGCCAAAAAAAAGATCACTCTTAGGGAAAAATGCAGGTTTGAAGAGTATAGTTAAATGGGGAATCTCTAAAATAAAGGCGATAGTTAAAAGTTTGTAAATGTAGTTTCTTACATTGTTCTTAAAAAAAAATTTTCTAAAAACAGACAACGAAGCAATTAGAAAAATCGGGACAAGAAACCGCTCTGTATAGGCCGCATATGTTGACAAAGAAAAAAACAGTATTGCCAAAACTAAGTAAGAATTTTTCTTAAGACCCAAGAAGAAAAATAACACCCCCAAAGAAAAAAGCATTAGTCCCAAACTTACTTCATAACCTATTCGAGAATAAAAAAAACTCCAAGGAGAAATAACTAGAACCAAAACGGCAATTATTGATAATTTTTTAGAGTTTTTTACTTTGAAGCTTCTACATAGAAAATATACAGGGAAAGCCACAAACAGTCCAAATAAACAAGAAGCAAACCTGACTGCAAAAATATTTAGACCCAAAAGCCAAATAAAAGGGATCGTTAGATAAGTAAAAAGTGGTGGGTTATATGATCCGTAAAACCTCAGTACAATGGGAAAAAACTTGCCATACTCATCTTTAGCAGTTTGAAGAAGTGAATACGCATTATATCCAGGCAGAGCTTCATCTATATATAAACCGGATGGAATTTTGTCTAATTTATATGTATACAAAAAAATCGCAGCTAAAAAAACTACACCAAGAATAATTAGTTCGATGTTCTTTGAGCCTTTAACTTTAGTGACTGGCATATATAAGGATTTGGACAAAAACCAACAAATAAAGAGATAAAAATAAAATGCAAACAGTCCGTTTTTTTATTTTCGAAAGTTTTCCCGCACTTTTATCTAATCTCTCTAAACCAACTGTACTGGCAACTGCGAAAAAAGGGAAAAGCAAGAAGGGTCCAATCTTACTGTCGTGACCAATCAGTGATAAGAAAAAAACCGGTATAATAAAACTTGTCACTAATAGTTGTTTACTTTTCTCAATTATCAAAAAATAACCAAGTGCAAAAAAAGGGAAGAGCAAATAGGGAAATTTCTCAAACTCTTGAGTCCCGACTCTCTCACGCGGATGGTTCGCAAAAAAATACAGATTTGGATCAACTGCTTCTGACAAATTATATAAAATCCGAAAAAAAGAGATTGATTCAGGACGCCCCTCAAACCAATGTGCAAGCGGAATCCAAACGGGTTTATTAACTAAAGTAAACTTAACCGGAGGGTACTCCTTCAGTCTCATATCGCGTACTCTAATATCATCATTTGAGAGATTAACGAGCGATTTAACATAAGTAATCCGGTATTGAAAAGTACCAAGAAAAAGTAAAACTACTATAGATATATACTTTTTATACCTACAATCGTTACATCTAAAAGTGAGGTAGAGGGTAAAAGTAGAAACAACTAAAAGTGCAAAGACAACCAGACTTCTATCAAATATTCTCCAAATCCAAGGATTTAAGAAAGTAACAAGAAAAAATATTTTCCATCTCATTGTCAGTTAAAATTTTGTAACAAGATAAAAAGCTGGTTCGCCAGAAGGGTAGGAAATTGCCTTAACAAGTTTTAAGTCTGACGGGATTCTTTCTGGCTCTTTTACCAAATTTATATTTATTTCTTTCGCATTTGCCAGATAAAGAGTATCTGGGGTTAAAACTTTGCCCCAATCATAAAAGCTACCATCAATTTGAGGGGAACCAAAGTAAAATTTATCTATATGTGATACCTTACCGAATCCGGATAATTCA
>MGGC01000028.1:0-2153 GCA_001792215.1 Candidatus Woesebacteria bacterium RIFCSPHIGHO2_01_FULL_38_10
ATTATTTCATCTTTTGATTCTTCAGATACTACATTTCCTCTCCACAAGTTTTCTAAAAAAACGCCAATATCATAAGGAGTCGTTTCATTATCCTCCAAAGATGTATTTGCCATGCCGGTTTCAGAAATTATATTATTTATTTTTTCATCTCCTAAGACATTTCGTACTATGGCAAAAGCATTATTATCTGATTGTTTTCCCATTAGTCTAATTAAATCCCGATAAGTCAATGTGTAACCAACCGATTTTGCATAAAGACTTCCAGACCCGACTTTTTTGTCGCTTAACTTAAGAGTGTACTTTGTATCTAGATTTAAATTCCCCCCCTCAACCTCTTTATACATCGCAACCATTACCGGAAGTTTAATTAAAGATGCTGCTTGAAAAGTTTCATTTTCAGAAACACCATAAGCTGAACCATCTCCAAGTCTCACGACATAAAGTCCATACACTCCTGATAAATTCTTGCTTGCCTCTTTAAACTTAAGAATAACATCCCGCACTTTTCTTCTATCAACAAGGCTTTCCTCACCTTCCAAAACTATAGTCTTTTCTGCGAAATAAGGAAATTTTAGTGAGGGAACTTTCAACTCGGGAAATCCGGGAAGTTTCCAGGCGCGAGCAGATAGAGAAAGGATTCCCGAAATACCAGTTGTCATTACGATTAAAAAAAGTACCAATATTCTCTCTCGCCTTCCCCAGGGTTTGGGCAGATCTTTTTTCCTTTTTTTCTCGTATTTTAATTTCTTAAAGTCCGAATCATTTATTGGCTTTTTGGCAGACACATCCTCATAATCTTCTTCGCCATCAATTTTTCTTTTCTTTAGAAACAGCATGAAATTATTTTACAATATAAAGTTAGTAAATTAACCATATTTGTGTTTTTTTGGGGAAAGAGGGTTTGAGATTTTTTGAGGTTTGCTTGTTTATTTTTGTTATCCAGAAGCTTTCATTTTCTCCGCTTTTCCCAAACTTCTTGATTAACTAAATTTTCTGGTTTTTCGCCGCTTAACGTCTTCAAAATTGCATCTACTGCTTGCTGTCCCATCTTTTCTCTTGCCTCCCAAGTTGCTGATGCTATATGGGGTGTTAGAACAACATTTTCCATCCCTATTAACTCCGGGTTAATATTTGGTTCGGCATCGTAAACATCCAAAGCAGCGCCACCCAAATGACCGCTTCGAAGTGCCTCAACCAAATCATGTTCATCAACAATTGATCCTCTTGCGGTGTTGACCAAAAATGCACCTTTTTTTATCTTTGCCAAACTGCTCTTATTAATCATATGTCTTGTTTCCTGAGTTAAAGGAACATGAAGAGAGATAAAATTACTTTCTGACAAAAGTCCATCAAGATTACGAAATTCAACACCCAGTTCCTTTTCCATCTCCTCATCACGTAATCTTTTATTGTATAAAACCTTCATTCCCCACCCTCTGGCTCTCCTTGCCACCATTGATCCAATTCTTCCCAATCCGATAATTCCTAAGGTTTTACCAATTAGACTAACACCCAAAAAAATATCAGGTTCCCAACCGCGATATGCACCCCGACGCGTTGCCTCATCAGCTTCAACTATTCTTCGACTCAAAGACAAAAGAAGTGCCCAGGTGTGTTCGGCAACTGCTTCGTTGACTTCATCAGATGGAGTATTTGTAACTACTACTCCCCTTTCTGTTGCAGCTCCAACATCAATATTGTCAAAACCAACTGCATAATTTGAGACTATTTTTAATTGGGACCCAATTGCGTCAATCACCGCAGCATCAATTTTATCTGTAAGAAGAGTCAAAAGAGCATCTTTCCCTCTCGTTTTTTCTAGGAACTCCTCAGAAGTTAAAGGCCTATCCAACACGCTAACCTCCGCTTCATGCTCAAGAGAGGCTAATCTATCAAGTGCAGTTCCTGGAAGCTTTCTTGTTACAAAAATTTTCATATTTTTAGCCTACAGTCCACCAAATACTGGATCAAGTGTTAAAACATCAAGACTAAAAGACTTATCCAATTTAAAACACAAAAGTTTCTACTCCACAACTTTTGGCTCTCTCCAGCCAATCCGGTATCTCACCTTCCCTCAACAAACCCCTCTGTGAACCGATATAACCAATAACTGAAGCTGCATTCACCGTTCCCCAAAGAAGTGCTTCTGGAAT
>MGGC01000028.1:2197-8294 GCA_001792215.1 Candidatus Woesebacteria bacterium RIFCSPHIGHO2_01_FULL_38_10
ACCTGCTTTGTAAAATTGATTATTGATAGCGTCATAAACAAACGACCCATTAGCACCGTCAGTCATTATTGAAATCTTGGGTCCCAAAGCCGATAAAGCTTTTAAAAGCTTCTTATCCTTACCATGAGAATCATTCATATTGGTTAAGTCTTCTGCCTCTTTTCTATTTACATAGATAACCTCAGTGAGAGCCAGAACAGGTTTCAATATCTCTACTCCAGCCCTTAACTGCCTGCTTCCTGGGTTAAAGGCAAGTCTAATCTCGACATTATTGTGAAGAAAATCCACAAAATGATTGTAAAAAGGCTGGAAAGCCTCCCCCATTGAAGTTAAATAAATCCAGGGCACTTTGGGTAAGTGAACCGGAAATTCATAAGATCTGGGCGCATGATAGGAAAAAATCGTTCTCTCGCCAGAATAGTTTATTATGGTCGAAAAGTTTGTCCCTGTGTTGGGCTGCTGAACTACAAACGTTAAATCTACTCCTTCCTCTTCCAGTTCTTTAAGGATTTGATCACCTGATGTATCAGCTCCTAAGGTAGATACTAAGCCAACTTTCAACCCCAATCTGCTTGCTCCAACTGCATTATTCGCAGCGTTACCACCCAAAGAATAATCAACACTCTTTACCGGAATTTTTTCCCCATAAGTAAAGCAGATAAAACACTCCTTATCGTTTAAGCTGCAAAAAGCTTCTGACTCGGTTGGAGCTAAAAAAACATCCATGGTCACGTCTCCGATTGATAATAAATCTAAATTATTCTCCATTTTCCGCCTCCATTTCTTCCTTATACTGACCAGTTCTTGCAAGCGAATTTCGTCTTGCTCTTTTGTAAAACACCTTTTGCGCTTCTTTTATTCTACTGGGATCACCCATCCAGACTTGCAAGACCTTTTGTTGTAACGCTCTCCCGAACGAAAAGCTTATCTGCCAAGAAACTTTATCAATTCTGTTCATATCATTAATATGGATTGTTGACTCCTCCGGTGAATCTCCTCCTGAAAGAAAAACTAACCCGGGAACTTGGGAAGGAACAACCTCTTTCATAACTTTTAAGGTTGCCTCAGCAATCTTTTCATTACTAGCCTTATTTTTACAATCTAATCCATGATGAACCCAGTTGGGTTTAAGAAGCATCCCTTCAAAAATAACCTTATAATCCATCAATCTTTTAAAAATAGTTTTAAGTACTCTATAAGTTACCTCCTCGCTTTTAGTGATATCATGCGTTCCCTCCATCAACACTTCTGGTTCAATGATTGGAACAAGATCGACTTCTTGAGAAAAAACTGCAAAACGTGCCATTAAATCCGCGTTTGACTCAATACACACAGCGCTTGGAGTTTTTTGTCCAATTAAAAAAACTGCCCTCCATTTAGTAAAGCTCGCACCCATCGCTTTATACTCCAAAAGCCTTTCTCTTAACCCGTCCAGGCCTTCTGTTATTTCTTCACTGGGAAAGTTTGGTATCTTTACTTTTCCTTTATCAACTTTAACTCCCGAAATTATTCCCCGGTCTGAAAGAAGCTTTGGAAAAGGAATTCCGCCATCAGTTTTTTGTCTTAATGTTTCGTCAAACATGATAACTCCTGAAATAAATTCCTCGATCCCTGGTGTTGTAAAAAGAAGTTGTCTATAAATCCTGTTGGTTTCAGGAGTCGATTCAAGACCAATTATCTCAAAACGCCTTTTTATAGTTGGCGTACTCTCATCAGCAGCTAAAATCCCTTTTCCCTCCTCCACCAATACCTTGACTGTGGATTTTAAAACCCTGATATCCATAATTCAAATTCAATTTAACACTATTCCTTTCCCAGGACAACTGGTGATGTATAATCAATTTATATGCGTAAACCCCACCTAGCCTTAGAAGAAAAAGTTAAGAAGGTTCTTGAAACCGATAAGCTGCCTCCTCTTAAAGAAAAACCACGCGCCTTACCTGCAATCCTAAATCTCAAGTATTTTCAAGCTCTATTAACATGTGTCTTACTAATAATCCTTTTTACAACCACGTTCTTTTTAGCTTATCTTACGGATAAAAGAAAAAGACTAATTCCCAAAAATTTTGAAGATTGTCTAAAACTAAAAGGAAGCGTGATCCAAAAATCCTATCCCCCAGTATGCATAAACAAGGATGGAAAACGTTTTATCCAGAATCTCCCCGATCAAGAAAAAAGACTCCTTGAAGCTGATTTTGAAAAGACTAAGGTAAAAGGCGTAAGTTTCAATCCAACCAGCTTTTCTACCTCTTGTATTGAAAGAGGGAAAGAGTTGTTAGAAGAAGTAAATAGATGTCAGCAAGTTACAGAAGAGGAATGTCATAAAATAAAACAAGAATTTGATAAATGTGTCCTATCTTGTAAGAAAGATTTAGGAGAAAATGAGTGTTTTGTAATCTGCAAGCCAGTTTGTGAAAACCAAGTCACCTCTGATGGTATTTCGATAGACTCCTCCAAGATGGAATAAATTAAAAGAAGATAAAAAAAGAAGCAATTAAATACCTCCTTAAGCTAGAAGAACCGGGTGATCTTGGTTACGATCAAACAGCATATATTTTTGTTTTTGATAAAGAAGAACCATTACTGACTTTTGTGTTAATGGGAAGCAATCAAAAAACACTAAATCAAATCCTCTCCACATTCAGGTTTACTGATTGAAACATTATCTTATCTTTTTGCAGTACTTTTTGAGCCAGGTGGAAATTTTGCTTATGTCAGGCTTCTCATTATCAACCCAAAGCATAAATCGCACAGCATCATCCTTGTCGGCCCTTAGCTGATAACCATTTATATACAAAAACCTCTTTACAGAAAGCCAGGCCGTTCTTTTGTTGCCATCCGTAAACGGGTGATTTAAACAAAGAGATTGAAGTAAAGCTGCTGCTTTTAAAAAAAGGTTGGGGTATAAATCCCTACTTTCATAAGTTGCTTTTGGTCGCTCAACCGCAGAGTGAAGAAGCGCAAAATCACGAACCGAAGCCTTGGTACCGGCTTTTTTAATTACAGCCTCGTGGATAAGGTAAACCTTTTCAATATCAACGAACAGCCAATTCATCCAAAATCTCCTTGTCTTCCTGAAGAACGTTATCAAGCCAGTTTTTGAATTCCCTGTCAATTGTCTTCTCTTTTACCTTTGCAGCTTTTGTGGCTTTTCTGATAACAATAGCATCTTCGCCTGGTATTTTAGATACCACCACATTCAAGCCGGACTTAAATCCTAACTCCCGAGATAAATTTTTAGGAATAGCAACTACATTGCTATTTCCTGCCCTGAAAACGATTTGCGTTGGCATACCTGTAATTACGATGTTATTACAAAACACTAATTTTGTCAACATTATTCATATTTAAAAAAGTGCTACAATAATTTAATGAAAAATAACTTTCAGAAAAATACTTCTGATAAAAAAAGGAGTCAATCATTCTTTCAGAAACTTACAAACACAAAACACTTTCCCCTCTCACTTACTGTCTTTCTACTAATCATTATTTTCACTACTTCTTTTTTGATTGCATATCAAAACAAGAAGAACTCAACTCCTGTTCAACCAACTGCCACCCCAACTCCAACCACAACCAGTGCTAATATGTCAGGCTGGAAAACATATAGAAATGAAGAGTATGAATTTAGTTTCAACTACCCGGCTGAGTGGGTGGTTGGTGAAGAAGCTAGAACTGATTTACTCCTATTAGTTTACATTCGACCGAACAAAAAGGAGTTAGCGGAAACGCCACATGGTCTAATAAGAGTACTTATTTCCGATTCCGAAAGTATTGAAGACCACTTCAAGTCCCAATACTGTGACGGTGTTGATATTGAAAGTTGGTGTGTAATAGAGAAGATATCAGACAAAGTGATAGGAAATAATCAAGCAAAAAGAATAGTCCAGAGTTCAGTAGGGACATTAGTTGAAAGAATTGCTTTCAAAGGAGATCTTAACATTATTGAATTCAATATATTCCCTGAAGACAAAAGTTTTGAAGAGTTTTACACACAAGAACAAAAGATAGAAATCTTCAACCAAATCCTCTCCACTTTCAAATTTATAAAGTAAAGATATAGATTGAACATGGTACAATAGCTTAATGGGAATAACTACGATTTCCGCGATACTAACAAGCCTGGATAAAAAGAAAAAAGTAACCGGAAAATTTTTAATAGATACAGGAACTGCCTACACAGTAGTTCCTAAAAAAATGGCAGAAAGACTTAACCTCAAGCCATTAAAAACTCAGGAATTTACGCTTGCTGATGGAACAACTGTCAAAAGAAAGTTAAGCCATGCAATGGTCGAAATAAACGGCGATAAAGCGCCATCAACTGTAGTCATTGGTGAAAAAGACGACTCTCCTTTAATTGGTGTAGTAACACTGGAAAATATGGGTTTGATGGTCGATCCCTTTAAAAGAAAACTCCGCCCGATGAGGTTAATGCTTGCTTCTCTTGCTTTTCCAAAAGCTTCGGTCAGTTAATTTATCTTTAACTAAGACAACCACCACTAGAAGGATTAAATCTTAAATCCTAATAACAGATTCGCAATGATTCACCATTCCTTTTAATTTGACTCACTTGTCTTTGTTTTTCTGTACTCTTCAAAAGAGGTTGAAGCTTTAAGATTCACGCCTAGCAAAGATTCAACCACCTTAGCAGCAATTTCGTCTGTACTAACAACTCCACCCTCAACAGTATTAGCCCAGATTTCAACTTCTTGAACAACCTTTTCTGCCTCCTCTTCACTTGCCCCAGATTTGATCACACCGGCAGTGATTTTGCCTTTGTCAAAATCCTCCTCACTCCCATCTTTCTTTTTGACTCTTAAAATCCCCATCTTTCTCACCCCCCCTCTTTTCGATAATCTTTTCAACAGTCTCCCTAATACTATCAGATTTCATTCCATATTTCTCTAAAAGCTCATCGGGCTTTCCTGATTCACCAAAGGAATCATTCATTCCGATAAACCCCATTGGTACAGGATAATTTCTTGCTAATACTTCAGCAACTGCCGACCCTAAGCCCCCATTAACTTGATGCTCCTCAACTGTTACGACTTTCCCACACTCTTTTGCAACTTCAACGATCTTTTTTTCATCAATTGGCTTTATTGTATGGCAATTAACTACGATGCTCCCGACTCCTTGCGCATCTAATTTCTTTGCAGCCAAAAGCGCTTCGTAGACCAATGGTCCGCAAGCAATTAGAGCAACCGAGTTGTGAGTGATATTTTGTACTCTGTCACTTACCGAATCCCAAAAGATTTCGGCTCGACCAATTTTAAATGGGGTTTCATCAGTCGTAAAAACCGGAGTCGCCTCTCTGGTAAAACGAATATAAGTCGGTTTGCCATTATTAGCTGCTTCAATAACTACCTTTCTAGTTTCAATCGCATCGCCCGGAGCAAGGACTACCATATTAGGAATCACCCGCATCAAGGAAATATCCTCTAATGCCTGATGACTGGCTCCATCTGATCCAACCGAGATCCCTGCATGAGCTCCCCCTATTTTTACAGGAACGTTGTTTAAAGCCACTGTCGTTCTAATTTGTTCCCAATTCCGTCCAGGAGAAAAAATAGCGTATGAGGAGATAAAGGGAATTTTTCCGTAGGCAGCCATCCCGGCGGCAACTGTAACCAAAGCCTGCTCGGCAACACCAATTTCAACAAAGCGCTTTGGAAATTTCTCTTGGAAATGATGAGATCTTGTCGATTCGGTAAGGTCAGCACACAAAACAACAACCCTCTCATCCTTCTCTCCTGCAATGACCAACCCTTTCCCATATCCATCTCTACATGCCCTCTTTTCAATATCTTTTTCAAAAATCTTATTTGATAGTTTTAATTTGGAATTAAGCATTCTCGAATAGTGATTCTTTTTTTCCTAATTCATCTTACTCATGCTCACTTCTTATTCTACCTCCCAAAGTACGTAACTCATGCAAGGCCTTTTTTGCCTCCTCTGTATTCGGCGTCATCCCGTGCCATTGGGGTAATCTTTCTATAAAATCAACCCCCTTACCCGGAATCGTATGGGCAATAATGACTGTCGGGTCCTCATAAACTGCTTTGGCATGGTTAACCGCATCAATTATCTCTTCAAT
>MGGC01000028.1:8308-12509 GCA_001792215.1 Candidatus Woesebacteria bacterium RIFCSPHIGHO2_01_FULL_38_10
ATGTTATTCCTGTCAACAATAACCGTTAAATTGCTGAGATTATATTTTCCGGCAAATAAAACTGCCTCCCAATGATTCCCAGAATCATGCTCGCCATCGCTACAAATACAATATACTCTAAACTTCCTCCCATCCATTCTGGCGGCATAGGCGAAACCGCTAGCTTGTGCTAACCCTTCTCCCAAAGGACCAGAAGTTGATTCAAGTCCCGGCAGTCTCGTTCTTTCTGGATGACCTTGAAGTCGAGATCCCAGTTTCCTTAACGTCTTTAATTCATCCCGAGGAAAATAACCAGCATGAGCCATGGTGACGTAACGGACAGGTACCGTATGGCCGCATGATAAAAAAAGCCGGTCGCGATCCTCCCATAAAGGATTTTTAGGATTGTGCTTCAGAATTTCAAAATAAAGTGCAGTAAAAATATCGGCTTGTCCCAAAGAACCTGCAGAATGCCCTGAGCCTGCCTTAAGAAGCATCTTGATGACATCCTGCCTTATCTCATTGGCTTTTTTTTCAAGTTCCCGAGTAGTCATTCAAGTTTTGTTGCTAATAATCTAGCATACTTCATAAGATTTCCAGCCCATCTGCGCTCTTCTTGCGTAATGACTCATCTTCACTTGTCATTTCATAAATGCCCTATCAACACAGATCTTACAATCGCTTTTATGGTCAACGCTTTGAAGCCTCTTCTCAAACCTTCTTATTGTGGGTAAAACGTTCTCCTTTTTTCTCACAATTTCAAAAACCGACAATTCCTCACGATCCAAATTCATATTCCTCTTAATACAATCAATTACTTCAATCCAAAAATCTCCAAACAAAATGAATGGTTTGTGGTGTCCGAAATATATTTTGGCCAAAACCCAGGCTGTTCCAAATTCAGAAATTGTTCCTGACCCGCCTTTAAAAATGATAAAACAATCCGCATGCTCAAGTAATTTAAACATCCTCTCAATATAATTTGTCGTTTTTATCTCAACATCAGTTATATTGCCAATATACCAACCTTCAAACCCCGGTGCGTCAGTGGGAGAAAACGTGACAGATAAGGTTTTTCCTTCTCCTACCTCAGCGCCTTGAGTCGAGGCATTCATCACTCCGGAACCGCCACCATTAACAATAGTGTAACCTTCCTTTGCTAAAACTTTGGCCACCTCAAATGCATCTTTATAGACAGGATCTGATTCGGAAACGCTGGCATCACCAAAAAAAGCGATATTTTTAATTAAAGTTCTTGGAACTTGTTTAGCTTTATCCTCTTTCATATTTTTAGTCTTCCTATTTTTAGTCTATCTTATAGGCTACTTTTCTAAACCTCTTAATGTTTTCTGCCAAATCACCAGCAAATAAAAGTCGTCCGACTGAGACCTCGTTTGCCCCTAGCCTATAAACATTATATATTGATTCAGATGTTATTCCACCATCGACATGAATTTTAAACACTCTTTTTTTTTCAGCCCTAACTTCGGCTAATCTATTAATTTTCTCAAGAACTCTTTGATCAAAACTATGTCCCCCAAAACCAGAAGGCACTGCCATTAGCAGAATAACGTCAAGTTCATTAAGAATCGTCGCATCCAGCCTAGCAACCGGTGTGGCAATATCAAGAGCCAGTCCGGTTGAAACTTTAGCTTCTTGAACTTTTGCAATAAATTCCGCCTGGTTACTCATTTTCTCTATATGCCCTATAATCCTGTCTGCCTGACCTCTTACGCATCGCTTGATCCAATTTATCGGCTCCAAAACCATCAACTGATAATCAATCTTGAGATTAGTATCAAGGTTAGATAAAAAGCTGGGATCGACAGTTTTGTTATTGACAAACTTCCCGTCAATAATATCTATAGACACTCTCTTGACAACCCCTTTACACCTGGTAAGCATTTCTCTTAACTCTTTAGGGTCATTTGTTAAAATTGATGGAATTATATCAATCATTCTTTAAACGAAAGAGTTATCGGATCGCTGGGAGCTTTTTTACTGTCCAACCTTTGTCCTACTCTTATTACTTGTTCGATAAGCCTATTGGCATAGCCCCACTCATTATCATACCAAGCAAAAACCTTAACCAGATTTCCAGCAACAACTTGGGTTAGAGATAAATCAACGATCGCTGACTCACTTCTTCCGATAATATCAGATGAAACCAGAGGTTCTTCGGAAACTGCTAATACACCTTTATAAATCGAGTTTCTAGTAGCATCACTAAACGCCTGATTCACTTCTTCAACAGTAACATCTCGTTTAACAACAACTGCAAAATCCGTAATTGACCCTGTTATAACAGGCACACGAAGTGCTCTTCCGTCAAAAAGTCCCTTAATGGCTGGAATTGTTTCGCTTGTTGAAATTGCAGCTCCGGTTGTCGTGGGAACGATATTTTGGGCAGCTGCCCTAGCTCGACGCAAATCTTTATGAGAATTATCATGAAGGTTCTGATCATCTGTATAACCATGAATCGTTGTTATGGCTGCCTTTTCAATTCCAAACTTAGCCTGAAGGACTGCGGCAACTGGTGCCACACAGTTGGTAGTGCAGGAGGAGTTGGACAAAACTTCAGCTTCTCCCTGGTATTCATTGACGCCAATAATATAAGTTCCCACATTCCCGCCTTTCACAGGAGCAGACACAACCACTCTTTTGGCACCGCCAAGCGCGTGTTCCTTAGCATCCTCTTCTGAAGTGAACTTTCCTGTTGACTCGATAACCACATCAACTCCATATTTTCCCCAAGGAATTTTTGCCGGATCCCTCTGCGCAAGTACTGGAACTTTTATATTTTTTTCTCCAATCAAAAGGTACCCTATTAACGGATCTTCATCCACCTGCCCTGAGTTTGTCGAACGGGTTACCTCTTCAGGCTTTCTAACCTCTTTGGCTTTAACTTCATATTCAAACTTTCTATAAATCGTATCGTAATTTGCAAGATGCGCCCAACCAGCCACATCCATGCTTCCTGAAGTGTTAATTGCAGCAATATCCATTTCGCCTGTGTATTTCAAAAGCCAAATCCTAAAAGAAATCCTTCCAATCCTCCCAAAACCATTTATCCCAACTTTCACCATACCTTAATAATATACCCATCTTACTCGGATTTTCCATACTTTAAATTGGAGAACAGCTAAAATTTCCCATACTCGTAGTGGAATTTATCAAATTTTTTAATCGGGCCTTTAAATAAAAAACGCAAATTTAATCTTAAAACTCTTGAGAGAAATTTAAGCCTTCCTTCTGACTCTAATCTTCGAACGGACGTATAAACCTTAAGATCTCTCAAAACTCTGAGTTTGTATCCCTTTTTATTAAGTCTTTTCACCAAAACAGAGTCTTCAGCATACTTAACTTTTTCATCGAATCCGCCAACTGAATTAAATATTTTTCGTTCAATATAAATAAATGCACCGCCCGAACCGGGAAAAAATCTCCTTAAAAATTCAAGATAAAAAATGTTAAAAACCGAAAATAAGAAAAGATCTACCAATTTACTTGAATCTGGTCTTAGCCAAGAAGTAGCCAAATAAACATTTTCTTTACGGATCTGCCTTTCCAGTTTTTCTAAAAATTTATCTTCAAGTCTGCCGTCTGCATCCAAAAAAACTAAATTGTCAGATTTTGCTCTTTTAGCGCCAAAATTTCTTTGAACCGAAGTTCCTCTAAGAGAAGAATATGTTTTAAGCTGAAAAGCATCTTTGAAACCATTGGCGATCTTTAATGTCTTATCTTCTGACCTGCCATCAACAATGATCACTTCAAAATTCTTAAACACCTGTTTACCAAGACCAAAAAGTAGTTTCCCCAGGTATTTCTCTTCGTTAAGCGTGGGGACAACAATACTTAATGCCAGTTTCCTAACTCTCTTCATATTAAACTTTAGATGGGTATATAATATCAGAAAAATGGTCGAGGAAGATGAAAAACTACATCCCAAGTATGACCTTGGGCAGTCTCCCCAATCAATTCCCGACTGGATAGTAAACGGGGCAAATCTCATAAACAGGGCGTTAGGCAAAGGTAGAATAACGCTTCCTGAAGCTAGTGAAGGATTGCTGAAAGAACAAGATGTCCATGAGATGATGGGAAAAAGTATCTAAACAAAAAGAAAAATCAGAATAGTAGATCTTACGAAAAAGATATTTTATACGGCTCTTGAGGACCCAACAAATGACCTCGAAGACAATATCCAGCTTAACTCCGCGACAGA
>MGGC01000029.1 GCA_001792215.1 Candidatus Woesebacteria bacterium RIFCSPHIGHO2_01_FULL_38_10
TTGCTCATCATTTTTTTGAGATTATATGTGCTTTCTTTGGTTAGATGAGTCAATCGTTTTAGTCGTCCGGCGAATATTTTCGCATCATCGGCGTGATGTTGACTGATTAGGTTTTGTCGCGCCTGTTCGCAATCTCCACCCTCCTTTAATATTATGATATAGGAAAGATGGTCGATTAGATATTCTACTGAGTATGGCTCTCGGGATGGACTAATAAGCAAGTAGGTTTCTTCGACGCTTAGATTTTGGCATTCCGGTAAAATTCTCATCCATCGTTCAATGTGCTGTTTAATTGCGCTCGAAACTACAAGTATGGATTGGTCAATCAGAGACCCAACACGATACACTTCTCGTATTATAGTGATTTGGGTGGGAGTTAGGTTGAAAACGTGAGGCTCTAATAGGAGAGGAATGGCTGGCTCAAGTAATTCTTCATAGAATTGGTTGTGCCAATCCCAGCGAGCTTGTAGTTCGTTATAGAAATCCTGCGGCGAAGATGAAGAAATTTTTTCTACAAGCTCATTCAGACGAGGGTTCGCTTTAGCAAAATACCGGTTAGCTTCCAGTAATTCTTGCTCGATAATTTCATCGATGTTTTCCTTCCAGAAAGAAGGAATAATCTTTGATTTGAGCGTCGTTTTGTTGTCCATAGATAGCCTCCTAGTATTGTATGGTTAAATTGTTAAAGTCCTGGTTGTCATGCTTATTCCAATTATAACAAAGGACAAGCTTTGACTTTGTTAAGCTGTAACTAACGTCATGTATTATATGATAACACTATTTTATTAACATTGTCAAATAAATAAACCCTACATTCTGCTCCGAAGTGCAACATTGTAAAAATAAAAAATTAACGAAAACCCCAGTCATGTTTCATGGCCGGGGTTTTGATTGGACGAGGTAATTTTGTTGGTTAAGCTCGCCAAAGCGTCTTCCAGTTGGGTTAAAAGATAGCTTGCTTTTTTCGGGTATTCTTTGGCGACATCGGCGATGAGCGGGAGATAAACCTCATTTGTCTCTTTGATTTTGGCGATCTGCTTCTCAGACGGGCAAGACGCGAGCGTTCTAAGGTTCTGCAATCGGTCGGCCAATTTGATTATTTTAGCTTCCGGAGAGCCGTTTCTGATCTGCTCAAAATACCATTGATGCCTTTCATTGTTCGATTTGAATCGAGGATCTTCTTTCGCCGGCTTTGTGATTGTTGACACCAGCGCCGCCACTCGTTCGCCGAAAGTAACCTTGATCCTGCTTGATGTAAGCAGAAAATTATCTTCCAGCATGTCGTGCAATAACGCGGCTGTCACAATATCCAGATCGGTGATGCCGAGCTCATCAACCAAGATAAGCGCCGTCGCGCGCACATGCTCAAAATATCTGGCGCCCGACTCGCGAACCTGATTGCGATGGCCGTATTTAGCCATATCATAAGCATAATCCAGTTTCTCAATATCCGACGGCGTTATTTTTAATTTAAACCTTCTCAAAAATCTGTCATGATCTTCCTGATGCGTTCCTTCTATTGTTCTGGCAGCGTGATTCATAGCGCGCTCCTTTTCTCTCGTTAGAGTTAAATTGTTAAAGTCCCGTATCGCGCCAATTTCAGCTTTATTAAGCCATAATTAACGCAATTCCTTTCGTGCCACTTATGCTAACCCACCTTAGTAAATTCTGTCAAGGTCGTTGATTTTCCCGTGTTATGGTAAAATTTACTTTATGAATATAAGCAAATATAAAATAAGCGCCAAAAAACCAACATTTCCAAAACGCACCCCGGAGCCCAAAGAGATGGGGAGGGAGGAGATGAAGGCGTTTGAGAAAATGTCGTCGGAGAATTATCAGAGGTGGATGATTCCTTTTGTTACAGTAAAAAGAGCAGTTAAAAGGAACGGTGTTTTATAATTGAGCTTATCATATGAAACCAGAATTAATTATACGATCACAATCTCCCGATGAGGAAATGGATTATTTGTGGTCAATATTAAAAAAAATATCTTTTTTCCGTGAACATGGATATAGTGTTGAAATCCCAGATCATCAAGAATTTCAAAGACTTGCTCAAATCTCTCCTGACTTTAATGCGGTGGATAAAGAAACTGTTAAAAATATATTTATTAAAGAATGCTATGATAGTGGTTTTTATAACGCAGGGATAGTTGCTCTTGAAGCAGAAAAGCCAAATATTGAAAAAATATTTCCGATTTTATTGGAATTCAACCGGAAATGGGGATTCAAAATTTTTCCTCAGTATGTTATTGTCCTCACCCGATATGGCCCCGGAGGAGGATATGAAGCAAATTCCGGAAAAATTATTATCATGACCACCAAAGATGGTAAATTTAAAAAATCTTATCCGGCGCACACGCCAGTGCATGAGATAATACACATTGGTATAGAAGAGAATATCGTAAAGCGCTTCAAGCTGACCCACGAAGAAAAAGAAAGATTAGTTGATCTAATAATATTAAAGAAATTTGGTAACCTATTGCAAGGATACCAATCCCAGAAAATAGGTAATTCAAAAATTGATCAATATATTGCGAATCAAGCATTAGACGATTTACCACTGGCAATAAAAAGTTATGTAGATAAGCGGCATCAATGATAAAGCGGAGCTATTTAGCTCCGCTTTATGTGATTATTTAAGTCGTATATGGACAAAAAGAACAGTCGCAATGGCAATCACAAAGATCTCCACAAGAATTTTTTGTGAGGGAGTTTTTTAGCTAATCATCGTCGTCTGTGCAATCAACGCAATTGCAATCCGCACACTGACTAGGTTCGTCGGTACACTGAGCGGAAGAGCTTTCGCTTTTGAACTTACCGAAAATGATGCCAAAAGATTTCTCGGTATTGCATCGAACTTGCCAAGATCGGGCTTGTCAAAGATATCTTTTTCTTTGAGTTGTGCATTTTTTTACCAATCCGGCATTTTTTATATTTTGCATAGCCAAAGAAATATGTTTTTTATCGTTATCAAAACCAATCAGTTGTTTCAGATTTGGATAACATTGACCGGCCTCAATAAGCAATCCTTGATTTTTAATAATTGAGGGATGTCATCACCCACTAATCTTTTTTAATGTATCTGCCAACTTAGTTATCCAAAATTGTAGCTCTCTTTTATATCTTTTATTTAATCTTTTCATGTTTTTTTAAATAAGAATAATAAGTTTTTTCATAATTGTTAACCATAACATTGGAATTAAATTTTTCTTCAACATACAATCTGCACTTTTTTCTTGAAATTTCATTAATTTCTTTGAATCTTTTATAAATTTCAGGTATTGAATTTGCTATAATTCCAGTCACCCCATTTATTATAACTTCTTGTGCATAGCCTCTATTTAAAGCAATAACTGGCGCACCACACGCCATAGACTCAATAAAGGTTAAGCCAAAGGGCTCGTCCCATTGTATAGGTGCGAGTAGAGCCTTGGCGCCGCCCAATAACTTATTTTTTTGAATATCATCTATCTCTCCTAAGAAAATTATTTTTTTATTATCTATATTTGGTTTGATTTTGGTTGTAAAATAATTTTTATCCCATTCATGAATAGCTCCGGCCAGGATTAATTTAATCTCTAATTTCTTAGCAATTTGAATAGCCTCCAATACTCCTTTTTCTGGAGACATCCTCCCTAAAAATACTAAGTAATCATAGTATTTTTCTGAAAGAGAGTACAGTGAAATATCTATCCCATTATAAATGGTCTCTAAGTAGTTGATATTTGGCAGAGCTTTCCTCTGATTGTTGCTAGTGCTAATTACGGGGGCCTCTTTAAAATTACTAAAAACAATTCGTCTATTTCCCTGATTTATTGGCGTATGAAGAGTTGTAATAATTGGCGGGTCTATTATATTATTAAAAGGAACTAGTCTCCACCCTAAATGATTGTTTACTATATCAAACTTTTCATTTTCCAGAACCTCTTTTATTTTTTTGATGGATGACTTAAAAAATATCTCTCTAGTTTCAGGATCATTATTATTTTCATGATTATTTGCCTCCAATGGACGTTTTATGATAGGAATTAATCTAGCCGATGTCTCTGTATTTTCAGGTGCTAGTAAAGTAACATTGTGTTTTTTTTGCGCCAAACCCTCAACCAAAACATTAATAATCCTGCCTATGCCACCGTAAAACTTAGGGGGGATTTTTTCATCTATTGGGGCTATAATGCAAATATTCATAATTTAAACACCAAGAAAAATTTAAAAGTCAGAAATCTTATTATGATACAGCCTAATTTAAAAAAGTCTCCTTGTGTTAAGACTTTATAAAAATTTTTTAAAAACTTATCGGATAGAAAGACCTCATTAAAATCATAAAATCCTGATAATCCATGCTTCCTAAAAATCCTAGCGTCTGAAACAGCTTGCCAAAAAATTCTCTTTAAAAAGAATCTTTTGGTCAATCTATCTGATTTGATCTTTGTAGATACTTTAGCGTTAGGATTATAGCAAATATCATTTTTGTCTAATCTTAAAATAAATTCGGTATCTTCTCCAGAAAGTAAACAGTTTCCTTTTCTTCCTAAAGAAGTGTCGAATAATCCGTATTTTCGGAACGCTATTTTTTTAAATGACATGTTAGCTCCTATAAGATAAAATGGTTGAGATATAGTGCCAAACTTTTCTGGAAATTTTGGGGGCAGCAAGAATCTTAAAAAGTAATCAGAAAACCACTCTGGAAAGCTTTGCTCATCATTTTGAAGTATTACTGGCCCGCCCACACAAAGAAAGTCAGATTCATGATGTGACCTATATAATGAACTTAGCCATTCCATATGAGGCATAATATCATCATCTGTAAATGCCAAGATGCTTCCTTTAGCATTTAAAATTCCCTTATTTCTTGCACCGCTAAGACCTATTTTAGGCTCTCCAATAATAACCAGATTTTTTATTTCTGAATATTCATCTAATAATATGTTTTTATTTAAAGAAAGACCATTATCTACCACAATAACTTCATAATTAATATCTTCTTCTATTTTTTGATCTCTCAAGGCGCCCAATATTTTATTAAGTCTAATTACCCCATCATTATTACCATAGGTAGATATTATTACTGATATATCAAGGGTGCTCTCCATATTATTTTTTTAAAATTGACATAATTTTCTTAGTTACAGAACCTTTAGATAAATTGGTTGTATCAATAAGTATACATCCTGGCATGTTAAATCTATTCATTTTTTGGTCATAAAATTCAGAGAAATGCTTTAAGAATTCAGGATCAAACCAATTATGAAGCTCGTCAATCTTAGAGAATTTTTCTCTTCTTTTGATGCTTTCAGGAATAGTAATATTTAGATAGAAAAGGCATGTTGGCCTGATCAGATTATGCTTACTATCTAAATACTTAAAATATCTAAGTAAGTCTAAATATGTGCTGGCATCACCATCTACTTTTGATTTGGCATAGCAGTAAGCGATCGTACTTAGAAAAGTTCTATCTAATAAAATATTATCGTAATGATTTTTAGTATCATTTATTATACTTGATTTATCAATTTCCGCATCCAAATAACTTTTAGATCCTGAGAGGCTATCCAGTTTACCCATATAAAGTTCAGGGACTACGGCGCAATTAAATAATGAGCCATTCTTAAGAAGGGTGTTTATTGCGGTAGTTTTTCCAGCTCCCGGTATTCCTTCAAAAGCGATGATGTTAGCCATATTAATTATCTTTTAATAACATTTATTTTATTCTTTTCTATTAAGGCATAAATGAAGTCATTATTTAAGATGCGCGGCCATTTAGAAAATCTTCCTTTATTTTTTGTTTCTTCTAGCCAAATTGGCTCTTTGTTTAGTTTCAAATTTGCTAGTTCTTTCTCAGATGATTTTTTATTTTTTATTTTATTGTTTAATATTTTTTTATAAGTTTTCTTCGTTTGTTTTGCTATTATTTCCCAATCGTATTTCTTTTCTATAATACTTCTGCCATTTTTTGATAATTTCAAAGCGCTTTTTTTATTATTTATTAGATCTATAATTATATTTGGAT
>MGGC01000030.1:0-1715 GCA_001792215.1 Candidatus Woesebacteria bacterium RIFCSPHIGHO2_01_FULL_38_10
AATAAACTCTTCCCAAACAAGTCTAATTCGATCCCAAAGATAGGTAAAGGCTGGCTTTGGAACAATTAAAGGTCTTTGTGCCTTTGCATACTCTAATCGAAACTCAAATGTATTTAAATTATTACGTTTTAAGATGTTTTGAATTCCATGATGGCCAACAACCGGTTTCCCACGGAATCTTGGTACAGTTGTGATAAGCCTTCTTACTCCATATTCAGGATGCCGCGAAACTTCCAATAAGATTCTCTTTTCAAATTCAGGATGTACCTGATTAAAATAGCGTGTGATAACTGGCCTTTTTGATTCTATCGCCCCCCATTTATCATCGTCTGCCGCTTCCCGATATCGTCTGATCCATTTGTATAAAGTGGTTCTGGAGATTCCGTATTTCCCAGCCACATCAGTTGGCTTACCGTCCTGCAGTAAAACTTCCCCAACCATCTTCAGACGAACGCTTGAAGAAAGTCTTGGATAATCTATCTTAGGTTTTCGGGCTGTTTTCCTTGGTCTGCCAAATGGTAATGGCCCTAGTCCTTTTTTCCCTTTCTCTTTATAGCGATTAACCCAACGATAAAATATAACTCTGGAAATACCCTCTTCACGACAAATCTTACTTACTGATTTACCTTTTAAAGCTTTCTTAATTAATTCAAGACGTTTTTGGCGCGATAACTTAGGTGTCATTGGTTTTATAACTTACCTACCCAAAAATCACCATCTAGGAAATGGCAAATATGCTGTCAAGAAAATCTTGGCATCAACGGCAGGTACCGTACGGTACCTGCCAGGGACGAATACCGTCTGGTACTCGTCAGGGCAGGCTACTTGCCCTCCATAGTTTTAACCAAGGAGGGTGTGTTAACACTTTTTTAAAAGAAAATAACAAAAATGAACTTAATAATAATGTTAACATTAAGTGGGTAACGCTTGTCAAGAGGCTATCGGATATATCTTTAAAGCGTAACCTTGAGCAAGAAGCTGGATTTTAAGTTCAAAAATAAGCCAGTTTCTCAGTAAGATGAATACTACAGGATTATTTATACTGAAGACTATCGGACTTCCCCACCTACTTACTATAAGAAGTTGAAGTTAGCTTAATTCAAACGGTTTAAAAAAGTTAAAATAAATTATTATGATAACCCTTTTCTTTCCATCCGCATCTCTAAAGTCTATAAAACCACTAAGTCGTAAGTTTTTTGCCCAAGATTTTTAACTCTTTATCCATTATACCATTAGATGCAATTGATGCAATTAAGTTGTTCAAACCGCTTTATAAATTTTCGTGAGAAAACCGTATTTTCGATCAAATTCCCTGAGTATAATAATTGAACAAGATAAGAAATTTATTCATCGCTAACCAATAGCTTATTCTTAATTACTCTCGAAGTTTTCTTGGGGAAAAAAATTATATAAATGTTCTGGAAAAAATAGCACTCTTCCCCAACAAGCGATGAACTACCCTGTCCCACGCTTTGCTTCAGGAATGTTCTCTACTTGTAAACTTTATAAATTATGTCCCCATTCCCTTGCCAAATTACCTTTCCAATTTTCTCCCATTTATCGAGATTTTTAAAATCATGATAATATTCAAAAGACGCTGGTGTGTGAACCATTACAAAGCTAACTTTTAGTTTATTAAGCCATTCTTTTGTTTTTTCCGGACTTTTCCCTTCCCTCACTTCATAAGCTGCCTTATTCCAATTGGGATCTGTCGC
>MGGC01000030.1:1729-7568 GCA_001792215.1 Candidatus Woesebacteria bacterium RIFCSPHIGHO2_01_FULL_38_10
CCCAAAAAACACTTGATCCGGAAAGAAATGTTGTTTCAGACCCAACAACCTCGTCAAGTTTATCCAATGATCTTACCCCTCTCGGAACTTGATTTGAAATCAAAGGGGGTCGATCTAAGGCGAGGTATATCCGCCAAGTAAGATAAAAAGGAAGCAAAAACAAGCTTGCAAGTAATGTTAAGTAAGGAGCATGTTTTTTAAAATTGAGAATTGAGAATTTAGAATTGACTATTAATAAAACGATTCCAATCTCAATTTCATACATCCAACTTGTCCAATCCATCCAAAAATCCCAATCTCCAATAAAACGGAAAATAGTTAGAAATAGGAAGGTAAAAGTCCAAGTTAGTATAAATACCGAAAGCCTATTTTTAACTTTTCCGGAAAAACAAACAGCAAAAATTGCCAAAAATAAAGGAGCTGAGGCCTTGAGCAAATCAAGAACCCTGAGAACGACCTTAATTCCAGAAGCTCCGCCAATTGAAGGATTGGCAAGAATAGATAACCAATACGTTGGAAAATAGTAGATAGTAGATAGTAGTAAGGAGGCAAGCAGAATTAGAAAACAGCTTTTTATTCTCTTTCCAAGACCTCGGATTTTCCCATCGTTAAATGAAAATGCTAAAGCTAATGCCGCCACTCCAGTTAGCAAAATGGGCAGAACGCTTGTATTTATCAGTAACAGTGCAGAAACCGCTAAAACTGCCCAAGTCTTACTTTTCAAATCTTTTTTAGCAAAATGGCTCCAGATTGCCAACAATGCCAAAGGCATCAAATTTCTGGCGATTGTAAAACTTCCCTCTTCCAGGGTAAGTGAAGCAAAAAGTCTCCAGGGAAAAATCAAAAATAGTAGTATGTAGAAAGTAGTATGTAGAACGGTTTTTCCTCCTTGATGCTTTATACTTGATACTTGAAACCAAAGGATTGTCCATCCGAAAGCTGAAAGCAAAAAGCTGAACGCGATCAGATATATAGTCAGAATAAAAAGTGAGGTATTGGGCAGAAGCTTATGAAAGATGGAAAGAAAAACCGGGATAATTGGACCAGTCAAAAATCTAAAAGGAGTTGAGCCTAAATACCAATAAGGATAGTTGCTAAAAATTGCTTTTAATCCATTCGTTTCAAGAAATTTAGTAAGAGCAACTGTGACTGGAATTAAAGATGTTTCAGATGGATACATATAAATGCTAATTAATTGCTAAACAATAACACTAATATATGCGAATTTCTAAATTTAATATTCTCTTGTAGATTAACTTCTCCCCTCTAAAATTAACCAATATCCCTAATTTCAATTTGTTGACCCGCAAGTAAGAACTTACTTGTCTGAAATCTTCATAAGTAAATCTTGGTTTAGTTTTTAACTCTAGAACCACCTTGTTCTCTACAAGAAAATCCAGAAAATACTTGCCAATCTTCTGGTTCCTAAAAGTTAAATTAACTTGAAGTTCTCTTTTATAGGAAAGTCCTATTTCCTTCAATTGCTGCTCAAGGGCACGCTGATAATACTTCTCCTTATATCCATTACCAAGTCTATTGTACACCTCAAAAAGTGCCCCTATAATTTTATAGCCCAGTTCAGGATACACCAGTTTAGCCATCAATTGATATTAGCATCAATTCGTACCATTCTCATTCGCAGTCAATTCGCGTCTTTCGTCTCTAAGACGAAAGTATAACTAAACCACCAAAAGAAAAAGAGCCAGGCCAAAACAGTCAAAGTTGATCCATAGTCGTGGAAGACAATAGCAACATTCTGTCCCAGATAAAATGCGATCAGGGCAACTACTGCAATCCTTAAAAGATTAACCAAAAAAGTTCCCAGAAAACCGATAATCCAAGCTTTCACTTTTGAAAAATTAGTATATTTATCCCCTTGCAAACCCACAAAAGCTGTTATTAAGAAAAAAAGTAAAGACTGCCAACCAATACAATTCCAAGCAATTTCAATTAAGAATTGAGATTGTCCTGCTTGCCCCGCGAAGCCTGGGGAGCCTCCTATAGCTAAATACTCCCCAACAATGGACGGTCTAAATCCAAAAGGATAAAGTAAAACTCCCACCATTCTCACCTCCCATGGAACAACATAGTTTTGAATAACCCTGTAAGCATCAAGGCTCATTACAAGACGCGTCAAAAGATCATTAAAAGTCGTCACAAAGGGCATAAAGACCAAAACAAAAACGACAATCAATAAAATGTATTTGAAGGTCTGTTTTTGACCTGAGAAGTCAAGTCTTGTTACTTTAGGTTTTTGCATTGTCTCCTATTTTTTGTATTCCTAAACTTTAATTAACACTCCGTCTTTTAACTTTCTTGAAAATCTTAGTGATTAGAGGAAAAACAATCAACAGCATCAAAGTTCTTTCGTCAACTGTAGCAAATTCAAAATTATTGGCTGTTCCATTCCTTCGCAGAACCACTCCAATTTGTGTCGGCCCAGCTGCTGTCATCGGCGCTGAAATATGATCCAGTGTTCCGTTGGTAAAACCATAGGAATACTCAGTTCCCCACTCAATTGAAGCTTTGGCAGTATCCCGAAAGTAAGCCTGTTCAGAAGTATCTTTAATTACATGTGCATAAAGTCGGGAATTAGTACTATCATAGGTCAAAGAAACCGAGGTAACATTGGTCTGGCTTGACCAAGGATCAGTAGCATCAGTTACCGAAGGAAAACAGTTGGTCACATCACAGTCAGTAAACTGGACACTCGGATCGGTTGCGGCAGTACCTTCATAATAGACAAACTTGCAGTTTGTGGAAGAAGGACAGTTAAGCGCACCGCTGAATCTGGGACCAGGCAATTCAATCACTGATCCCGGCGTGCTGGCCGAACAAGTCGTATCATTACAGTCAACAAAGTAAAGTTTCTCAGAATCTGTCGCATCTGTCCCCACAAAAACAAACTTGCAATCATCAGCAGCCGGACAATCTAAGGATACTCTTTGCCTTTCAAGCGAAGCTTGGCTAGTCAAGGCATCCACTTCGGTTATTGTCCTACCGGTGGAACTGCAGGTCGCGTCAGGACAATCAACAAAATAAGTACTGGTATCATTGGCATCGGTATAAACTAATTTGCAATCGGTAACACCGTTAGTACAATCAATATCCACTGCTACCTGATCCTGAACATTGCCAACATTTGCGTCAATTTGGGTTAGTGTTCTTCCTGTCGAGCTACAGGCAGAATCTGCACAATCAACAAAGACTGTATAGGGAGAAGCCCGATCGTGATAAAATATCTTGCAGTCTGTACTTCCACCGGTACAATCAATCGCCATTTTAGAGGTGTTTCCAACCGTGCCGTCTATTTGAGTATCAGCATTGATAGTAGAACAATCGGCTGCACTGCAGTCAATCACCATCAGGTCATTAACATCATCATCCATATAAGCGATCTTGCAATCGTCAGTTGCCGGACAAGCAATTGCCGTGTGTAATATTGGCGAGGATGCTGAACCAAGATCAGTATTTGGTGTACCAGCGGTTGAAGAAGAACAGGACTCGTTATTGCAATCAATCATAGTCAAATCAGGATCTGTCCCGTCCAAATTGTCAACATAGGCCACTTTGCAATCATTAGAGGCAACGCAAAAAATTGATGCTCCGCCGGAATCACCAGATTGTCCGATATCACTATCAATTGTTGTCACTGTTTTAGTTGAACAATATTCCTCAGTGTCAGTCCCTCCGGCTCCGTCACTACCGCAATCAACAAACTTCAAATTGGGAGTGGTTGTATCTATATCATCAGTATAGACAATTTTGCAATTGGTTGAGGTGGGACAGGTAATGTCAATATCAGGCAGGTTGTCCTGACCGTTTCCGCCAACATCAGAGTCAATAGGTGTTTCGGAAAAATCATCAGTAAAACCAGAGTAAAAATTGGTACCGGTGCCGCCACTGTTGACGGTTAAGACCCAAAGCGTTGTTCCGTCGGTAACCACTGAATAAACACTGTCGCTCACAGACGCGATGGTTAAATTATTGCGCACCCACTCATTAGCATCAACTTTATATCGGCTGTAAGAAAGATTTCCATCTTGGAAAACCATGTCCACATAAGAAGAGTCAACCGTTACAACCACAGGTCTGTCGCCGGCTGTAATTCCTGAGCCAAAAAGGATGTTTCCCGGCTGAACGTCAGTGAAACCCGGTATACATGCTGCTCCGCTTATGGCTGACACCTCAAAAATATCCACTTCGGAATCCGAAGAAGTATCCGAATAGGCAATTACAGCCGATGAAGTGCTTAAAGCATCAACTGAGATCATAAAAGTACTGCCGATTGTTCCCTGACTACCTGACTGACAAATACCAGTTTGGTTATCAGAACTGGCTGTATCTATTGCTTTCCCCTCAATAAACTCGGAACCATCATCAATCCAAAATACCAAAATCGTATTTCCTGAAACTGAAATTGAAGGATTATAGTTGTCGGTATCGCCATCATCGACACTTACCGGCGTATTCCATGAGACACCATCTGAAGATTTGGAATAGGAGATGTCGCCCGCGTTGTTGTAAAAAGCATACCAATTACTGTTAACGTAAGCTACTTTCCTCTGCAAGCCCCCAAACTGCACTTCTGTATCAGCAATTCCTCCTGAAACAATAACTGATGGATCAAGACTTACCGGATAGCTCCTTTGGGAATCTAAAAGCCACTGCCTAGCTGATGCACCTAAAGTTTTGACCAATACGTAGCCGATATTTCCCTTATCCATGCTAAAAGCGACATCGTTACTGACTTCTCCTTGCGCATCTTTGAGAAAGGGTTGAGAAAGGCGGAAAAGTTCTTTTCCCTCGTCTTTCTCACTGAAAAACCCAAAGCTTTCTTGATCAATCCAGACAACTTTGACATTTACTGTCTTGATGATCTGTTTTACTGGTTGAGCGAATCTTGTCACAGCTTCTGGAGTTTTGAGAATAAATTCCTCAATCAATAGGTCATTGGCTAAAGAATATTTAAGATCAATATCCTTGATAATTTCTTCATAGACGACTTCTTTATCTAGATAGATCTTGGCAACTCCGGGTCTTACCTTAACTCCACCAATCTCTTGCGTCTCAAACTCAATTTCTTGCCCTTCCAGTTTAATCCTGACTCTTGGTTCTTGATGGAAAATAAATTCAACATTTTTACCCCCCTTTGTCTTTTTCAAAATCATCCTGGGAGTAGTAATTTCAAAAGTCTGAATATTTCTTATTATTTCTTCCTTATTGGCGATATTCTCCTGCCGGAATTTACTATTTTCACTGGCTTCAACTTCGCCAATAGTCTTAAATAAAGGTGGAGAAATAAAGGTTCCCGATCCAGGAATGAACCTAGTCAAACTGCTAAGAAGAAACACAATAGCCACAGTTATACTTAAAAATGCATTTCCCAACCAACGAACACGTGTCCTTGGGCGGATTTTGAAGTTGTCAAAACGTGAGTTGGCAGAAGATAAAGCAAGATACTTGCTTGGTAGACGGTAGCTAGTAGATTGTAGATTGGAAAGAGCCAGGTCTGGACTTGGCGAACGACCAGGAAGTATTCCTGATATGAATCGGAAGAATCTTCCTCTTGTGAATATATCTGTAATTCTTCCTGTCTTTGGTGTTCTGAACCATGGACCTTCTTTTTCTTCCAAGAAGCCTTTTAATGAAGAATAGGCTTGGAAGGGAACGAGGATGTAGGATAAAGCTACAAATGAGGCTAGACCTATATAATCACGATTCTCTGATTCTTCAAGAAATAGTCCAACAGCATTCATTAAAGGAAGAGCAAGTAAGTTGGTAAGAACAAGACTCCAGCCCCAAAGAGAAGTCCAGAAAGGAAGACGTGTGGCAAAGA
>MGGC01000031.1:0-15627 GCA_001792215.1 Candidatus Woesebacteria bacterium RIFCSPHIGHO2_01_FULL_38_10
AGTCAGGAAAGAAAGATAGAAAAAATGGCAAGACTTCTATCAACACTGGACCCGTTAAGTGTACGCTATGTTGCAAGAATTCCTGTTGGGAAACTTCGCCTTGGCTTTTCTGACAAAACGATTTTGGATGCCTTAAGCTGGCTGGAAAAGGGAGATAAATCGGCAAAAAGTGATCTTGAAAAAGCCTACAATGTTTTACCGGATGTGGGACTTTTGGTAAGGAAGGTAAAAGAAGTTGGGATCAGAAAAGTCTCTATAGGAATAGCTCCAGTTATTGGAGTGCCGGTTCTTCCTATGTTGGCGCAACGTCTCAAAAGTCCAATCGAAATGATTGAAAAAATGGATAAAGTTGCTGTTGAGCCAAAATTTGATGGTCTAAGGATCCAGTTACATTACAAGTCAGGGAAAAATGGTTTCATAAAAGCTTTTACCAGAAACCTTAATGAGACTTCCTGGATGTTTCCGGAACTGGAAAGTATTGGGAGTCAGGTTAAAACAAAAGAGTTAATTTTGGATAGCGAAGCTGTTGGGGTTGATGAGAAACGTAAGTCTCTTGTCAACTTTCAAACCACAATGACCAGGCGAAGAAAGTATGAGATTGAAGATATTGCTAAAAAGGTTTCTATCAAGTTTTATGTTTTTGATATTTTGCATTGTGATGGTAAGAATTTGATGAATTTTTCATATCTTGAAAGAAGAAAAATATTAGATAAAACACTCGTAAGTGGAAAATTGTTGGAAGTTGTAGATTACAAAATTACCAAAGATTCAAAAGTAATTGAAGAAATGATGCGCAAAGAACTTTCTGAAGGGTTAGAAGGCGTGATTGTCAAAAGAGCAAACAGCAGGTATGTTGCAGGACGAACCGGCTGGCGATGGGTAAAAATGAAAGAAGAAGAAACATCATATGCAAAATTGGTGGATACTTTGGATTGCATTGTTATGGGTTATTCAGTTGGAAAAGGAAGAAGAGCCCAGTTTGGAGTTGGACAGTTTTTGGTAGGAGTTTTGGGTATTGAGAAAATAAAATCAATTACCAAAATAGGAACTGGAATTACAGACGATAAATTCAGAGAGTTGAAAAAAAGATTAACCAAACTTGAAGTTAAAGAACAACCAAAAGAATATGAAATTAATAAAGATTTAAAACCTGATTATTGGGTGACACCATCATTAGTGGTTGAAATTGCAGCTGATGAAATTACCAAAAGCCCCAAACATACTAGTGGATATGCGCTTCGTTTTCCGCGTCTGGTAAAATTCCGGGAAGATAAATCGGTCGATCAAGCTACTACAGTAAGTGAGGTAGAAAGGCTTTTCAAGTTTCAGAAACTTTAATTTACCCGGGGTTTGAAGCTAATCAACACCCGGCGTTAATTTTCCTTGCTTATATAATTTCAACAACTTTTCCGGTAATTTCTTCTATCACTTTTTTGGTTTTTTGTCTGGCTAAGTCGGAGTCACTCACTCTTAATTGACAAGTACTTGACCAACCATAAACTATAATTTTTGTATCACTTACTCGTCCAAATACTCCAGCATCATCTACTTCCACCCTGCCGTCATCCGAAGATTCTCCAATACCATTGGCAGTTGCAATTTGCCGGTGGGTAACTGATTGTTTGTCGAAAGCAACCACTTCCTTAACTCTTACAAACTTTTCTACTTGAGCAAATGGTAATTTAGTGTCTCCTTCTAAAATTGGCGCCATTTGGAGGGATTATAGCCGTGTGTGTGGATTTGTCAAGTTTAATGGGCCGTGAGGAGTGAGTGGTGAAATTTGATTTGTGGTAGCATTAGGTAAAAGTTAAATGTCAAAAGTTAAATGTCAAAAGTCGAAAGTTGTAGAGGGTTTGACTTCAAAAGAGGCAAAAGAGAAATTGGAAAAATTTGGCCCCAATGTTTTACCGGAGAAACTTCCTCCAACGGATTTGGAGATTTTTATTTCTCAGCTTAAAAATCCTTTAGTTTATGTTTTGTTTATTGCGGGAACAGTAACTCTTATCCTAGGTGATTTTAACGATACGATAATTATTTTTCTGGCGGTTCTGATAAACACTGTATTTAGTTTTTTGCAGGAAAGAAAAGCGAGTAAAGCTCTTTATGCTTTAAAAAAGTTAATTCACCCCAAAGCCAAAGTTATAAGGGATGGTGAGGTTATCCAAATTGATGTAAAGGAGGTAGTTCCGGGGGACGTTGTTAGTTTAAATGCCGGCGATAAAGTTCCTGCTGACGGAATAATAGTTTTTGCCAACAGGCTCTTTATAACCGAAGCAGTTCTTACCGGAGAATCGGTACCCGTCAGTAAAGAAAGGAAGGACAAAATTTTTATGGGAACAATTATTAGTTCAGGTCAGGCAAGGTTTTTGGTTGAGAAGACAGGCGAAGAAACCGAAGTCGGAAAAATTGCAATTTCAGTGCAGGAAGAAGGCGAAGATACTCCCTTAACAAAACAGTCAAAAGTTTTTAGCAGACAATTAGTAATTTTAGTTATAGTTCTGACTACTTTTGTTTTTATATTTGGCGTATTAAGCGGAAGAAATCTTATGGAGATTATTATTACTTCTGTGGCATTGGCAGTTTCTTCAATACCTGAAGGTTTGCTTATAGGTCTAACCGTTATTTTGGCCATAGGTATGCAAAGAATATTAAAGAAACGCGGCCTAGTCAGAAATCTTGTTTCAGCCGAGACTCTTGGTGGCGTTACAACTATTTGTATTGATAAGACAGGAACCTTAACCGAGGGAAAAATGCAGGTTGTAGAAGTGGTGGGTGATGAAAGCGAAATCGCACAACAGGCAATTCTTGCCAATGATCTGGATGATCCAATTGTTATTGCATTCTGGGAATGGGCGCTGGGAAAAATCCCAAACCCCAAATCCAAAATCCAAAAGTATCCAAGGTTAGATAGCATCCCTTTTTCTTCAAAAGAAAAATTTTTTGCATGTCTGACTAAATGGAATGACCAAAAAAATATGATTTTTATTAATGGCGCGCCCGAGTATTTGCTCAAATGGTCGGACTTGAAAGGTGAAAAAAGGAGGCTGGTTAAAGAAAAAATCAATGAATTAACATCTTCTGGAAAAAGAGTTATCGGCATGGCGATGAAGAAAATTCCTATAACTTATAAAAAGCTGTCTGCCAAAGACGTTAGAAACAATCTTGAGTGGGTGGGAATTTTAGCTTTTTCTGACCCGCTTAGAGAAGGAGTAAGAGAGGCTTTGGAGAAAGTAAAACTTGCAGGGATAAAATTATTGGTAATAACCGGGGATTATCCCCAGACTGCCATATCGGTTGTTAAGAATTTAGGAATTTCAATAGACGAGAAACTGATTCTAACCGGGCAAGAATTAGAAAAAATGTCATTAAGAGCTCTTTCCAAAAGGTTGGGGAAGATTGGCTACGCCGGTATTTTTGCCAGAACTTCCCCTAATCAGAAAGAAAAAATAGTAGAAGCACTGAAAAAAAGGGGAGAAGTTGTTGCCATGATGGGAGATGGTGTAAATGATGCGCCTGCTTTGAATAAAGCCGATATTGGAATTGTGGTTGGAGAGGCAAGCGACGTTGCTAAAGAGACTGCCGATTTAGTGCTTCTTGATTCGAATTTTGCCACAATTGTAGCTGCAATTGAGGAGGGAAGAGGAATATTTAATAACTTAAGAAAGATTATTCTTTACCTTATGAGCGATGCTTTTGAGGAGATTATTGCAGTTTCCGGGACTTTAATTTTAGGTTTGCCCCTTCCTGTTTCTGCAGCCCAGATCCTTTGGATAAATTTAGTTTCAGATGGCTTTCCTAATATTGCGCTGACGCTTGACCCTAAACAAAAAGGAATAATGGAAAAATCGCCCCGCTCGCCTAAAGAGGATTTGGTTACCTCCTGGATGAGAATTTTAATTTTAGTAGTTTCTTTAGTGGGGGGAATAATGGCTTTGATAATTTTTTCCTTTTACTATAAAAATACTAACTTGCCTCTTGCCCGATCCATTGCCTTTGCAACCTTGGGCGTAAATTCCCTGGTTTATGTTTTTTCTATTAGAACCTTGAAAGAGCCTTTCTGGGAGGAGAACCCTTTTGATAATTTATGGTTAGATATTGCAGTTATAGGAGGATTGTTTTTACAGGTTTTACCGTTCGCTTCAGAACGCTTAAGAGGATTTTTTGGAATAGTGGCTTTGTCTTATTCTCAATGGTTAATAGTTGCTGGTACCTCAGTTTTAATGTTTATAATAATTGAAATTTCAAAACTTGTTTTTCGTTTCGAAGCACTTAAAAAAACTAAATGATAATCGGCTTAACATCCATAATTTTTTTCTTCTCGCTTGTTTTTATACTCAACAAACTCGAATTTGCATAAGCAAATGAGAGTTTTTGAATATATAATCTCTTCCGAAGAGTTGCAAACTTGAGTAAGAGGAGTATATCAAGTCAGCTGATATCTTTATACTTTGTTTTCAATATCAGAATTTAGTTGACAATCCTATTTTGTGCTAAAATGCAAATCCAAGAAAGTTTAAAGTTTTTGAAAATTAATGAAAGTAATAACAGACCTTCATCTTCATTCGAAATACTCTCGTGCAGTTAGTGCTTCGATGACTCTTGCTAACATTTCTAGATGGGCAGAAAAAAAAGGAATTGATATTGTGGGGACCGGAGATTTTACTCAACCAATGTGGTTTAAGGAAATCGAATCGCAACTATATGAAGTAAGCGATGGAATTTACAAATTGAAAGAAAGTGATGATAAAACTTTGTTTCTTTTAACAACAGAGCTTTCTTGTATTTACTCGCATAACAGTAAAGGAAGGAGAATCCATTTTTTGGTTTTTTTCCCTAAGATTTCAGATGTAAAACGCTTTAACAGTACACTTCTCCAAAGAGGTATCAATCTTTTTTCAGACGGAAGGCCGATATTGGGAATGAGTCTTATCGAAGTTAGTAAAATTGCACTTGAAACTAATGACAAAGCAATTGTTATTCCAGCTCATGCATGGACACCTTGGTATGGTTTTTACGGCTCAATGAGCGGATATGAAAGCTTGAAAGAAGCTTTTAACGATTTGGAAAAAAATATTCCTGCTATTGAAACTGGCTTATCAAGCGATCCGGCAATGAATTGGCGAATGGATGAACTTAAGGAAAAACAAATTGTCTCCTTTGGCGACGCTCATTCGCTACAGAAGTTGGGAAGAGAAGCAACTGTGTTTGAACTATCGGGGGTAAGTTATGAGAATGTAAGGTATGCACTAAATCAGTCATTAGTTTTTAATCGTCAGAAAACCGGCAAACTACAATCTGAAAACAAGCAAAAAAGAAGTGATAATAGAATTGCCTATACGATTGAGTTTTATCCAGAGGAGGGAAAATATCATTACACTGGTCATAGGGACTGTAAAGTGTCTTATTCACCTAATGAGGCAAGAAAAAAAGGAGTTATTTGTCCGATTTGTGGTAGGAAAATGACAATAGGGGTTATGTCCAGAGTCGAGGCTCTGGCAAAATCAGATATTGAGGTAGACTCAACGCTTGATAGATATAAAGTTAGGTGGATAAAACAAAAAATGGGGAGAAGGCCGCCTTTTGTAATGCTGGTTCCTCTTTTGGAGATAATTGCAGAAAGTTATGGGTTGGGAATCAGTGCCAAGAAGGTAGAGGAATTTTATGAAACCCTTATTTCAAACTCTGGCAGCGAGTTTAAAATACTTCTAGAAACAGACCTTGATGACCTAAAAGGTGTAGCGGATTTTAAGGTTATCGAGGGAATAAAAAAGGTAAGGATGGGCGATATTATTATCAAACCCGGCTATGATGGTGTTTTTGGCACGGTTAAGATTTGGAAAGAGGGGAAGGAGTTAAAAGTTGGTCTTAACCAAGAGAGTCTTTTTTAAGGGTAGAAAAGTATAGTACTTGACCAGAAGAGGGTTTTTTGAAAAGATTAAAATAGATCTATCTTTACTTAAGTTAAATGTTTAGTATTTAAGTTTTTTTGCAGTTTAAAACGAGAGGTGGTGATAAAAATGGCAGCAGTAAAACCGAAATCAGCTACAGGCTTACCTAAAACCACAGCAGCAGCCCTGTCTGTAATCTTGGCTCCGACAGTTGTTGGGACTTTGGTCTTTTTGTTTTTGGAAAAAGACCCCTTCGTTCGTTTTTACTCACTCCAGGTTTTGGTTACCGGTCTTATTTTAATTATTATTCAATGGGCCTTATCAATTACGCTTGTTCTTTTACCCTTAGCAGGATTGGTAACAATTCTGGGTTTTGTTCTTTGGTTAGCTATGATATATAAAGCTTGGCAAGGTGACGAGTGGGAAGTTCCAGTTTTGGGAGATATTGCAAGAAGAATAATGAAGAAAATTTAAGCTGTCCGCCAGACTATGGATAAGCGGGTAAAGATGGTGAGTGAAATTAAAGAAGTCTATGGCCTGGATTCTTCGGAGGTTCTTTCAGCGATGCTTCAGATTCCTAGAGATGCGTTTGTCCCTAAAAAGGAAAGAGGTATTGCTTACCAGGATGGCCCTGTTTCAATTGGCTATGGTCAGACAATGAGCCAGCCTTATACAGTTGCTTTTATGACCTATCTTTTGAGTTTGAAGGGTAGAGAGCGTGTTTTGGAAATTGGGACAGGTTCAGGATACCAAGCAGCAGTTCTTTCCAAACTAGCTAAAGAAGTTTATACGATAGAAATAGTCGATAAGTTGGCTAAGCGTGCCGAGAAAATTTTGGGAGATTTGGGTTATTTGAATGTGCATGTTAGATCCGGAAGTGGGCAATGGGGGTGGCAAGAACATGCACCCTACGATGCAATTATTGTTACAGCTGGAATTGAAGATGAAGTGCCGGAAGAACTTTTCCGGGAGTTAAAAGAAGGAGGAGTTTTGGTTACACCAATTGGGAAAGGGTACAATAAAGTGATGACTCGTTATAAAAAACTAAAAAACGGAAAAACTAAAAAAGAGAAATTCGGCATTTTTCATTTTGTGCCTTTTGTTGAGGAAAAGAATTAAAGCTAGCCTTGACGACATACGACATATAACATACAATTAAGAAACTTAAATCTCAAAAATCAAAACTCAAAAGTTGAGATGCGAAGCTTTGTTTATTGAAATATGATAAGAACACAGGTTTACTTACCGGATGATTTATACAGGGAACTTAAACTCCTTGCAGCAAGCGGGAAGGATAAATTTTCCGATTTGATTCGTGAAGGAGTAAAGGATGTTGTTAAAAAAAGAAAGAGAAGAGTTAAAAAGTTTGATCCCTGGAAAGATTTTATAGGAGCAATAAAAGGAGGTCCAAAAATAAGTGGTCAAGATTTAATTGATGATTACTACAAGAATGGTGTTGTATGAAGTATCTTGTTGATAGCGATTTTCTCTTCGGACTTGTCGTTATAAATGATCCCCACCACCGTGTGTGTAAAAAGGTATTTTCCAGCCTAAAAAAGGATGATGTAGAATTGCTAGTTCTTAATTTAGTGCTTCAAGAAACAGCAACAGTTATAAGTAAGAAGAGAAGCCAAAAGGAGAGTCTTAAATTTTTAGGTTTGTTTCGGAAACTACCGACCCAAATTGTTTATCTGGATTTGGAGATTGAAAAAACTTCGTGGGGGATTTTTGAGAGTCAAACTAAGAAGGGAACCTCGTTTGTTGATTGTGTAAATCTAGCAGTAATGGAAAAGTACAAGCTAGATGGAATTTTGTCTTTTGATGAGTTTTATCCGAAGAAACTTCTGATTAGATAAAATATTATTCTCTTTGATTTATCTTCTTCTTCCTCTTCTTGTCAACTTGCGTGGTAAAATTATTAAATTGTAATTGGTAAATAGTAATGAGTAATTCGGAGGATACAAAGAGTTATTTATCTTTAGAGAAACTTGATGCATATAAAAAGGCACGAGAGTTAAGTAAAATTGTCTGGAAGATTTATAACAAACTTATATGGGAGGACAAGAAGATCGGAGGCTACCAGTTTATTCAGTCAACTGATTCTGTCGCGGCGAATGTGGCAGAAGGGTATGGTAGGTTTCACTACTTGGATAAAGCTAAATTTTATTCGAACTTCGCGAATACCTCGCGGCTTGCCGCGAGGATGAAACGAAGCAGCGAACAAACTCTTCCGAAGGAATACTTCGCAGCTTGCTGCGAAGTAGTTTATTATAATGCGAGAGGATCTTTATTGGAATCGCTGCACTGGCTTGAATTATTGGATGAAAGAGGAAAAATAGATAAGAAGGATAAAAGTGATTATCTTCAGTGTTATAAAAGTTTACGTCCACTCTTGAACGGTTTAATTCGATCTGTCATTAAACAGAAGAGTTCCTAATTACTAATTTCGAATTACAAATTACTTTTAGTTTATGAAACTTATTATTGGACTTGGTAATCCTGGTAAAGAGTATGAAAGAACCAGACATAATGTGGGTTTTTTAGTCGTTGACAGATTAGTGCAGGAATTGGGAATTGGGAGTTTTGAATTAAGGAAGGAACTTAAGTCTTCAGTTATCAGTTATCAGTCATTAGTTATTCTTGCCAGACCCCAGACAATGATGAATGACTCTGGTATTGTTGTAAAATTCCTATCTACTTACTACCAGATACCAACTGCAAATATATACGTGATCCATGATGATTTAGATTTGCCTCTAGGAAGTTATAAAATTCAAAAGGGAATTGGCCCGAAACTTCATTATGGAATTCAGTCGATTGAAAAGGAATTGGGAAACAAAGATTTTTGGAGAGTACGAGTTGGAATAGATAACCGTGTTTCCGGTGCCAAGATTCAAGGAGAAAAGTATGTTCTGCAGAACTTTGAAGAGGATGAAAAAAAGTTGATAAGTGAAATTATTGCTAAAGTTATTCAAGACATTGAAAGAATTCTTTTAGCAAGTGGCATATAGTATGAGAGCCAAAGGTTTTATTAAAGTAGGAGATGTATTAGAAAAGTTTTCAAGAGATGAAGATAAATATATTTCTTATGAGTTTCAAAAATACGGTTATGAACTGGCTGAGGAGTTGGGGGATTTAAAGCATAAATCGCTTTATATAAAACTGGCCAAAGACATTCCCCGCGGGCTATTAGAAGCGGCGAAAAATTATGTAAAAGATGCAGCAAATGTTAAAAGTAAACCAAAGCTATTTATGTGGAAATTACAACAGTTAAAAAAAGGGCCAAAAAAAGGTCTTAGCTGATTTAGCAAACGACTCAATCTAAGCGCGAAGACTGTATGGACTTATCCGGTAAATTTTTTTTTGGTCTAAAGATGGTGATTTTGGCTCTTGCAAACGTTCCAAGAAAGAATATTCTTATTCTCAATTATGGGATATAAAGTTAGAATACTTGAGATACTTATCGAAGGTCCCAAAAGTAGAGAACAATTGGTGAGAGAGTTGAAAATTAAGCCAGGCGGGCCTGAATATTGGGATTTTTTGAGAGTTCTTGACATATTACAGTCAAAAGAAAGTGGAAGACCAGCTAGTGTAGGAGTCGCTATTAAGGTAGATAAAAGTGTTACGGATGAAAGAAGATTTTATTATTTAAAAAGAGACGAGACAAGATTAGAAGAAGAAGGCGTAATTGGGCCTGAAAGGAAACAAGAAAACGGTCTTTTACGATACGTTTTCGAGGAAGGTTGGATTAGAGAAAGTGATTACAGGGGGAGAATAAGGGGGGCACTTGAGAGATTAAAACCAAGAGGTTGACATTATGATTTAAATTTAATAGCTTTGGTTTCCCTCCTTCGCTTAAAAGTTTAATAAATCCATACTTAGTCCGTAGGTGTAGGATCAGAGTATTTCAGTTGTGTTAGTTAATTATAGTATCCTTGTTTATAAAGTGGTCAAGCGTATTCCCAGGGGAAAAGTAGCAACGTATGGGCAAATTGCAGAAACAATTCAAAACTCTAAAATTTCTGCGAAATTTAGGCAATCAGGCAGTTTTACTTTTAAAGTTACTCCAAGATTGGTGGGTATGGCTCTTCACGAAAACCCTGATCCAGAAAATATTCCCTGCCATCGGGTTGTTAATAAAAACGGGAAATTAGCAGAAAATTATGCATTCGGTGGAGCAAGAGCGCAGAGAAAAAAATTATTGGAAGAAGGGGTTACCTTTAGGAAAAATTTATATGTTGACTTAGAAAAAAGTAATTGGAGATTTGCGGATCTTGCTAAACTAACTAGAAAAATGCAAAAATGAGTAAGTGATTAAATAAATGAGAAAGGATCTTTTAACTCATTTCGCTTTTTTTCTTACTTCTTTTGTTCTTATTAGTTTGGGAAGGAAATGGTTGAGTTTAGATTTTGTCCCATTTTGGCTGGGAGGAGCCTTAGGGACTTTTTTGCCCTATCTTGATAACCTTATTTATATTTATTTATTAAGACCAGACGAGAAAATCTCACAGAAGGCAGTAGAGTACATTAACGAAAAGAAAGTCAATGTCTCACTTGATTTACTGGTTAGTACCAGAGCCCAAAGAGAAGACTTGATCTTTCATTCAGTTTATTTTCAGGTTGTTTTTGCAGTCTTTACCTTTTTGGTAATTAGCTCATCCGGAAACCTTTTTGGGAGAGGTATAGTTTTGGCGTTTTTCTTGCACCTTTTAATAAGTCAGGTGATGGATTATGTTGAAAATAAAAATCTTAACAGCTGGTTTAGAAAAGTTTCCGTAACTTTCGATCAGGGACAAACGCGCTTATATTTATTAGCGAATTTTATAATATTTCTTCTTCTTGCTTTTGTCTTTTGAGAAAATTGCCCTTCATTTTTTTGAAATATTTTAGTAAACTATCTCCATCATGGAAGAAGTTAACTTAACTAAAAAAGAAAGGCGAACTTGGGCGAAAGAAGAGAAAAAGAAAGAAGCGTCGCGTAATTTAACTTATGATAGACTGAAGAAACTTCTTATAGTTGCCTTCGGAGTCTTTATTTTAGTTTTTGCTGGTTTCAAAACCTTGCGGTGGATAACAACCCCAACTCCAGAGATTGCTGGAGTGGGAGTTGAAGTACAGGAAACTGATTGGGTTGAGGGAAAGATGAGTGCTCCGATAAGTTTGATTGAATACTCGGATTTTCAATGTCCGGCCTGTGCCACCTATTCACCTTTGGTTAAGAAGCTTTTGCAGGAATACCCGGAAAATTTGAAAGTTGTTTACAGACACTTTCCTTTGGTTTCTATTCATAAAAATGCTCTGCCAGCAGCTAAAGCGGCAGAGGCAGCAGGTAAACAAGGAAAATTTTGGGAGATGCATGATATCTTATTCGAAAGGCAGGATGATTGGACTAATGAAGGAAATCCAAAGGAAAAATTTATAAAGTATGCGAAAGAACTTGAACTTGGTGAAGATATCTTTTTAACTGATTATGAAAGTGGCGAGGTTGAGGACAAAGTCAAGTCTCATCTGAATCTTTCCAACCAACTTGGTCTTAATGCAACCCCCACGTTTTTCATAAATGGTGAAAGAGTGAGAAATTTGGGTGGATACGAGACTCTTCAAAGTCTTATTGAAGAGGAATTGAAAAAAGTTTCTATACTCAATAAACTTGAGTTTGCAATCGCAAACGAGAGTTTTTGAATATATACCCTACCTTAAAATATTGCATATTCAAGATGGGTATAATTTAGGGCAATAACTAAAATGGTTATCAGGAATCTTTCTTTACTGACTTTTGCCTCAAATTTTTTTTTGCTTTTAGTCTTTTTAAGCTTTTTTTGGAATAAGTTGGGTAAAGGAAAAGATACGTCCTGGAAACCGATCTTGGATAAATTTAGGGGGAAGGAGACAGTTTTTTCTTTGATTGTTTCTATTACAGCCACCTTAGGTAGTCTTTATTTTTCTGAAGTTGCGGATTTTACTCCCTGTAAACTTTGCTGGTATCAGAGGATTTTTATGTATCCTTTACCCTTTATTTTTGCCAGCGCATTAATCAAAAAAACTAAAGAAGTTTGGAATTTTGTTTTACCCTTGAGTATAGTTGGAGCAATTATTGCAGCTTATCATTATTATCTGCAAATCAATCCTGATGCTCTGGCCCCCTGTTCAGCAATTGGATTTTCTGTATCCTGCTCTGACCGATTTATTACCTATTTTGGCTACATTACAATTCCCTGGATGTCGCTCTCAGCGTTTCTTCTTATCAGTTTTTTCATGCTTATCTTGAAAAACAATAAAAATTAATTAAAGTCGAAATAATTGGTTTTTTTATTTTTAATTTTCAATAATATTCCCGGGTCTGGATAATCAGGAAGATTTTCTAATTCGTAAATTCCGGTCGTAATTAAATGTTTAAGTGCAGAAATGACTGCTCCGTGTGTGCAGATAGCTAAGCATTTTCCCCCTTCCTTTTCTAAATCTTGCAGAAAGTTTTGAACCCTAGATTTTAGCTGATCAAAAGTTTCCTTTGGTTCCATGAATTCTCCGAGTCGTTCGTCGTTTACGAATGCCCTTCCAGTAATTTGAGAAATAATTTTTGCGGTTTGGGTACAGCGGATGAACGGAGATGTATAATAAGAATCGATAATTTTTTCCTTTAGATATTTAGACAATCCTTTTATTGCTGGGATTCCTTCAGGTAGGATTCGAGCAGTTTTTATTTTTTCTTTGTAAGGAATAGAATACTTTGTTTTAAAAGTTTGGGCGTGGCGAAAAATAAAGTAAATCATATTTGCCTATTTTACTCCGTTTTGAACTTTAATAATATCCGGAATGGGTATATTTGTTTTTTTATACTTCTCCGGCTAAAATAGCTTCAAGATGACACTATTGGATCCGAGAGTCAGAAAACAGGCAAGAGTCTTGGTTAAACACTCAATAAAGCTTAGAAGGAAAGAAAACGTTCTTATCGCTTCTGATTTTAGCGCAAAACCTTTGGTTTTAGAGCTTTACCGACAATTAGTTAAAGCCGGGGCAGGAGAGATACGACTTCATCTTGATTCTTATGAATTTTCAGAAATTTATTTTAAGACAGCCTCGGATGAACAGATAAGGTTGTTTCCCCAAGTGGCGATGGACGAAATGAAAAAAATGGATTGCTATATTAGAATTGCTTCCTCTACAAACACGAGAGGATTGACGGGAGTTGATACAGGCAAGATTACAAAAAGAAGTAAAGTTATCCGTCCGATTACTGACTTTCGAATCGAAAAGACGAAATGGGTTGTTAGTCGTTTTCCCACCGAAGCTCAGGCGCAAGAAGCCGACATGAGTTTGTCTGAATACTCAGATTTTGTTTTTAATGCAATAAATAAAGTTAATTGGGAGGAAAAGTTTAAAGAACAGGAAAAGTTAAGAAAAGTTATAGACCTGACGAAGGAAGTTCATATTGTTGGTTTGGAAACCGATTTGCGTTTAAGTATAAAAGGTCGTAAGGCAGAAAATGCATCAGGAAAGTACAACATGCCGGATGGCGAGGTTTTTACTTCTGTGGTTGAAAATAGTGCGAATGGTTTTATTACTTATTCGTATCCGGCCATTTATCTGGGAAGAGAGTATCGTGATATCCGACTGGAGTTTAATAATGGAAAAGTTGTTAAAGCTAAAGCCGGTAAGGGTGAACAGGATTTGAATAAAATTTTAGATATGGATTCTGGTGCGCGTTTCATTGGCGAGCTTGGATTTGGCAATAATTTTCAGATAAAGCGTTTTACTAAAGATATTTTATTTGATGAAAAGATTGGCGGTACGATTCATATTGCCCTTGGCAAAGGCTATAAAGAAACAGGAAGCAAAAATGAGTCAGTTCTTCACTGGGATATGATCAAAGACCTTCGCGGAGGTGGCGAAATTAGATTTGATGATAAATTGGTTCAGAAAGGTGGCAAGTGGATAATCCAATGAAAAAACAAGATAAAGCTTCTTTTTACTTAGATTTTTTAAAATATTTTCGGTAATTTTTTCCATATAATCCCGGGATTTGGACATAATTAAACACTTAATCAACACCCTGAGTTAGAGTTGGTGTAGGTAATTTATAAGACAGACTTATAAATAAAGTTCTTTATTTTGTGTTTCTTTTTGGGTTTACTTTTTCTGTCGGAGTAATCGATGAGATTTGGGATTTACTAATAGGTGCTATTCATTCACAAATTGAATCAACGTTAGACTTATTAGTTGGCTCTTTTGGATTTTTTTATTCGTGACTTCAAGAATTCCCCGATACAAGTATTGGGAATGAATCGAAGAAAAGATAACATCTTTCTTTAGAGATAATACCTCGCAACAAGTTTCGAGGAAGATGTTATTTCTTGCTGATAGAAGATTTTTTATAAAAGATAAACAATTATTCCTTACAACAATCAATTGCTTTTTGGACTAGTACACCCAGTTTGGAGAAGACGGATTCTTTGCCTTTCTCCTCAGATTTCTCATCGATAAATTTAACTTCTTTTTCGTCTTTCGTATTGCGTATTGCGTCTTTCGTGCCCACGACCCCCAAATTCAGTCCCCAAAATAGGGAATAGAGTTTATAAGATTTGTCAAAAAGTTCCCAGGCTTTGTCTTTTAATTTAGCTGCTTCAGCAGGCTCAGCACCTGCGGCTTTCTTTAATTCTTTGGTTCCTACCTCCATGAGTCTCATAGAGGCTGCAAGGAGGTGTTTTGAGATGCACCAAACCTCTCCTTTATAATCTTTGATAATTTCTTTGAGAAGCTCCGTGCGCATTTTTCGGACTTCATTTAGGATGTCAAGATATTTTTTGTCTTTTGTTTTTTGGGAAGTATAGAAGAGATGTTCTTCGATGGAGATAAGGTTCATTATTCCAATTGAGAGGTCTTCGCCGGAAGAAAGGTCGAGATCCTTTTGTTTACTAACCTCTTGCACTTTTTGTAAAAGGGATTTGTAGTTTATTATTTTGTTAGCCATTTATAAGTGACAAGTGGCAGTTTATTTTCAATAAAGGTATCCGCCGTAATAGTAGATTAGTAGACTTGCAATTACAAGTGAAGTTAGCGGGAAGATTACCTTTTGATAATTAAAAAGCTGCCTACTTTTAATTTCTCGGACCTTTTTATCTGCCCAGACCCCAAATAAAAACGCAGCCGACCCGAGACCGGTTCCAAAGAGAATTTTATCGATTCCTAAAATTGCGTTGACTGAATTGCCTATTATTTTTCCGTACCAAAGAGGGAGTAAAATGAATGTGTACATTCCAAGGAAAATTAGTAGTTTGTAGTTTATAGATAGCGGGTGGAGCTTCTTTTTAGAAATCCAGTCAATAAGCCATAAAGAAGAAGAAAGTATCAGTCCACCAACCCAAATTCCTGAAATTATATCGTCAATTCCCAGCCAGCGGGAAAGTCCAAGTCCTGCCCCAACAGCAACAGTGCAGACAGGACAAACAGCCTGCGCGTCAGTTGTAAGTTGCGAGAAGTTAATTATGACGAGTAAAAATATTAAAAGAATTTTTGCGAGTCTTTTCATTAACGTTATTAAAAAGTTATTGATCAATCGGGATTAATTTATAACCGCTTTTTTCAATAACCTGAGATATTTTACCTTCTAAAGCCTGGTTATCCAAATTTGCCTTTAAGGTGCCCTTGGCAAAGTCACAAGAGGCGTTAACGCCCATTTCTTCAAGATCCAACTCAATCATCTTGGCACAAGCGTTACAGTCCATGCCAGTGATCTTATAGG
>MGGC01000031.1:15634-24476 GCA_001792215.1 Candidatus Woesebacteria bacterium RIFCSPHIGHO2_01_FULL_38_10
GATCATATAGGAAATAAACTCTTTTTTATTTCAAGCATTCGCAACTACCGAGGGTTAAAACCCTCGGTAGTTTTATATTACTTCGAAATATCCCGCATACATTCCCATGCTGCAGCTGTAAGTTAATCTTCCTCGTCTTGTTGGTGTGAATTCGACAATTTTTATTCCTGTTTCCGGGAGTATCTGGGTGATTTCGTATTCGGGAATTGTGAATGCCCGTGAGCAACCCTTGGTATTTTGTGTTGTCAGTTTCAGAGAAACGGGAATGCCTGCTTTGATCGTTTTTACGCTTGACTGGTAACCGTTACTTAAAACACGGATTTCAGCTTCCTGTACACCTTTTGCGCTTACACTTGCCACTTGCCCGGAAGAGCTTTTTTCTTTACCAAGCTGATCCGTTGCGACAGCCCAGTAATTTTGCAGGGTATGGACAGAACCTCTCAAAATCTGGCCTGTGTTTATGGAAAGAGTAGCCAAGACAAATATAGCTGAAGCAGCTAAGTATTTTAGAGATTTTCTTTGGAGTATTTGATTTGAGGCAGCACCCAATGCGAAAAAGACGGGACTAGTTCCCAGCGTAAATGCACCCAAGGTAAGACTACCCCAAACAGGGCTTCCTGTGGAGATAGATAGAAGCATCATTGCTTGAGTCACCCCGCAGGGGATAAAGACTGTCAGAAAACCCAATATTGCCGACCCAAAAAATCCCTCATTCCTACTTCTGAGACGAATTAATCTGTAAGCAACCTTTGGAGGAGTAATTACGAAGTGGCGAAAGATGGGGTGAATGTCCAAAAGTTTTCCGACCGTTGCCAGCATGAAAATTCCCGCGAAAATTTGTAGCAAGCCCTGAAGTTTTGGAGATATGACGAGAGACGAACCAAGAAGACCAAGAAATGCACCAAGTAAGCTATAAGCAATCAGCTTACTTGCCAAAAACGAAGTTATTACCAGCTTTTGATTGTTGTCTTTCTGATTGGTTAGAGAGCTAGCCAGAAGTCCTCCCTGAACCGCAAAACATGATATTCCGCCGGTTGTAAGTCCTGTAATCAAAGCAAGCCAGACCGTATCCATGAGTCTTAATTTTCGCAAAAAGGAAAGGTTTTTTCAACATCACATTTTTCAGGCCTTGACAAATAAAGAAAAGGATGGTTTAATTTTTAATTCATTAATCCCCCCCGAGGGGAGGGGATAAGAGTTTGAAATTTCTACATAAATAAATGGATAAAGTAAAAGAGCAGATATTAAAAAGACTGTCAATTGTTGAAGGACATTTAAAAAAGATTAGAAAGATGGTTGAGAACGAGGAGTATTGCCCTGACGTTATCCACCAATCACAAGCAGTCCAAGCAGCCTTAAGAAAGATTGATGAAATTGTTCTTCACGGACACTTACATTCTTGCGTGCTTCATGATATTCATGAGACAAAATCTCAGAAGGAGAAGTTGGTCGAAGAGATTGTAGATTTATTTAGGAAATCGGAAAGGTGAGATTGATGAGTATTTAAGTTATGGGAAAAGACATAAAAATTCTTATTTTTTCTCTCGGGCTTACCTTTTTACTTATTATTGTATTTGTACTTTGGCAGGGAAAAAGTCCCGGTGAAACTTTAGAACCCGAATCTACTGTAAAAATAGAAGGGGTTGAAGTCACACCAGAGGATTATGATTTGGGAGATGTTCCAATAAAAGGAGGGATTGTAACCAGGGGATATGAAATCGGAAATACAACCGAAAGAGCGCTTAAACTCAAAAAAATAACAACTTCCTGTATGTGTACGACTGCCTCTGTCTCGGTTGGGGATAAAGAAACTAGGTTTTTTGGCATGGAAGGACATGGAGATAAAAACCCCTCTGTTAATCTCGAGATAGGCCCTGACCAGATTGGAAAGGTGGTTGTGCGTTTTGATCCAGCTGCGCATGGACCCCAAGGTGTAGGGTTGTTCGATCGATCTGTCTGGTTGACATTTAGCGATCCGGTCGGGGTGAAAGAATTAAAATTTAATGGAACCGTTGTTGCTAACTAGATTTAATATTAAAGACATGGCGGTCTTGATTATGCCTTTTTTTATACTTTTTATTTTTTTATTCATAAGCGTAACTCCAATTTATGCCCACTGTCCTTTATGTGTCGCAGGCGCTGGGGTGGGATTGACGTTTTCAAGACTTTTGGGAATTAACGATTCCATCACCGGAGTCTGGATTGGTGCATTTATAGGAGCATTGGCATTTTGGTTTCAACGAATATTAGGCGCAAAGAATAAACTTTTTTTTAAGCCTTCAACAGGAGTTTTCCTCTATACTTTATTTTTGCTAGCGACTATTTGGTCTTTTTACAAGTTTGATTTAGTTGCAAGACATGGAGAGATTTTCGGGTTTCACAAATTAACTTTTGGGATGGTTGTCGGAAGTATAGTATATTGCTTAGTGGATTTGCTAAATACTTATATAAAAAGAAAAAGCGGTAAGTCTTTCTTTCCTTATCAATCGATTGTTTTCAGTTTGAGTTCGATTGTTTTGACAAGTGTTGGAATCTATATTCTTATAAATTACTATATATGAAAAGGAAACAAAGAAATAAAAAATTTTTAGCAAAATTAACAGTATTTTCCTTGCTTATCCTTTTTGGTTTTTTGTTAGGCCTAAGGAAAGAAAAACTTCTTGAATTTTTACCGGGGTCTTTCTCGCGCAGCACTTCTTTAAAAGTTGACAAAGGTGAAATTATTAGTCCGCGTGATTTGAAGAAGGCTCTCTCCCAAAAAGATTTTATCTTTATCAACGTTCATACACCTTATGAAGGGGAGGTAGAGAAGACAGATTTGTTTATAGACTATGATTTGCTTGTTGCTAATAAAGATAAGCTTCCCCAAGACAAAAATAGCAAAATCGTCCTTTATTGTAAGACTGACCGGATGAGCGCTGATGCCCTGGCTACTTTGAAAAGTTTGGGTTACACCAACATAAAACATTTGAAGGGAGGAATGGATGCTTGGAGGAAACAAGGTTTTGACCTTTTGGATTTAACTAACTTACCAAGTCAGGTTTTGCCCGATCAAGGATTCGAGTTGCCGATTTCTTGGGGAAAAGTTGTGCCCAGGCTTGTCGCTTTGGGTGTGATTGATAAGGAGAAATTTGAAAAGGCTGTTAATATGGGAGAAGAAGAAAAACTGGTTTTTGCAGGCAATGTAGATATACCAATAAAGATAAACAGTCAAAATAGCCAGTTTGTGGTTGATGTATTATGGGCACTCGGACTGGCTCAGAAAAGTTTGGTTTATGAAGAAGGCCCAATGGGAAGAGAGTATAAAGACCGAGCGGGTAATTTTGCCTCAACTGGGGGTTGGACTCTTGCCAAGGGCAGTGCAATGACCCATTACAACACCCATGAACTTATTCCATTAACAGCCGAGGATCAGATAAGGGTAATGGAAATTGCACAAAATATATACCGCCCTTGTTGTGGGAATCCGACTTCCTTTCCCGACTGCAACCACGGAATGGCAGCACTAGCTGCAATTGAATTGATGGTGGTTAAGGGATTACCTGATGAGGAAATTTACAAAAACGTTCTGAAACTTAATTCTTTCTGGTTTTCCAGCCACTATCTGACTCTGGCAACTTCTTTTGTGAGGGAGGGAATTTCTTGGGATAAGGTGGATGCGAAATTGGCACTGGGGTCCGAATATTCCTCAGGCAATGCCGCCGTGAAGCTTAACAAGAAAGTCGGTCCCTTGCCGTTTGAAGCTAATTTCGCTGGGGGTTGTGGGGCTTAAAAATATATATGGATAAAGTAGTTGTTACGCTTGGAGGTTTTTTTCTTATTGCTTTTATCTGGTGGTTTTTCTTTGGAAAAAAACCCCCCTTCGTCGAGGCTACGGAAGGGAAGGAAACGGTTGATATTATTGTTGACGGAGGTTATAAGCCTGCAAACGTAAAGTTAAAAGTTGGTAAGACTACAAGGCTTGTATTTATTAGAAAAGATTCCAATTCTTGCCTTGAAGAAGTCGTAATTCCATTCCTTAGGATTAAAAAATATTTGCCATTGAATAAGCCGGTTGAAATTGAGCTTGTAGCAAAAGAGAAAGGGAAGTTCGGCATGCACTGTGGAATGAATATGTTTCATGGAAAGATAATCGTTAGTTAGTTACTTTAAAATGAAGAACAGTGTTCGAAGTAGCAAAGTAACGAAACACGAAGTAACTAATCGGAAACTCACGTTTCCGATTGTCGGGATGCACTGTGCCAGTTGTGCGAGGTTTATTGAGAAAAGACTTTCCAAGACTTACGGGGTTTTAAATGCTTCAGTGAATTATGGAAGTGAGCAGGCGACTGTAGAGCTGGATGCAAATCGGCTAGGTGAGGGAGAGTTAGTAAAGGTAGTAGAAGAAGCGGGTTATAAAGCAGTATTTGCGAGTCCAACCCACCCCCGGGGTGGTGTTGCTGCGGCACGCCCCGGGGGTGAAGAGTCGGTAGACGAGATAAGGGAAGAAGAAAAGAGAAAAGAACTTGAGAACTTAAAAACAAAAGTAATTATCTCTCTAATAATTTCTAGCTTTATCTTCTTAGGAAGTTTTCCGGAATTGTTCACTTTTGTACCCAGAATTCTGACCCATCCTTTAATCCTTTTAATCCTTGCAACTCCAGTTCAATTTTGGGCTGGAAGAAGTTTTTATTTGGCAACCTGGTCGGGTCTGAGAAATAGAACTGCAAGTATGGATACGCTAATTGCCATAGGTACCTCTGCGGCATATGGTTATTCATTATTTTCGTTGATTTTGGGAGGAAATATATATTTTGATACTGCTGTAGTAATAATTACTTTGATTCTTCTCGGGCGATATTTAGAAGCTAAAGTAAAGGCTCACACATCAGACGCCATAAAGAAACTTCTGGGACTTCAAGCAAAAACCGCCAGAGTCGTGCGTGGTAGAAAAGAAATAGATATCCCGATCGAAGATGTCAAAGTCGGAGATTTAATTCGAGTAAGACCGGGAGAGAAAATTCCCACGGATGGAAGTGTTGTGGAAGGCATAAGTAGCATCGACGAGTCTATGGTCACAGGTGAATCTATTCCGGTTGATAAGAAAGTTGGAGACAACGTAATCGGATCAACCATCAATAAGTCAGGAAGTTTTATCTTTAAGGCAACAAAAGTTGGGGTAGATACAATGCTTTCGCAAATTGTAAAAATGGTTGTTGAGGCTCAAAGTTCTCGTGCTCCAATTCAGCGATTAGTCGATGTTATTTCTTCTTACTTTGTTCCTGCAGTATTAATGATAGCTGTTGCTACGTTTGTTGTATGGTATGACTTTGGTCCCTCGGCAAGCTCGGGACTGATGGCGTTAACCAACATGATTGCAGTTCTTATTATCGCTTGTCCTTGTGCAATGGGATTGGCAACTCCGACTGCAATTATGGTTGGGACCGGACGGGGTGCAGAAAAAGGAATTTTGATAAAAGATGCTGAGGCTCTTGAGACAGCGCACAAAGTAAAGACAATTATTTTTGATAAAACGGGTACTTTGACCAAAGGCGAGCCTAAGGTAGTGACTTCTTCGATGAATTCGCAGGAACTCGACCAGAAGACCCGTAAAAAACTTACCAGTTTTGTTAAAACTAAAAACTCTGACTTTGCTTTAGACAAGGCGTTAACAATGGTTATTAAAAAAGTTGAAGAGCAGTCTGAACATCCTCTTGCTAAAGCTATAGTTGAGAGTTTTGAGGAAGAGGCGAAAGGCATAAGAATTTCAAGTTTTAAGGCACTTGAGGGATTTGGAGTGGAAGCCAAAGTTGACGGAATATCGGTTCTTATTGGTAGTAAGAGGTTGATGGAGAAAAAAGGAGTTGAAACTCCGGGACATTTTTTACGAAGCGAGACGGCTTATATAAGACACGGAAATACATTGGTTTATGTTGCCATAAGCCAAAAGTTAGTAGCTTTGTTTGGAGTTGCTGATTTCTTGAAAGATCATGTTTTCGGAATTGTGTCTGGGTTGGAAAAAAGAGGAATAGATGTGTGGATGATTACAGGAGATAACGAAAGAACCGCAAAAGCCATAGCGAAGCAGGCTGGAATTAAAAATGTTTTGGCAGAAGTTCTGCCGGAACAAAAAGCTTGGAAAGTTCAGGAATTAAAACGAAGCGACCAAGTAACAAAGAACAAACTAACGACGATTGCTTTTGTTGGTGATGGAATTAATGATGCTCCGGCTCTAGCAGCAGCAGATGTAGGAATCGCGATGGGGACAGGAACTGATGTTGCTATAGAATCAGCTGGAATTACCCTTTTAAACAAAGATATAAGAAGTGTGTTGACAGCATTGAATTTGAGCCGACTCACTCTTTCGGTCATTAAACAAAATCTTTTCTGGGCGTTTGGGTATAACGTAGTCTTAATTCCGGTTGCAATGGGAGTTTTATATCCATTCAACGGTTGGTTTCTAAATCCGGCTCTTGCAGCTTTTGCCATGGCTGCAAGCTCGATTTCGGTTGTTGCGAATTCTTTAAGGCTTAAGAAAGTGGAATTGTAACTACCCTTAAGACTCAGCCCGTAAGACAAGTGCTTTAGTTATTGACGCGGTATGAAAACGGAGGTTATATTTAAAAGCGTATGTCTATAGTCGTGGTAAAAGATTCTGATTTTGAAGAGAAAGTTTTGCGAAACACAAGTCCTGTCCTGGTTGATTTTTGGGCGTCATGGTGTAATCCTTGCAAAATGGCTGAACCGATATTGGAGGCACTTTCGGAAGAATATAAAGATAAGTTGATAATTGTAAAGTTGGATGTTGATCAAAATCCTAACCAAACGCAAAAATACGATGTTATGTCTATTCCAACAACCATTCTCTTTAAAGAAGGGGGAGAGGTTGGCCGGCAGATAGGATTTGCGGGAAGAAAAGCATATGAGGACCTTTTGAAAAAGGATCTTGAGTAGAAAGGCAGGAAAGGATGTAACTGCTTTTGTGAACGGGGGTGATAAAAATGGATCCACAAGACGATCGAACTCAACAGCCAACCGGACAGGTTGGGGATACTGTTTCTGATCAACCAACAGAAGATGGGGTAGCTGTACCAATTGAACCATCTGAGACTGTTAACCCACCGGCCGTATCAGAGGATCAAGAGAGTTCCAGTCCTTCTGTTGGAGAAAGTAAGCCGGAAGAGTCGGGAGTAAGTGCAGGAAGTGTTGTTCAAGAACCAGTTGGTGAAGAAAAAGTTGATGCAGGTAGTCAAGAGAGTTAAGAACAGGTAGTTTGGTTCTTTTTGACAAAATGACCAAAAGACTCAAAGATCCTATCAGGGCAGGGGGTGAAGGAATTAAAACTTGGGATGTGGCGATTATAGGTTCAGGGCCTGCTGGGCTAACGGCTGCGATTTATGCTACCCGCGGAGCTGCTTCAACTATAGTTTTGGCGGGCGAGGCTTGGGGCGGGCAATTAATGCTTACAACGATAGTTGATAATTATCCTGCCTTGCCTGGAATATCAGGACCTGAACTTATGCAAAAAATGCGCGATCATGCGCTAAAGTTTGGAGCAGAATTAGTTGCAGAGAATCTTACGGCAGTTGATTTTTCTAAGCTACCTTTTAAACTAACCACCAACAAGCAAAAACTTACAAGTAAATCCGTGATTATCGCAACAGGCGCTCAAACTCTTTGGTTGGGGGTTCCGGGAGAAGACAAACTTCGAGGCCGTGGGGTTTCTTCGTGTGCCCCCTGTGATGCCCCTTTTTTTAAGGGCAAGAAAGTTGCAGTCATTGGTGGAGGAGATTCTGCTATGGAGGAGGCTTTGGTTTTAACAAAATATGCAAATTCGGTTACTGTTATCCACCGCAGGAGCGAATTTAGAGCCTCGGCTATTATGCAAAAGAAAGTATTTGAGGAAAAAAAGATAAAGGTTGTTTGGGATAGTATAGTTGAAGAATTTTTAGGTGAAGATAAACTTCAAAGAATAAGAATAAGAAATATTAAGGAGGGGGAAAGTAAGGAAATTGAGTTTGACGGTGTTTTTATTACTATCGGGTATACTCCTTCAACAGAAATTTTCGAAGGACAAGTTGAATTGGATGAAAAAGGATACATTGTAAGAAACTCAAAACTCAGGTCTGAAATTTCTAAACTTGGTGAATATAGAATGTCAACAACTGTTCCTGGGGTTTTTGTAGCAGGAGATGTTCACGATTATCACTACCGTCAGGCAATAACTGCCGCTGGGTTTGGTTGTATGGCAGCCATGGATGCACTTAGATATTTAGAAGGGCCATAAAGCGGAGGGGTTAAGTATAAATTCTTGCTGTTGACATAGACTTTTATTTCTTGCAGAATTACACCTATGGCCAAACCCGAAAAACTTCTGGACCGTTTAATCCCTGTCCTTCTTCTTGCCTCAATTGTATTTTCCTTTGTGGTTGGGGTTTTATGGCAGAAGGTGAGAAATCTTGAAAAAGGCGAGCTGGTGAAAGGTACTGAAATTCAAATCCCTACCCCCGGAGAAGATGTTAATCAGCCACAAGTTCCGCCCAGTGGCAAGCTTTCTTCCGATCAGGCGGGAAAAATTGAAAAAGTGTCTGAAACTGATCATGTAAAAGGTTCTCGTAACGCTAGGGTATTTCTTATCGAATACTCGGATTTTGAATGCCCGTTTTGTTCAAGATTTCACCCGACAGTTAAGCAGGTTCTTGAGGCGTATGGAAACGATGTTGCCTGGGTTTATAGGCACTTTCCGCTTGATGCAATTCACCCCAAAGCCAGACCGGCGGCTGAAGCCTCAGAGTGTGCTTTTGAGCTTAAGGGGGAAGAGGGATTTTGGGTATTTGCTGATAAAGTTTTTGAGGACCAGACT
>MGGC01000031.1:24487-26501 GCA_001792215.1 Candidatus Woesebacteria bacterium RIFCSPHIGHO2_01_FULL_38_10
CCTTTCAGCCATTGCAGTTTCGGTTGGGGTAAACAAAGAATCTTTCCAGAAGTGTGTTGATGAAAAAAGGTATAAAGGTAAGGTTGAAAATCAGTATCAGGGTGGGGTAAAGGCGGGAATTACAGGAACTCCGGGGAATTTAATTATCAATCAAAAAGGCGAAGCCTGGCTTATTCCCGGCGCACTTCCGTACGAGAGTATAAAAGTAACAATAGACGAAGCACTAAAAAGTTAAACAACTATATCTTCCATCCCTGGCTATTTCCGGTTAAGTGATCTTCTGAATGATGACCCCCTTTATCACTTGTTTCATGTCCGCCTGGTTCTCCTCCGGGTCTTGTCCACCGGACTCCTTTATCATCCTTTTTAGGTCCATATTCTACGGGACCTTGGGATGTATTGATTATTCCCTTTACTGCATCAAAAATACCCATACTTCATTCTATCATATTGACTCAAGACATTTGTAGGCTACCACCGCTGCTGAACCCCAGACGTTAAACGATTTATTTACCCCATACATTGGAAGTTCCACGATTATATCCGCTGCATCTAAAACTTTTTTACCAATTCCTCCTGTTTCGTTTCCGACAACAATAGCACAAGGAAACTGGAATTTGCTTTTTGTTAAGGGTCGTAAGCTGATAGCTCTTTTATCCTGTTCAACCGCAATAATTTGAGTTCCTAGAAACTTAAGATCTTTTATAGCATCAGGTGCAGACTTGTACCTGACCCAAGGCACCCATTTTTCAGTACCAACAGCTGCTTTATGAATTCTCGAAGACGGGGGATATTCCATTTTTCCGCATAAGTAAACCTTTTCGGCTGCAATCGCATCAGCCAGCCTGAAAAGAGAACCAATGTTGTAAGTGTCAATTATCCGATCAAGAACAAGATAAATTGGGTTTCTTTTAATTTTAACCAGGTCATTTTTACCGGGTTTAGAAACTCTTAATTGTTGTGAGTTAAGTTTAGTCATAAAATCTACAAATTCAGGCAAGATGGGTATATTGTAGCATTGGAGCAAGGAGAAGATCTAAATTCGTTCTATATGTGCTCGGGTGTTACCTATTTGACCATTTCCGTGAGCAGTTCTGTTGTGTTTGCCAAATTCTCTCAATGCCCGAAAACTAAGGCCAGTATAACTCCATTCACAGTTTGGCATACTACATCCCCAACGATCTTCTTCTTTTTTCACTTCTTTTTCTTTAGCTCCTGGAGCTCTTGGGTTTGCCGAGGTCTCGCGTTCTTGTGAACCTGCTCTCAAAAAAGTAAAACATTTATCAAGGTCTAATAATGCCATATTAATTATTATAGGCTACTTGTCAAGTTTCAGGCTCAAATAGGTTCGGAAAGAGTATCGGCCCTCTGTTAAATCTCAAGAAAGTTTTTGATAGGAGAGTTATAACTGTTCAAACCGCTCGGCACAAGTTCAATCTGGAATTAGGTTTTGCTTAGTGTTAGAATTGCTTTAATTCCCGGCCCTATCGTCTAATGGTTAGGACGGCACCCTTTCAAGGTGCAAACCCGGGTTCGACTCCCGGTAGGGTCACAGATAGTGTTTTTGAAGTGTTGTATTTCTCGTTTAGCTCGAAAAGAGGGGCTAATCTGGGTGTTCGATTAACCAGTTCAAAGTAGGTTGGTGGCTCATCAAAAACAAGACCAAAAAGTGAGGCATTTTTGAATGGATTTGTGCTTCCCAGCAACAATTCTTCAAGGTGTTCCATGAAGAATTTACTGTAATTTAGTACAACCTCTATATCTACCTGTTCTTCTTCCTTCTTATCCCTCTGGTAGGTAGCTTGTGCTATGGTTTGTTCTAGTTTCTCTAACTCCTGTTCCATTGCCATTAAGCTAATAGGATTAGTGAGTACTTTGATTTTATCGACGATGAGTTGTTTCTGTTGAGTAAGCTCCAATACCCTGTGTTGTTGGCTTGTAGAGTCGTTGATTGCCTTATCACGCCTCTTTTCCCATTCATCTAATACTACTTCCCTAAATTTCTGTTTGAACC
>MGGC01000031.1:26529-27566 GCA_001792215.1 Candidatus Woesebacteria bacterium RIFCSPHIGHO2_01_FULL_38_10
CGCCTCTTTTCCCATTCATCTAATACTACTTCCCTAAATTTCTGTTTGAACCTCTCGCTAAACCTGATTTCTTTGACAAAATCACTAATGGTTATATCAAACTTTATTTTGTTTATTCCCCAGTATTTATGCTTCCTACCACAATGATAAGTTGGAACGTGCTTGCCTGATTTGCTCCTCGGAGCACTGCCTAAAAGTGGTTGTTTGCAAGTAGGGCATAAGACCTGCTCTTTGTAGGGGAATAGTGGATTATCTTTGTGTTTTGTTAGTAACCATTCTGGTGTTTTACCTTTCACAATTCGGATAGTATCGCCTTCTTCAACAATCCTAACTTTACCCTTATTTGCCTTGTTAAATAGTTCAATTGAAACCAATCCATCAAACTTACATTTTACTGGTTTTCCCTCTGTCCATAGTTCGTCGTTAACTCCTGCGTAAATTGGATTTCTTATATATCTTTGTAGTTGCTTTACAGTTAGTGGCTTACCACCACGAAAACCAATAACCTTTGTCTTATCATTTTTATCGTGGAGTTTTTGAACTCTTGACTTGAACCCTATCGCATTAACTCCATCGACTACTTCTAGGTCTGATAAATTTCCTTGTCCTGCAAGTTCAAACATTTGAATAAACCATTCTGCTTCCTCTGGGTGTGGTGATAGAGTTACACGTCTTCCTTGCTCTGCTGTATCCACTTTCTGGTTGATGAAACCCATTGGTGCTGGTCTAACTCTATACCCGCTTCTTACATATCGAATTTCAGCAGAAATCAACCTCGTTAAGATATCCCTAACTTCACTCTTTGCTCGTTCAGCTTCCAAAAGTTCTGTAATGAACGAAGGACTATACTCAGACCATTTATACTTTATACCTAAGTGTTCAAGGGTATTAATTCGCTGTTGGCTAATCACTCCATAAACATCAATTACATCTACGCCATACTTAGCCAATTGTGTTTTGAGTAAACCATAAATTGCTGAACCAGCTCGTGTCATCCTATCAATACTCTTGATAAACAAGTATCTAATCTTTTTGTC
>MGGC01000032.1:0-2706 GCA_001792215.1 Candidatus Woesebacteria bacterium RIFCSPHIGHO2_01_FULL_38_10
TTTACGACTATTTAAGGCTTCTTTTTGCTAGAGCCGGGCATCCCCACTGTCCTGTCTGCGGAAAAGAAATATCAAGTCAGTCATTGGATGAGATTGTTCAAGCAGCACTTAAGCTTTGCCAAGAAAAACTTCTTACACAAAAGTCGGTTAAATTTTTAATACTCTCACCAATTGTTATTAATCGAAAAGGGGAATTCGCTAACCTTTTTGCTAATTTAAAAGCTAAAGGATTTAGTCAAGTAAGAGTCGATAGAGAAATAAAAGATTTGAACGAAGATTTTGTATTAATAAAAACCAATAAGCATACTATTGAAGCCGTCATAGACAGATTTTCTTTTGGAGAGAAAGATTTGAAAGATGGGTTGTTTATAGGAAATCTTAAAACTAGACTAAGCGATTCAATCGAGCAGGGGTTATCTCTTTCCGATGGTTTAATCATCTTTTCTGAGATAGTAGATAAATCTTTTGAACTTCCCTTATATCCAAGGCAATTTTTAGACAGTCTTTTTTCTGAAAAGTTTTCCTGCCCCAAAGATAATATACAGATCTCCGAGATTGAACCAAGAACATTTTCTTTTAATTCTCCACAGGGAGCCTGCCAAAGTTGCAACGGTATAGGCAAAATTTCCAAAGTCGACCCAAATTTTATTTTCTCTGAAGAAATTTCTATCAAGGAAGGGGGAATACTTCCATTTGCCAACATTTTTGAACATGATACTTGGTATGCCAGATTGATATTAAAAGTTTGTCAAGAAAAAGGTATAGACTCAACTAATCCCATAAAAAACTTAAATAATAACCAAAAAAACATTTTACTATGTGGGACGGGTGAGGAAAACTTTGAGGTTCAAGGAACTAATAGGTTTGGCAAGTTAACCAGAATTCATGAAATCTTTCCCGGGGTAATTTTAGAGCTGGAAAGAAGGTATAAAACCACAGAATCAGAATGGGTAAGACATGAAATTGAAAAATACATGCAAGAAGTCATCTGCCCAGTATGTACAGGAACCAGACTTAAAAATGAAGCTTTAAGTATCACAATTGCTGGCCTATCAATATCCGATATTACCAAATTATCTATATCAGAGAGTTTAATCTGGATAGAAAATTTGAATTCGGATGTGTCTTGTCTATCCAATAAGGAAAAAAATATAGTTGGTCTTATAATAGATGAAATCGTCAAAAGGCTAGAATTTTTAATAAGTACGGGACTTGACTATTTGACTTTGGAGAGAGGGGCCAGCACGCTTTCTAGCGGTGAAGCACAAAGAATAAGATTGGCAAGCCAGATCGGTTCTGGCTTGACCGGTGTCTTGTATGTACTTGATGAGCCAACAATTGGCCTTCACCCGAGAGATAATCAAAAACTTCTAAAAACACTTAAAAAACTAAGGGATTTGGGTAATACCGTAATTGTTGTCGAGCACGATGAAGAAACGATAAGGAATTCCGACTTTGTTTTTGATTTTGGCCCCGGTGCGGGTAAATACGGTGGAAAAATTGTTTTCTTTGGCACCCCGGAAGAAATTTCACACTCACAACAATCAGAAACAGGTAACTACTTGTCAGGGGAAAAAAAGATTAGGATAATAATTCCTGTTGACCAAGATCAAGTATTTAAAGAAAGGCCTGTTAAATCCCTGGACACGATTAATATTTATGGGTGTTCTCAATACAATCTGAAGTCCATAGACGTAATATTTCCCCTGAAAAAGATGGTTGTTGTGACTGGAGTTTCCGGTAGTGGCAAATCAACACTACTTTCTGAGACTTTATACCCAGCCCTGTCTCAAAAACTTAACCCCCGTTTTCGCGGAAGTATCGGTAAGCATAAAAGATTGGAGGGATGGGAAAATATTTCCAGAGTAGTTCTGGTTGATCAGTCTCCGATCGGTAGAACGCCAAGAAGTAATCCAGCAACTTATACAAAAGTATTTGACCTGATAAGGGAAATTTATGCGCAAACTTATGAAGCTCGTGCAAACGGTTTTAAAAAGGGCAGATTTTCTTTTAATCTAAAAGGAGGAAGGTGTGACGCTTGTGAAGGCCAGGGAAAAATAAAAATTGAAATGCAATTTATGAGTGATATTTGGATTAATTGTGAAGTTTGTAAAGGCAAAAGATTCAACTCACAGACTTTAGAAATAAACTTTAAGGGAAAAAATATAGCTGAAGTTTTGGGTATGACTGTAGGCGAAGCAGAAGAATTTTTTCATGCTCATAGATATATACAATCAAAGCTTGAAACAATCAAATCCGTTGGGCTTGGTTATATCCAATTGGGACAACCAGCAACTACTCTTTCAGGAGGTGAAGCACAAAGGGTAAAACTATCAGCTGAATTATCTAAAAAATCCGGAGGGAACACTGTTTATATTTTAGATGAACCGACAACCGGGCTTCATTTTGCTGACGTTGAGAAACTCCTGACAGTTCTCAAAATTCTCGTGGCAAAAGGAAATAGTGTTTTTATAATTGAACATAATTTGGATGTAATAAAAAATTCAGATTGGATTATTGATTTGGGTCCAGAGGGCGGAGAAAAAGGAGGCTATCTTGTTGCAGAAGGAACAGTTGATTTCATTAAAAATAGTAAAAACGGTTATACAGCTTACTTTTTGAAAAAAAGGAAAAAATCTTAATGCGAAAGAAAATCTTAGTTATTCTTTTTTTCTTTTTTAATTTTTTTATAAAGGTTGACTCTCT
>MGGC01000032.1:2818-37444 GCA_001792215.1 Candidatus Woesebacteria bacterium RIFCSPHIGHO2_01_FULL_38_10
AGAGTAAATAAGGAAAATGATACTTTTCAATTAATTCTTGACTTTCCGGAAAAAGTAGTTGGTAAAGATAATCTAAGAACTTTCGTGCTAACTTACCAGGAGAAAAATCTAGTTTCAAGAATTGGCGAAATTTGGGAAATATCGATACCAAAAATTTTAGATAATACATTTGATAATTACAATCTTACCCTTTCGATACCCAATTTTTTTGGTGAACTGGCATATATATCTCCGGAGCAGACTGAAACTAAACTAATCGGAGGAAGACGTCTTTATATTTTTAAAGGTGAAGAGGTTAGAAAATTGGGAGTTAATGTCATCTTCGGAAGTTTTCAAACTTATGACTTTAGACTGACTTACCATCTTAAAAATACTTCAGAGGTTAATTCGCTAAAAGATATAACTATTCCACCCGATACCCCAAGTCAGAAGGTTTATTTAGACAAAATCTCACCCCCTCCAATAGATTTGAAGGTAGATACAGATGGCAACTGGTTAGCTTTTTTTTCTTTAAAACCTAAAGAAGTCTTGGATATTGAAGCAAGCGGCTCCATCCAAATATTTTCTAAACCAGTAAACTACTTCGCCACATCCCCTGCAAACCTAGTTTCAAATTCCAAACCGACTAAATTTTGGCAAGCGGATGATCCTGAAATCATAAAGCTTGCACAAGAACTGGAGTCACCTAAAGATATTTATGATTTTGTAGTAAATTACCTTTCTTATAACTACGATAAAGTTAAACCAAACGAAGAAGCAGGGAGATTAGGCGCCAGAGAGGCTCTTTTCAATCCCAGCTTTTCAACATGCAGAGAGTTTACAGATCTTTTCATCGCAATTTCTCGAGCCAAAGGCATCCCTGCGAGAGAAATTAACGGATATGCAGATAGTGACAATCCTAAAATTCAACCCCTCTCTTTGGTGTCGGATATTTTACATTCTTGGGTTGAGTATTGGAATGATCAAAAAAAGACTTGGATTCCGATTGATCCTACCTGGGAAGCAACCTCAGGCATCAACTATTTTGACAAATTTGATTTAAAGCATCTAGCATTTGTTATACACGGAGAAGATGACACACTACCTTACCCGGCAGGATCCTATAAAATTGAGTCTGAACTGGAAAAGGATGTGCATGTAACTCCCAGTTTGGACACGGTAAAAAATGTTGAATCATTAGAGATTAACCATAAAGAAAGTACGCTCTTTTTGAAAAACAGAATTGACTTTGAAATTAAAAATAGTGGTTCGACAGCATTCTACAATTTAAATGCAGATATTATAATGGATGGAAAAAATATAAGAAACGAGTTTATAAAAGTTTTCCCTCCTTATGCAAAATACCACATTTCCTTAGAAGTCACCAACGGAATATTAGCTTCTAAAGCACCCTTTAATATTATAATAAGGGTGGGTAAAGAAGAGAGTGATATTTTTATTAACAAGGGTAAAATAATAGTTAAACAACTTTTATTCTTATCTTGCCTATTGGTGATAGTCATTGTTATTTTCTTTTTTAGGCCAATAAGAAAAAGACTGGTTTTTGTAAATAATTATTTAGTGCTAAATGTTAGAAAATTTGGAAAAATTAAATTTAGAAAAAATAAATCTTAATAAAGTTCCTACTAGTAACGGAATCTATGTTTTTTGGGACAAAAAAGAACTCCCCTTATATATTGGTAAATCAAAAAATCTTCGCATTAGACTGCAATCATATCTTTTAGCAAAACTTACCGGAAAATCCAAAAAATTGATTGAATTATCCCAATCTTTTTCTTACATAAAAGTTGCTTCAGATCTGGAATCTCTTTTACTTGAAGCCAATTTAGTTAAGAAGTTTCAACCCAAATTTAACATCCAACTCAAGGATGATAAAAACCCGTTATATATAAAAATAACCAAAGAAGATTATCCAAGAGTACTAGCTGTAAGAAAGGAAGAAGAAGACTCAATATATTTCGGACCTTTTCCTTCGTCGACCAATGTCAAAAGTGTGCTTTGGCTTTTAAGAAAGATTTTTCCTTTTTCCCAACATAAAGTTGGTAAAAAACCCTGTCTCTACAGCCAAATTGAGCTTTGTGATCCCTGTCCTTCGAAGATAGAAAAGGTTAGGAATTCTTCGAAAAAAAACGAACTAAAAAAAAGGTATAAGTCAAATGTAAGGATGATAAAAACTATTCTTTCTGGAAAAGTAAAAGTTGTACGTCTGAATTTAGAGAAAGACATGAGGCGACTTGCAAAAGAAGAAAAATTCGAAGAGGCTCTTTTACAAAGGAAAAAAATCGAAAAATTAGATTATGTCACTCAACCTATCAATCCAGTAACTTTTTATCTTAAAAATCCTAACTTTCTGGCAGATATAAGAAATCAAGAAATAATAAATCTAAAAAAAATTATTTCCAAGTATATTAAATCCAATTGTCAAAGAATCGAATCTTATGACGTGTCCCATATTTCGGGCAGTTACCCTACTGCCTCTATGGTTACATTTATCAATGGTGATGCTGATAAAGCTTTTTATCGGCATTTTAAAATTAAACAAAAAATGGGAAAAAGCGATACAGATTCTTTGAGAGAGGTTATTAAAAGAAGAATAAAACATTTCTCCTCCTGGGGAATGCCAGACCTTATTGTGGTTGACGGTGGTAAACCTCAGGTATCTGTCTTTTTCAAAGAGCTTAATAATTTTAATGTTCCAGTGGTAGGATTAGCAAAGAGAGAAGATTTATTGGTTATTCCTGTTGTAAAAAATTCCTATTCTATTAACTTTATAACTTTTAGGTTAAAAAGCGGTCAAGCTCGTAATCTGTTGCATAGGATGCGCGATGAAGCTCACCGTTTTGCCAGAAGTTACCACACTAAACTTGTAAAAATAAAGCTTTTTAGAAACTTTTAAGGTTTTTTAAGTGGTAGATTTAGTGTAAAATTATTTTTAGTGAAAAAAGTATTAAGAAATTATGCAATCGATACTTTTTCTCTTTGGGTTGTGGCCAATATCGCTCGGGGTTTAATTTTTGAGAACGGTATAAAGACATTTCTTATTGCAGGTTTCGGAGTTACCATCATATCACATATAGCCAAACCAGTTATAAATTTACTTCTACTTCCTTTAAATTTAATTACTTTTGGTATTTTTAGATGGGTATCATCTGCAATTGTAATTTATGTAGTAAGCCTTGTCGTGGATGATTTTAAGGTTATCGCTTTCAACTTTTCTGGTTTTTCAAGCAAGTGGTTCGATTTTCCCGCTATCAATTTACAAGGAACTTTGTCTTACATCGGTTTTTCCTTCCTTCTATCGATAATAAGCTCTTTTATCTATTGGTTGATAAAGTAGTATAATTAGGGTAAATGACTAAGATTTTTTTGTTGGCTCAAATTATCCTTTCTCCCTTATTAATCTTTTTAATACTAATTCAATCTCGAGAATCCGGTTTTGTAAGGTCTTGGAAAGTATCAGCTTCAAGCTTTACAAGACGGGGTTTAGAAAAAGTTGTTTTTAAACTAACTTTTGTTGTAGCCGCGCTATTTATAATCATTTCTATCTTACGCTTTACTCTTTAATAACTACCCATATACGCAATTTAAAATGCAAAGAATCCGTTTTACCTTATTTTTTGCAGCCGCTTACCTTAATAAGTTCAAATCACTTATATTTTCTGGAATTGTAGTGGGAATTGCCGTCTTTTTTTTATTCAGGCAATTTAGCCCTTTTCTTTTCGTTGAAAAAGAAAGAATAGGAATAACTGGACGTTATCCGGTAAATAATCTACCTTTGGATATTTTAAATATGTTGAGTGAAGGTTTAACTTCGTTTGATGATTTTGGAAACGTTGTGCCTTCCTTAGCCCAAAAATGGGAAACACCAGATAAGGGAAAAACTTGGATTTTTAGTCTGAGTGATGGTATTTTTTGGCAAGATGGGAAAAGACTTGTAAGTCAGGAAATTATCTATCAATTTTCTGATGTAAAGATAGAGACACCCGACGAAAAAACAATCGTTTTTAAATTAGATGAACCTTTTAGTCCTTTTCCTGGTATCGTGTCCAGACCAACATTTAGAAAAGGATTTTTGGGGACCGGAAAGTGGAAAGTGAAAAAAATCATTGTCAATGGAAATTTTGTACAGGAATTAATTATTGAAAATAAAGGTGGGGAAGAAGGAATGAGAAAGCAAAAAATTTTCAGGTTTTATCCAAGTATTGATGGCACAAAGCTGGCTTTTAAGTTAGGTGAAATTGATAGTATAAAAGATTTAATTGATCCTTCACCTTTGGATAAATGGAGAAATACTGAACAATCACTTGAAATAAATAAAAATCAGGTGGTTACAATTTTTTTTAATACTCAGGATGAACTTTTGTCTGATAAGTCGGTAAGGCAAGCCTTAACTTACGCTTTGGATAAAGAAAAGTTTATGACTCGGGCGCTTGGTCCAATCTCACCAAACTCCTGGGCCTACAATCCTCAGATAAAAGAGTACGATTATAATGTTGAAAGAGCTAAGGAGTTGATTGAAAAAATTGGAAAAGAAAGGACAAAGAAATTAAAACTTGCAAGTAGTCCGTTTTTACTCAATGTAGCTGAAAAAGTTGCTCAAGATTGGAGGGAAATTGGTCTTGATGTAGTAATACAAGTTTCATCGATTATTCCCAGCGAATTCCAAACATATTTAACCGTTTATGAGATTCCTAGAGACCCTGATCAATACGCAATATGGCACTCGACTCAAAAATCAATAAATATTTCAAAATACTCTGACCCAAGGATAGATAAGTTATTGGAAGACGGAAGAACTCTTTTAGAAATTGAAGAAAGAAGAAAGGTGTATCTAGACTTTCAAAGATTTTTATTAGAGGAACTTCCGGCAGCCTTTTTATATCACCCGGTCTATTACACAATTAGACGCAGATGAGGCTTTTCCTTATTCAGGTACCTCAATTACTTCTTCTTTTTTCTCTCTTATAAATAACGTCCATTCCTCAAAAATTTCTATAATATTTTTAAGTGGAGCTTCAATAATAAAATCGAGAAAAACCGTAAAGAAATTAAGTGCTGATAAACCCTTGGAAAGATAAAATCCGAAGTTGAGAAAAGGTAGAGAAAGATAACCAATTAGATGAGAAAAGAATCCTTCCTTTTCCGATTCAACCTTGAGTTGGGAAGCATGATATCTAATTCTGAATGCAAAAAGGATGACCAAAGAAAGAAAAACGAAAAAGACTAAAATTCCGGAAATTGAGAAGTTTAGTTTAAAAAGCAAGAAACTGATTCCTCCAAAAACGCTAAAAAAAAGCAAAGTGTAAAAAATGCCAAAAATACTGATAAGCCAAGGATTTCCCTTATTTTTTCCTATAGAGAATTGGTATCGTACGGGGTTTTCGCTTTTATAAATAACAGTATTTATTTTTTCTATTATCAATTGAGTATTTTTGGCTCCTGGAACTGTTATAGAAAAACTAATTAACCACATCATAAAAGGGGGGAGAGCAATATTTATAAAAAGTGGGGTATACCTTACATCCCCAAAACGATATATTTCGTAAGGAATTTCCAGTAAAAATGCAAATAACACCTTAGTTAAAAAGATATAAAAAATGCTTCTGATTATACCCTTATTTACTTTTACTTTTAATTTTTTATAGGTTTCTTCACAAACTCTCTTTATCGAGCTATTTAATTTTTTCCTGTCAGAAATAAGAGATTCTATCTCGGAATTTTTTTCTGTAATTAGTCTGAAAATTTCAAAGGCGGGAGAGTGTTTTTGAATTTTTCTGAAAATATAGTATCTTCCCGGATAATTTAGATCATTCTCAATATTTTTAAAAATTTCCGGAAAATTATTAATGAAAATATATAAATCTTCCTCATTAGACCTACCCCAACCTGGAAAACTTTTCATTAAAAGGTAGTAACGCATTATTGCTTCGTCAGACTTGACCAATGAACGATGGATTGCTAAATAGATCTGAATTTCCCTTTTCTTTGGAGAAAGACCTTTATCTTTCCAATCAAAATTAGAGTTAAACCAATCAAGCATTAAATTTATATAGAGATCTTTTTTGGAAGGATCAATTAAATCTTCAATTTCAGAAGAGGCAACTCCCCATAGCCATTTTTTCACTTTGCTTAAAGAAAGACCCGTGGGAAGATTATCTAAATTTTTAAGGAGAAAAAAATATTTGTCAATAATTTTAGCCACTTCACTTATTCTGCTTGAAGGAATAGAATTATTTGCCAAGTATCTTACCCATACTAATTCTCTTATTAAGTTTTCGGAGATCTTTTTCGAGTCAACTGAGTTTTTTATGCTTTCTTTCTCCCAGACCAGCCTTCTAAGTATCCTTTCAATCGCATTTCTTCTTAAAACATGTTCTCCTTTATACTCAATAAGTGTCCTTAACCTCTCGTATAATCGGGCAATATTCCCAAGCACTGCACTAACCTGAATATTAGATTCAGATAGATTTAATTTAAGATCTTTCTGATAATTATCAAGAAAAGTTAAGATGTTATCCGATAAGTCTTGTTTCCCTACAGTTTTGCTATCAGGGGGGGGTGTTGCAGTTTGAGCAAAAGACTGATCGATGCTTTGTCTGTGTTCGAATGTTTGAACAGTTTCACCCTCGTTTTCAATTAGAATTTCGTTTTCTTCGCTTTTACTTTGATAAATGGTAACCACAAGTTCAATTATATCATCAGAATCGTTTTTGGAAGGCGATTTAGGTTTTTAAGAAGGTTTAGTTGTGCTTGACATGCTTTCTTTGAACTATTTCCCTGTCTGGATAGGTTATTCCTTCAATAATTGCTCCGGTTAAAAAACCTTTGATTAACGAGTTATCAAGCCTTCCACCATCAACAAAAAATGTTATTGATAGTAGTAAAATTGAGGACCAAAACCAGTGATGAATATGAATTACCCTGCCTGAAAAATTTATCCTTAAAACCGGAAAAAATTCTATGTTTTTGAATCTAAAATTGGGAAAATAATTTTTAAATCGAAAGGTAGACTTATAGAAAAAAATGCTTATTAGAAATGAAACTATAAAGAAAATAATTTGCATATCTTAAAATTTATTTATATCATAGGCTATAAGATATTTAAGTGTAAAGTCAAACTCTTACTTAAATCAAGATGGTAATATCTTTCCCTAAAATTCAAAAGTATTTAGAGAGTCTTGACTTAGCAAATGCCGATAAGTTGGATATTATAGCTAAGGAGTTAATTTTCGATGAAGCTTTTTACGAGAAGGTATCTCAAGCTTTAAGGCGGAGATTTTCAAGAGGAGCAGAAACAGTTGAAGCAATTGATAGAGGTGGTAGATTAACAAGAGTTAAAAGGGAAAAAAGAGGAGGTAAGTACAGATATCTTGTTTTAGGAGAGAATGGCGATTGGTTTGAGTCTAATGAGAGAATATGGATTGTGGCAATGTATGCTCTCTGGCAGGCATCAAAGAAACATTTTTAAAATTATGATCGAGTTTAATCCTCCTTGCTTAAACTTTCCTGAACAAGATTGCCTCGATACTTGCCCCTATAGGGAAAGTGCTCAACGAGAACTGAAAAAACAGGCAAGAGAAACTGGAACTGATCCTTTAAGCGCTAGGATCTCATTAAGGACTCTTCATTCAAAATTGCGAAAATCTGCTCCGGAATTTTATGAAGTAATGACCAGAACTAGAAAAGTGGTTTCAAGATTCAGAGGGACTCTTTGTGGCTGTCCGCATGCTCTCAGAAATAACGGCAACTACCCTTAAAATGCAACTTGTGTAAATTGTCCCCCACTCTCAATCTCCCTCATTGTGTGTACATTTCTTTTAATCCTGTAGTAAAATACTTGTTTATTATATGTCAGAAAGAAGAAAAACGACTCCAGAAGTCCAAGAAGACTTAGAGAAATTTAGAAAATATTTACCCGCTTATAACGATGAGCAACTATGAGTTATTGTCGGATCGATTGGTCCATTGAAAGAAGCCTTACAAGCTGGGCCATTAGGAGCGAAAAATTTTGATGATTATATTGGTAGACATCCTTTTCTCGAGAAAGAAGATAGAAAAGGTCAAACTCCCTTGACACGTTTGCGTTTAATTCTGCTTGAGTTGGAAAGACCTAAAGTAACTAGTTTAGAATATAGAGAAGCAGCAAGATCAGGAAGGCCTGCTCGATCAGTTACTAGACAACCCGGCAAAGAAGATTTTGAAGGAGAACCAAGAGAAAGAACTAGGTCTGTTATTGATCCGGAAACTGGAGATAGATTTTTTATAGTCAGGGATTATAATGATGCACAATATATTCTTCCAGGAACAAGAGCTGTTCATTTAAATCGACAGAAGGCAATAAATAATAAAACTCTAAGAGAAGTTATTGATCGGTGTGGCGAAACTCTAATGGTTATACAGGTTCCCCCATCACTTTTTAAAGCTTATTTATTAAAAGGTCAAAGATTAGGTAAATTAGCACAGCAAATCGTTGATAAGGGTATCGAACTAAGGGAGGGAAGAATCAGAGATGCTGCAGTTTACGATGGAGGGCGTTTACAACGCGATCCCGATTTTCTTACAAAAGAATCGGCTTTCAGACAAATACTTGGGAATAAAAAGTTGAGAGGAATATATGAAAAGATGGGAGAACTAGAATTTTCCGAAGCAACGGTTACAGATATGTATTTTAACACGGGGATGCTTATGGCCGGAAAAATTCCTCCAAGAGTTGCCTTATGGCAGATAGCTGAGAAACTTGATTTACCCATTAATATTGTTCAGCGTCGATTAAAAACAGTTCTTCATTGGATAGGAACGAAACTTTCAATTGAAGAGGCTAAATCTTATGACCCGGTAGTTGCAGCGCGAGCCGGTAAATTAGAAACTAGAGTCGTAAGACTCTCCGAGGCTCAGACCAACCAGAAAAAATGGCAGAAATTAAGAGAAAGCTTAAAAATAGAATCAACCTTTCCACCCGAGGCGCTTCCCTCTGCAAGATGGGAAATATGGCGGTTAATTACCAAAGCACTTCAGGATTCTAAATTTAGAAAGAGATTGGAAAAGTACATAAAAGGAGACCGTTATAATGAGCTAAGATGGAAGGCTATCTGTTATTATTACCAAATAGGAGATGATTATCGTTCTGATAAGGCACTTACCTACTATGACATATCAAGATTAACTAACGGAACCGTTATAGAAAATATCCGCAATCGGATTAACAGAGCACTCAGTGATTTAGGACTATTGGAATAAGAATGCTTTCATTTACAAAGACATCTCGCGATTAACTTGTAGGTACTGGCTTTTTTTTCCTGTTAGATGGATTACGTTTGCACCTTATAGTTGGGGTGAGTGAGCGGAGTCGAGCCAACAGCCTTCCCCTCAACTTCAAAAACTTCGTCTGTAAAAATTTCGCTATTTAGCGAAAAAGGACCAAAAGTGCTAAAATATGCTCCTCCCTCACAAAACCGGGGGGAAGTTTTTTTCATATGTCAAGAAGTATAAGAAACATTGCGGTAATTGCCCACGTTGACCACGGTAAAACAACCTTGGTAGATGCTCTGTTAAAACAAACCCACACTTTTCGTCAAAATCAGGAAGAAATGGGAATTGAGCGCATTTTGGACAGCAACGAACTCGAGCGTGAACGAGGAATAACAATTTTGGCCAAAAATTGTGCAATTTCCTATAAAAATACAAAAATAAATATCATCGATACTCCCGGCCACGCAGATTTTTCTGGAGAAGTTGAGAGAACTCTTGGTATGGCAAACGGAGCTCTCCTCATTGTAGACGCTCAAGAAGGACCAATGCCTCAAACTCGTTTTGTATTAAAAAAAGCCTTAGAGTTGGGATTAAAAATGATTGTTGTTATAAATAAAATCGATAAAAAATACGCAAGGCCAAAAGACTCTGTAAATAAAATTGAAAGCCTTTTTTTGGAATTAGCCAAAGAAGATTCCCAACTAGAATTCCCTGTTGTCTACGCAATTGGAAGACGCGGGGTTGCGTTCAACGAACTTCCTGAAAATCTAGAAATGGAGGGAGATATAACTCCTCTTCTTGATTCAATAATAGAAAATATTCCGGCTACAAAAAACTCGAGCGATGGAACTTTTAAGATGTTAGTCAGTTCCCTGGATTACGATTCACACTTGGGGCAAATCGCAATCGGCAAAATTGAAAGCGGAAAACTCGCAAATGATCAAAAAGTTATTATCGCCCAATTCCCCGAAGTTTTTCACAAGATAGAAAAAATTACTGTTTACGAAGGACTAAATAGGATTGAAACAGATTCTGCCGAGGCAGGAGACATCGTTGCTCTAGCGGGAATTGAAAACCTAAAGATTGGGCAAACAATTTCAGACCCCTCAGATAGGACTGCTCTTGCCGAAATTACAATTTCCGAACCAACCCTGCATATAACTCTTGGAGCCAACACTTCTCCATTTGCCGGCCGCGAGGGCAAATTCACAACAGGAAGACAAATCGAAGAAAGGCTTAATAAAGAAATGGAAAAAAATTTGAGTCTGAAAGTGGAGCGTCAAGAAAACGGAAAGTACAAAATCTCCGGGCGAGGCGAGCTGCATTTGGCAATACTTCTGGAAACAATGCGGCGCGAAGGATATGAAATGGAAGTTGGGAAACCAAAAGTCATAGTCAAAAATATTGATGGTATTTTAAAAGAGCCAGTAGAAGAGGTTGATATTATAGTTCCTGAGGAACACGTTGGGGCGGTAAACCAGGAACTTGGAAAAAGATTTGGAAAATTGGTTAATATGGATCCAATCTCAGAAACAGAGGTTGAATTCATTTACCATATCCCGACTCGCGCAATAATAGGCCTTAGAAGTTTACTTTTGAGCCTTACAAAGGGGACTGCTATTATAAGTTCTTGGGTTATTGGATATGAGCCTGTAGGACGCGAGATTTCCAAACTACGGCGCGGAGCTTTAATCTCACAATCGGCAGGTGAAGCTCTCGCCTACGGGCTGGAAAACGCGCAGGGGAGGGGAATAACATTTATTGAACCGGCAGATAAAGTTTACGAAGGAATGATAATCGGACAAAATGCAAAGGATGATGATATAGAAATAAACGTCTGTAAGGGTAAGAAATTAACCAATATGCGAAGCAAGGCTTCAGACGGCGTAATTCAGCTGACTCCTCATACAAAACTATCACTTGAACAGTCTTTAAGCTTTCTAGAGCGGGACGAGCTTTTGGAAATAACGCCTGGGAATTTAAGGCTTAGGAAAAAATATCTTTCACACTTAGAAAGAAAGCGCCACTCCCATTCACAAAATATGTCTGTTTCTTAATCAGCATATAAACAAAACCAATCACTCCGGAAGTAATAAGCTTGCATATCCTTGGATCTTAGAAGTTATTTCGCTTGAGTCAAAGAGCATACAATTTCTGAACCTTTCGCAACTGAGCTAATTGACCGAATTTACGCTTATTTTACCTCAATTGATAATCTTAGGGAAATAACAATTTTAAAGCCACTTTTACTCCCAAATTGGGCTATAGGTTAAAAGTCAGAACCTATGGAAAATCTTCCTGGCAAACTTAATTTCTTTGGAAACCAAGGTTATTATGAATACCTCTTTATGCCCTAAATGTTAAATTTAATAATTTTAGAAAATGAGGTAAAATATTGTTATGGCTAACAATAAAATTGATTATGAAAAAATTATCCAGATTTCAAAGGAAATTGGAGTTTCTAGCAAGAAGGTGTTGGATTTTTTATTTATGTTGCGTGACGGGGAGCCGATAGGAAATAACGAATTATTACGAAGAATTGGAGTCTCCAAAAACGCACTGAATCAGGCAAAGGAATTTCTTTCTTCCTTTCTAAAACCGCCCTCGAAAGATACGCAACTAAAAGAGGGTTTATCTCAGGATGTCAATTCCCTTTTTGACCCAGGTTATAGGCAGGAAGAAGATTTTTGGTCTGTTCTTGAGAACGAGCATTACAGAAAATCTGTTGAACTGTTCAATAAATACGCAAGTCAAAGACCAACTCCTGAAAGAAAATACGATCAGTTTACTGCTACAATTGAGACTACCGCCAGACGCGCCAGCTTACTGAATTTTTTTGAAGATGTGCGCGGTAAAGAAATGCTTTTCCTGGGAGATGGTGATTTTACTTCAGTAGCAGTAGCAAACCTTTATACCGCTTTGGAGGTGGCAGTCCTAGATATTGATGGCCGGATCTTGGATGAAATAGGCTCAATTTCAAAAATCGAAAAATTAGGTATTAGTTCAGATAATTACGACGCAAGGAAACCACTTCCTGCCCCATACTTTGGTAAATTTGATGTGGTGTTTTCAGATCCCCCATATACAACTGACGGAATTAAATTATTTGTCTCAAGAGCCATCCAAGCTCTAGATCCTTCGAATCAAACAGCCAGAATTTATGTTTGTTACGGGAACAGCGATAGAGCTAAAGAAAAATTCTTGCCTGTTAATGAAATATTTAGTAATTCTGGACTTATGGTAAGGTGGTTGTTTGATAAATTTAACAGATATCAAGGAGCCGAGTCTATCGGTAGTGCCAGCTCTTTATTTATATTAGAAGTTACATCCAAAACGAAACCTCTAATTACAGGAAAATATGACAAACCAATCTACACCAACGATTAATCATCTTTCTACACTATGAGAATAAGAAAGCTTGTTTCTTGTGAAATGAATATGGCCGTGAAATGCGTATTTCTCGTAACAAGAAATAACGCAAAAAGAACTTTTATAAGTTATTTTTGGGACAGATTCGTTCCTGAACTTCGTACGCAACGGATATGAAACCGATATTAATATACGAGGGGAAACCATCGTGGCAAATAAGAGAGAGGCTTAGCTTACTTTGTTCCGATAGAGACGAATACCCGACAGACGACTCTGAAAAATTCAGAGATGTATTCTTCCCTGAATTCAGTAACATTTTAGAAGTGATTGAACCACCCCCTGGCTCTTTTATTCAATATAACTGTTACGCTCATGTTCTAGGTTTGAAAGGAGTAATCTTCAAAGAGGTTGTTGTTGCTGTAATAGAAGAATTTAAACAGGAACCTACTGATTCACCTAAAACGGGCGACATTGTAATTTACAGAAATACTCAAATGGGCAATAAACTATATACCACAATTGAACATGCGGGCATATTGTCAGAGAGTAAAAAAGTTATATCTAAATGGGGAGAAGGAGCACTTTTTAAACATGATATATTTTATGTCCCGCTTTCGTATGGAAATGTTGTGGAATTTTACAAGCCAGACATTAAAGAACTGGCTTCAGAGATTATCAAAAAAAGGAAAACAATGGGTTTAGAAGTTGAAGAAACACCAAAATATATCTTGAGGCAGCAATTATACGAGGTGCATACCAAGAAAAATCAAAGTTAAATAGAAATATGACATTAACTAAAGGTGATCTGACACAAATAGATAGACGACTTGAAAACCAAAAGGAAGAAATCCTTGAGAAGATTGATGATAAATTTACTAAGCTCAGAAGTGATTTCTTTGAGAAATTGGGGATCTTACAAATAAAATTTTATTTATTCTAAAACCGCTTTGAGCCCTTGAATGCTATCCCAATCGTAGATTGAAACTTGAATAATATTTTTGTTGTATTTACCTAATTTTATTTTCATCCCGGCTATAACTTTTGGATTAACTAAATCTGACTTTGTAATCAAAATAGTCTCCGGAATGTTCAATAATTTATCATTATAATTTTTGAGTTCGTGGCGCACAGTTTTGTAATCCTTTAAAGGATTCTCTGACTCTGAGGAAATACAGTGAAATATTACTCCGACCTTCTCAATGTGTTTCAAAAATGAAATCCCCAAACCCTTTCCGCTCGACGCTCCTTCTATAAGACCCGGAATGTCGGCAATTACTTTACCTTTGTATACTCCAAGGTTTGGATGAAGTGTAGTAAAAGGGTAATTGGCAGTTATTGCTTTAGAATTAGTTAACTCATTTAGCAAGCTGCTTTTCCCCGCGTTGGGAAGGCCAATTAATCCGAAGTCAGCAATTAGTTTTAAAATTAATGAGACTTCTTTTTTTTCTCCATCTAATCCTGGTTGGGCAAATAGCGGAGTAGTTCTTCTCGGATTTCTGAATTTATAGTTTCCTCTGCCTCCTTTTCCTCCGGAGCAAATAAGCTCATGCTGGTCAATTTTATTTAGCTCGAATAGCAGTTCACCGGATTCTTTATCGATAACAGAGGTCCCTATTGGAAGCTTAATTTCTAAATCGTTTCCGTTTTTACCTGTTTTTAGGTTTTTTCCACCCGGATTACCATTCTCTGCCGAAAAAACGACTTTTCTACTAAATTGATTCAAGAGCGTTATGTCCGATCTTGCAACCAGGTATAAATCGCCACCTTTGCCACCGTTTCCGCCATCCGGTCCGGAATGCTTCTTCTTTCCGAAAGAAATCAATCCCGATCCACCTTTTCCTGCTATTAAAGTTATATCAATTTCATCAACTAACATGAGAAGAGTATTATATCAAGAATTTGTTGCACTCCTCATAGCACATGCGAAGTTTGTGGAAGCTTACGTAAATTCTAAATCCAATTGCAACCCCCTAGAGTAAAATATTTAGCTTCAAGGTGAAAGAAGATTAAACATACAAAGCTCAGATATTGGGAAAGAGACAAAATCGCAATTTGGGAATCCGGAAGTGTTTCGAACAAGAAAATTGCAAAAAGACTTGGGGTGAGATATTTCTCTAAAGGAACTGATTTTAAAACCATAACCCAAAAAGAAATCGAGGATGTGGTTGATGAGATTAATAATCAACCCGGAAAATGTCTTGGATATTACACCGCAAAGGAGGTATTCTTTGCTAAGCTAAACAATCAAAGGGTTGTGATTCGATATTGAATGTAGGACTTAACAAGCTAAAAGTGTATAATGTATAATATAGGGTAGTAATATTGCAATAATCTTCCTATTTGCCCCGAAAGATTTAGTTTTGTGTTTCATTATTAAAATATTTTTTTTCGATGAAATCGCAAGGTTCTGCAAAGCAGGTTCTTATGGCAAAAATCAACATTTTTGATGTACTGATTGTGTACTCTGACCGACTCGCAAAGAGTGCTAATTCCCTATCCAATGACATTTTGACACCATTTCCTAAAGGATCAAACGGTGAAATATACAACGTAGTCTACAGGTACTTTCTAAAAATTTGCAAAAAAAATAATTTAAAAGCGGCCTTTACTACTCCAACTGATATTACAGGAGCAGGCAGATGTAGAAGTTATTGGCTTTTTGAAAACAATAGCTGGATTAAGATTAGAAAGTCTGGCTATTCGAAATTAATTTTTGACAAGTTCTCGCCGATTAACAAGAGAATCAAAACTAGTCGTAAACTACTTTTTTCATCCTATGAAGTTAAACCTTTTAACCATCCATACCTTTTTAATCTTTTTTTTGACAAACAAAAAACTTATAAAAAGCTCCATAAATTTTCCATCCCCACAGTAACTATTAAAGATGCAACTGAAGAAAGTATTTATAGAGCACTTAGGTCGCTCAACGAAATAATGTTAATACATCCACACAAATATGATTTTTCTGACGAAATAGTAATGAAAAACAGGTTTGGCGCTGGTGGAATACGTGTCTATAAGTTCAAGGCTAATCAAACAAAGATGATGATGACTTTAATGAAAAGTAATGAAAAAATATCATATATTATTCAGCCGTTTGTTAAGTTTGATAAAGGTTTTAGTTACAAAAATTCTCAAGTTGCGGCTGATATTCGGCTGATATATCTCGGAGGAAAAATAATTCAGACTTATATAAGAATGGCAAAGACAGGTGATTTCCGCTGCAATGAGCACCAGGGGGGTTTACTAAAATATATTTCTAAAAATGAAGTGCCACAGGAAGTAGTAACCACTTCTAATAAGATTGCTAACGTTTTAAATAAAAAATGTTCACTGTATACACTTGATTTTCTTATCAGTAATAATGGCAACATATACCTTCTCGAAGGAAATACCGGACCAGGACTGGATTGGAATTTATCAATCAAGGAAAACGAAATCGAAGCCCAAAAACTAATTAGAATTATAGTGAAAGAATTAGTTACGCGGGTTGGACAACCGATTTTAATTGCCAAAAAAGAAATTCATAACATTGTGATTGAAGTTCCAATAACCGGCGAATATCCGATAATGCCAAACGGGTTATTATCGACTTAGTTCTTTATAACATTCTCCCCGTGTTAAAGTACAGTTTTTCTCGAAATTTTTACCACTCCAGGTTTACCACTTTACCACTCCAGGAGTGGACTAGACACACCTGAAATTTGATTGGGAGTATTTGGGGTCGTCTACCAAACGACTTTCGTACGTATTATATCAATGCTGAAAGCAAAGAGCGAGAGTTATTAAAAGTTCTTATTTTGAGGGCAAAATCTTTACCTTCCCAAGCAACCTTTGCTTAAAGATCTTAGACAATTTTGAATTTTGGAGGCCGTACGCCTTTATTTTTTGTCATATGTCATACAGTTTTTGTCATGCGAAAAGATCATAAATAAACTTTGCACCTATCAGCAGGATTGCTATAAGTACTATTTTACGAAAACTGTCTTGCGGTATTTTCTTCACAACTTGTTTTCCAGTAAAAGACCCTGCAAGGGCAATCACAAACAGGAATGGAATATACCAATAATACTGGCTGTTCAAAAATCCTTCAGCAAAGTAAACAGGAAGCCGTGTAAAGTCTACTGCTAATGCTATTGCAGCTGCAGTAGCAATATACTTTTCTTTCGGTAACCCAAACGCGGCTAAGAATGCTCCCCTTAATGCTCCGCCAGTTCCAATAAGGCCAGCAAGAAACCCGGATACTCCACCACCGAGAATTGAAGTAGGTAATGAGGGTTTTACTTTCAAGTCTTCTTTCCATAAGGAAACAGCGGAATAGAGAACCAAGAAGACCCCTAAAATACCCTTTAACGCATCTTGTGGTGTGTATGCCACTAACAATGCTCCAATAAGCGTTAGAATGACGCTGGGAACACCAAAGATGAGAAGAATATGCTTATCCAGTCCGTGCCTGAAAAAGCTCACTTTCCCTATATTGCCAAAAATATGAAACAGCGCGACCAAGACAAGCGCAGTCTTAAAGTCGAGGAAGAGGAGTGCAAGCGGCAAGAAAACAGTTGAAGAACCAAATCCGGCAATTGTTCCGATTATTTCAGCAAAAAACGCAGAGAGAAAGAATAAAACGTCCACAAAATCAGTATATCAAAGTCGCAGCGCTTCTATGATTAGGTTTAAGAAATTAAAATAAAGCTGGCACAACGAAAACCAAGATCAGTACTAAAACAGGCCCTATAACCCAAATAACTTTACTAGAACTCTGCCTGCGTTCAGTAATGATAGGATAACTGAAAGATTCTTTTTCAGACTTATTAAAAAGCCGTACCATTTTTTTATTGTATCAACTTTATTGTCTCACACGGAGCATTCCACCTATTGAAATGTTTTGAGCCGTGATGCTTCCGTCTGAATTTTCAGTTCCAAATGCTGCCACTTTCTCACCCGTTTTCAAATCGGATTTAGAACCTTCAGACGCTTTATTGATGATGGTTTGGTCTAACAAAATAACTATTTTGCTACTTCCATCCTGCATTTTGACGGTGATGCTTTTATCGTCCTGGCTTATTATTTCACCATTAACAGGTCGTGCTCCTTGAAAATTACCTCTTCCTTGGAACTGCTGCCCATTTTGGCCACCTCTAAATCCTGCAAAACGCTGTCTTTGTTGATACTGCATACCGCCATAAAACGCGGCTACGGCTACTATAAGTGCCACAACTACTGTAATAACAATACTATTCTTCTTCATTAAAATTATTCACCTCCCTTCACATATTTATCAAAAAAGGCTATCGAACGATCCATGGCTATACCAAAACTGTTTGTTAAATTATGGTCATCATCTTCATAAGAGTAGAATTCAACGGTTTTACTAACCTCTTGAAGTTGACTTTTTAGTTTATCTGAAAAAGTAAATGGAACATGGGAGTCATCTTTGGCGTGTTGAAGTTGGATAGGCCCGGAAATATCTTCAACATGAGAGTTTGCCGAAATTGAGTTCCAAAACTGGGGATTTTGCTCAGGCGTACCATACTGGTCAATAAGGTTTTGCCTCCATGAAGTTGCCCAATGCGGCGTGCTCTTTGGCATCCAGTCTCTTCGTCTCCAATTGTTGACTAAATCAGAATAAGAACCAACTACCCCTGCCCAAATAACACCTGCTTTAATATCTTTGGAAATTACCATTGAGCGAAGAGTTATTCCTCCACCCATTGAATGTCCCCACATGCCAATTCTCTTCGGGTCTGCTTCGTTGTATTTTTTCAAAGAAGCCAGGGCATTCAAAACGTCAATCGTATAGACATTTGAACCATACCCTCCTTCTGCTTTTCCTTCAGAATTACCATGTCCTCGGTAATCAGACTTGAAAACTATATAACTATTGCGGGAAAGAGCATCAACATAAGCAACATAACGTTCAGTTGTCCGATATTGGTCAGGAGGAATAAACCCATGATTAAAAATAATCACTGGCCAGCCGTTTTTAGGCTTTGCACCTTGGGGAACTGTTAAAAGAACGTAGATTTTCAAGCCATCAGATTTGTAAGAGGCAATATACTGATTGTAATTACTCCCAGCAGGCAAGGTTTGCTCAATGGTAATGTCGCTTCCTGGATAAGATTGTTGTTGCATATACTCTATCGAAAGAGGATGAAGGTTTTCTTCTAAACCGCCTTGATTCTCCTGGTCTTCTATAAGAGTTTTGGGGGTGTTTTTTGTCAAGATAATCCCTGCAAATCCAACAGTAACAATAAGAATTAGTATCCCAATAATTTTAATCAGCTTGTTATTCATATCGCAATGCTTCAATTGGCTGTAGGTTTGCGGCTTTTTGTGCCGGATACCAGCCAAAGAGTATTCCTATCCCTGCTGAAACCAGAAAAGCCAAAAGTATTGAATTTGGCGATATGACAAAAGGTGAATTAGTGAAGTTTGTAATTAAAAACGAAGCAAAAATTCCAACGCCAATGCCGATAATTCCACCTGCAAAGGTGAGAATAATAGATTCTATTAAAAACTGTGTGATAATAACTTTCTTTTTTGCACCAAGGGCTTTTCGTAAACCTATCTCTCTTGTTCTTTCAGTAACAGTGACTAACATGATATTCATAATTCCGATTCCTCCTACCAAAAGTGAGATAGCAGCTACTCCTGCTAAAAGGGTTGTGAAAGTACCGGTTACCTGATTAACAGTATTTAAGATATCCTGTTGATTAAAGATGGAAAAGTTAGCTTGAGCGGGATCATTCAGTTTATGTCTTGCTAAAAGCAAGTATCCAACTTCATTTTGCGCATCAACCATTACATCGCCAGACTTTGCCTCAAGAGCAATTGAGGTAAGATGGTCGGCACCGAATAATTGTTTTTGGGCTGTCGTGAGCGGTACCCAAACAACATCATCCTGGTTTTGGAAACCTGTTCCGCCTTTTGAGGTCGTAATTCCAATAATAATAAAAGTCTGGCCACTTATTCTCACTGTCTGTCCTATTGGACTTACTCCTTCGTCAAAAAGGTTTGTCACGACGGTTGGACCGAGTACTGCTACTTTTGCTATGCTATTAACTTGTTGTTCGCTGATGAAGTTACCTTGTGCCATAGTTACTTTTCTAATATCAGCATAAGTAGGCGTTACTCCCATAATTTGCGTATTAGTGTTTGCTCTTCCGGTGGTTACTTGAGTTCTACTCGAATACTCAGGAGAAACTTTATTTATAGTTGTTATTTGAGGGGAGTTTTTAATGGCCTCTGCGTCCTCCATGGTTAACGTAGTTCCTCCACCTGCCGCACCTCTGACTCCACCTTGGTTTTGGCCTGCCGGTTGAACTGTTAAGAGATTAGATCCTAGTGATTGGATTTGTGATTGTACAGCTTGTTGACTGGCTTGTCCTAAAGAAACTAAGGCAATCACACTTCCTATGCCAATCACAATACCTAAAGTAGCAAGACCTGTTCTTAGTTTATTGATCGTTAATGTTTGGACTGCCTCACTAATGATTTCCATGTACTCCATATTATTTTTTTACCTTTCTTCGTTTATGACCATTACCGTCACCGACAACCTTTCCGTCTTTAATATGAATAATTCTTTTGGCATGTTTAGCAATATCTAATTCGTGAGTAATCATCACGATGGTATGACCTTCTTCGTTTAAGTTTTGGAAAATGGCCATAATCTCTTCGGCTTGAACGCTGGCGATATTTCCTGTTGGCTCATCTGCAAGTAAGATTGCCGGATTCATTGCTAAACCTCGGGCAATTGCCACCCTTTGTTGCTGGCCACCCGATAATTGATTTGAGGTATGTTCCATTCGATCTTCAAGCCCTACCATTTTCAAGTATTTTTTGGCTTTCTCTAATCTTCCTTCTTTTGGTATGTCCGCATAGGTCATGGGCAACATGACGTTTTGCAGGGCAGTTCTTCTAGGGAGTAAATTAAAAGACTGGAACACGAATCCTATTTTTTTATTTCGAATTTCAGCTAATTCATCGTCGTTTAGTTTACTCACACTTTGTCCATCCAAGACATACTCACCATTCGTTGGTGTATCTAGTGCTCCGAGGATATGCATGAGAGTAGACTTTCCAGACCCGGACGGCCCCATAATAGCTACAAATTCACCTTTGTTTATCTCAAAGGAAACATCAGCAAGGGCCACTGTTTCGACTGCACCGGTTCTATACACTTTGGAAAGATGTGTTGCTTGAATAATTGCATACATAGGTTACCTTCTAATTCCGCCTCCACCTGCACCACCAAATCCGCCCCTTCCTCCGAATCCGCCAAAAGGTGATGTTACTCCCTGTGAGCTGGCGCCATTTTGAGGAGTGGTACTTCCCGTTACAACCGTATCTCCTTCCTGTATTCCTGAAATAATTTCAGTTTGTGTATCATTTGAGTCACCAATCTCTATAGGTACCGAAGTTATCTGGCCATTTCCCATTACTCTAACAGTCGATTGTCCGTTTGAGATTTGAACCGCTGCTGATGGGACTAAGATGACGTTATCTTTAATACTTGTAATAATGGTGGCATTAACAGCCATATTGGGATAGATATTGTCTAATGCTGAATCAAAAGTTATGGTTGTCGGATACGTCGTTACCCCGGAACTGACAGAACCATTTGTATTGACTGTTGAAACCTTTCCCGTAAATGTTTTATTTGGGAATGCGTCTAATGTAAGTGTTACTTTTTGACCAGGCTTAACTTTTATTACATCGATCTCTGTTAGGTTTATGGCAGCTTGAAGACTGCTTTGTTCTGCGATGATAGTTCCGACACTTTGACTGGAACTGCCCCCTGTTGTAGTTGAAGAGGTTGTTTGAGTACTGCTAATTGGCAAACCCTGTGTAAGCGTTAAGCCTGATATTTTTCCCGCCATAGGAGCAGTAATAGTTGAGGAAAGTTGAATATAGGAAAGCCACGAACTATTTAAAGAAGCCCGTGCTTGATTGATAACACCCTCCTGGTTTTTATAATCTGCTTCTGCCTGTAACCATTCAGCATTTTCTATAATGTACTGCGGGTCTGATTTATCGGCTTCACTAGGATTTTGTATAGCTCCTTTATCATTCATAAATGCTTGATTTGCCTTAAACAACGCTGACTGAAGTGAATTTATCTTTGCCTGTGCGCTTTTGAGTGAATTCTGGGCAGATAAATAACTTGCCCAAGCAGCAGCCTGCTTTTGTTGCGAGGCAGTATCAAGGGTAATCTCGGCAATCTTTTGACCTTGAGTAACAGTGTCTCCATCTTGAACATAAACTTCTTTCACAATTCCTGTTGTGGAAGTTGTAATACTGGCACTACTGCCTTGAGAAATTGTTCCAGATGCAGAAACAGAAGTAATAAGAGCACCTTTTTCTGCTTGAGCGGTTTGGTATTGAGGTTGCTGGTTGTTTGTACCTAGAATTCGCGGTATGGAAATCCAACCAAGACCTATAACAAGTGCAAGAATCAGTAATTTCTTAACTAGTGAAGCCTTTACAAACCAATTTTTAGCACCTATTAACTTGCCAAGAAATGCCTTTGTTAAAGCCATATGAATGAATTCTAAAGTGAGAAGCTTAAAAGTGGCTTAAAAATGCGATGTTTGGGAGTAACCAACTGGAAGTTGAATTATAAACGTCGTTCCTTTGTTTAGCCGACTTTGAGCCAAGATTGAACCATTGTGGGTTTCAACAATCTGTTTGGCAATAGATAAACCTAAGCCATATCCTGCTACCTTTGAACGAGACTTATCAGCCCGATAAAACCTATCAAAAATATACGGAAGATCTTTTTCACCAATACCCATTCCTTTATCCGACACTCTAATTTCTACATGATGATCCGTCTTTTGTGATGAGAGTTTTATTTCAGATTGCTCCGGACTGTACTTGATTGCATTATCAAGAAGGATAACGAATAATTCAGTCAAACTTTGCTGCTCTCCTTTAAGGATATCGTCATCAACTTCATTCTTTATGATAATGTGTTTTTGCTTAGCAAGAGGAATTACTTTTTTCAATGCTGCCTCAATAATTTCAAGAAGAGATACGTCGGAGAATTTAAGATGTCCTATTCTTTTCTGCTGTTGAGTAAGTTCAATTAAATTCTCAGCGAGTCTCTGTAAACTAACAATTTCCTCAAACCCACTTTTGATGAGTTGTTTTGCTTCTTTAAGATTCATTTTCTTCTCATCCAGCATTGCTACCTCAAACTCGCTCCGAAGTGAAGTAAGAGGCGTTTTTAATTCATGAGAAGCGTCAGTAATAAATCTGTTTTGCTCGTCCATCATTTTTTTAATTGGTCGAAGTGTTCTTCCCGCAAGAAAATAGCCGAGTCCACCGGTTATAACCAAAATACCTGCGTTTGCAAGAGTAAGCATCAATAAGATACGATGCTTGGTTTCTTCGATAAGTTCGGGATTTATAGGAACACGGTCCCTGAATAAAACATGCCTTCTATCTGATGGAGGTAATAGATCACCTTCTTCAAGTCTCCTTTCAATAAAAAATCTCTGCGCCCTTTCAAAACGGTCTATTTCAACTGTAAGCACACGATAGATAACAAGGCTAAATAGAATGCTCAAAGTCATTATGATAATAAGATACCAAGCAGTTAGTTTTAGTCTTGCAAAATGAAATGTACTCATAGTTTAAGGTTTTTCTGATAGTTTATATCCACTAAATCCTTTGACAGTGTGTATCAAGTGTTTATCAGGAAAGGGTTCATCAACTTTGCTTCGCAAATGACGAATGTATACTTCTACAGAATTGGGGAGCACGTCAGCATCATAGTTCCAAACATGGTTGATTATTTGTCCTTTGGTAACAACTTGATTTTTATGTCGCATGAGATATTCCAAAAGTGCATATTCTTTATTGGAAAGTCTAATTCTATTGCCACCTCGTTTCACTTCATAATTAGTGGTATCGAGGGTAAGATTTGCAACAGTTAAAACTGTACCAACAGAGTTTTGGGGACGGCGAGTTAAGGCTCTTATGCGGACTAAGAGTTCAGCAAACGCAAAAGGTTTTGTCAAATAATCATCTGCGCCTGAATTAAAACCCAGTACTTTATCTTCAACCTGACTTTTTGAAGTAAGCATTAAGATAGGGATATGAATGTTTTGCGCGCGTAACTTCTTACAAATTTCAATGCCATCCATTCCGGGAAGCATAATGTCAAGAATAATGACATCGTATTGTTCAGAGGAGGCCATGTCATAGCCTTCAACCCCGTCATATACCACATCAACCGCATATGATTCATGAGTTAGTCCTTTTTTAACGGCATTGGCAATTTTATGCTCGTCTTCAATAACGAGTACTCGCATAGAGACATATTATAGCGTAAGAGCTTAAAAGTAGCTTAAAAGAATTAGCGGGAATGAGGTAAAAATCGAGTATAATAGATCGCTATGTCAACTAATCCGAAGTTCAAAAAATGGTTAGAATGGATTGAGCAAATAAAAGATGATACAGAAGCGCTCCTCATAAATAAGGCAATCTATGAGCGTTGTTTTGGGATTGTAAGGGCCAACCCTGAAGTACAATCACCGTCTGACTTCCATGAGTGAACAGTAAGGAATTATGGAAGCTTTATAGTCATGGCCATTAGACGACAACTGGATACCGATTCCGAAGTTGTTTCGCTAAAAAGACTTCTTAGGGAATTAAAAGATAGTCCAACCTTGTTAACAAAGAAATGGTATCGGACTTTATATTCAGATTTAGATGATAGGTTGCCAATTCCAGCATCAGCCTTCGCAGACGGGGATTTCGAACCGCTAAATTAGGCTGTTCCTTTGGTCTAATGCAGCAGTTTAAGGGTACTAAACCCTCGTTATGGGTCGCTTACCAGTTGATGTTCGAACTTGGATTAGCCTTAACCCTACCGATATAATTTCACTTAACTACATTGCGTTATAAGCTCATCTTTATATAAACCAAAATAATTAGAATTAGACTTTTTCCTTCATAAGCTCTGATTTATACTTAAACTTCATTAGATATTCTAATAAAATCAGGCGACAAAAGTTTTTGAGTTGCCTATAGTTGTTCATCATATCTTAACAGACTATAATATACCCTTATAATTAATATTAAGATGAGACTAAACCATAAAAGCGGTTTAAATACAAACTCTTCTGTTCGGGAGTCTGGTCTTTCCGGCAAAATAACGTCAAAATTTGATCCCAAAAGGGTTAGTGTTTTTGTGCTTTGTGGGGGCTACGGCACAAGACTGAGGGATTTAACAAAGGATAGTGTGCCTAAACCATTATTTCCTATAAATGGTAAACCTATTATCGAATATAATATCCAACCATTAATTGATGCTGGTGTTGGTCAAATAAACTTTGTAGTTGCCCATCAGGGTGAGAAAATAGTTAGACACTTTGAGACCTCAACTATTAGGAATACGACTCAGATCACATTTACTGATCAAGGCGAGCCAAACGGCGTTATAACTGGACTCCAATTGGCATTACATAAATATCTAAAACCTTCGGATAACTATTTTATTATTTCAGACGGAGATACGATAAGACATGGGTTTGAGATTAAAGAGTTTTTTCTGTCACACAAGCAATCGAGAGCGGCTTCAACTTTATTAACAACTTCTGTAGAGAAAACTGAGAAACATTATGGAGTTCTTACCAATGAGAGGAATTATGTGGAAAAAATCGTTTGTTACCCACCTTCTGGAACTATTAAAGACAACAGAATATTTGCGGGTTTAATAATGTGTAATAAGACAATTAAAAAATTAATTTTAAAAAAAGAACATGAAGATTTATCTTGGTATGGATTACTTACAAGCTTGGTAGCTTCAGGTGAAGCGGGTACGCATACTGGGAATTTTTTGTATTTTAATATAAATTCTCCGGATGTGGTGGTAGAAGTAGAGTCAATATTAAAATTATGAAAAGAAAAATAATAATCTTAGGAGGTGGATTGGCTGGGGTTGAATTTGGTAAAAATCTGAAAGAGGCTGGTTTTGATTTTCTAATTCTAGAAAAAGAAAACAAAATTGGCGGGCTGGCTCGTACAAATAACACTGGAAGATATTATTGGGATTTTGGAGTACATGCGCTGTATAGTAAAGATCCTAAAACAACTGATTATTTGAAATCTCTTCCTTTAAAGATGAATGTTATCAAGAGAAAAGTTAAAGTCTTCCACAGAGGTAAAAATGGTAAAGTTTATCTTTTGGATTATCCATTTGAGATGGGTGTTAAAGATTTACCTTTGAAAGCAAAGATTGAATGTGTAATTGGATATTTAATTGCCTCTATCAAACCGAAGAAAAAATTAGTCACGTTAGCAGATTGGATCGATCGTTATTGCGGTTTTGGCATAGCAAAACACTTTATGATTCCATATAACAAAAAAATCTGGAGTTGTGAGTTATCTCAAATATCTACTGAATTAGTCAGTATTAAAATAGAACCGGCTCCTTTTTATGAATTTTTCTTGTCTGCGTTTGGTAAAACTATTATTGGGCGGAAATCGCAAGCTGAGTTTTTCTATCCAGAACAAGGAATCCAAAGTTTCATAGATTATCTCGCACTAAACATCAGATCACATATTAAGTTAAACACATCAGTAAAAAATCTTGTCAAGAAACAAGATCAATGGGTTATAACCACAGAAGAAGGAAAAACCTATGAAGGTACAGATGTCATCTCTACTATTCCAGTTACAGATTTACTAAGAAAGGTTGAGGTTTCGGGATTACCGAAGAGCTTTAACACATTCAAATGGAACAATACGTATTTTGTTATGGTTGGACTCAAAAAAAGATTAAAGTTTAATTATGTGCACGATTGTCAATGGGTTTTCTTTAAAGGTGATGAATCATTTTATAGAATTTCTATGATGCATGCCTTTAGCCCAAAATTTCCTACAACACTCGTTGCTGAGATTACACAAAATGTAATCACCGAAGAGGTTAGAGTAGATGTAATAAAACAAAAAGTTATTAAGGATCTTGTTCGTCTCAATATTATTGAATCTGAAGACTGGGTTGAATCCACTGATATTAAACTCATAGACCATACGTATCCTATCCCGACATTAGGATTAAACGAAAAAAAGAAAGTGATAAGTGAAAGCTTGGGGAAGAAAAAACTTTATTTACTGGGAAGAAATGGCAATTGGGATTATATTAATATGGATGGCGTGATAAATGCAGCAGATGATTTATTTTCCAAACTATTTACAACAAAATGAGCTACTATATACTATAGCCAGAAAACGATAATGCAATACGATTTAAAACACCTAACTGATTTCGAAGAGAAAGTTATTGGTCCAATCCAATCGGATGAGGCATTACTTATTTATTCACTCGTTCAGGTAATTAGGCCAGAAGTTATTCTGGAATTTGGTTTTGCTAAAGGTCATTCCTCGAGAAATTTCTTGGCTGCAATGTCGAAAAATTGCAAGTTGTACAGTTTTGATATTAAGAAAGAGTCAGAAGATATAGCAAAAACTATAATAAAGGACAATAGATTTAAGTTTATACTGAAAGGTCAAGAAGATTTTATACCAAGCGATATTGATAATAATTTAATAGATATAACTTTCTTTGATGCTTCACACAACACCGATTTGAATATCATAACCTTTCGAAAAATAAAAGATTATATCAAAAAAAATGGTGTTATTTTGGTACACGATACTGGTTCTTGGAATAACAACTACAATGAAAAAGTAAGGAATACTGAGGGCTACTACGTAAATGGATACCCATTCCCCAAAGGTTACTTTTTAAACAAAGATGAGTATATTCATCAGCAAGGAGAAAGAAAGTTTGTAAATTTTTTGCGGGAAAATTATCCTGAATTTCACCAGATACACTTCCATTCAACTAATACGTTTAGGCATGGTTTAACAATGCTTCAAAAGTCTGAAAAGTTGGAGATTTAATAATGGACAAGAAACACTCGGTTAGTGTAATTATTACAACTTCTCGCGAGCTGCATACAATTAGCCAATCTATAGAAGCAGTACTTCCGCAATTATCTCCAAGTGACGAACTACTTATTATTTCTCCGGATAATCTAGGTGGCATAGTTAAAAAATACAATAAAAGGAACAAACACGTTCGCTGGATACGCGATAAGGGAAAAGGTAAACCTTCGGCCCTAAATTTGGGATTTCAGAAAGTTCATGGCGATATATTAATTTTAAGTGATGGCGATGTTTTTATTAATAAGGATGCTTTATCTTATCTAACAGAACCCTTCGGTAATGTTGAGGTTGGAGCTGTAAGTGGGCATCCAGTAAGTATCGAAAAGAAAGACAGGATGTTCGGATTTTGGTCACACTTACTCACAGATACAGCTCATCAAATGAGGTTGAGGAAAAGCAGGGAAAACAAGTTTTTAGAGTGTTCTGGATATCTCTATGCAATTCGCAAAGGAATTGTAAATAGGGTGCCCGAAGATGCTCTTGCCGAAGATGCAGTAATTTCCCACATTGTTGCAGATAAGGGTCTTAAAATAAAATATGCTCCCCAAGCAACTGTTTACGTTAAATATCCGAAAAACTATAAAGATTGGTTACGTCAAAAGGTTAGATCATCTGGAGGATATACTCAAACTTATGTGACAGAATCCCCTCACAAGATGCGTACACCGTTATATGAGATTTTAAGTAATCCTAGCATTATTATCCGATATCCGGAGGGTTTTAAAGAGGTGATTTGGACCATGGCACTTTTTTTAGCAAGAGTCCACCTATGGATACTGGTAGCAGTTAAATTGCACTTTTTACGACAAACCTTACCTAATCTATGGTTACGGGTAGAATCTACTAAGTGATAAACCATATGCGAAATTTCCATATGTCAGACACAATTGACCCTAAATTACATTCAGTTATAGTAAATTTAGAGCTATTTATTTTAGGAGACATCAATAAGTTTATGGAGATAGATGAAAGGCCAGACCCTGAATATGGCGGTAAAAGTGGCCAAAATGGCTGGATTTGAATAATCTTCCAGATAATCTAAACCCTAAACCATTAAGCAAAAAGATACTTGAGGATTATAAAGCTGGCTTCCCAAGAGAAGGGGAATATATAGGCATAGGCAGAATGGATAGTTAAGCTTCTGAATACTATATAATTACATTTTCCATCTGGACATCGGTTCAAATTTACTCACGAATTTTGTATATGAGAGGTGAGTTCGAACATCAATTAAACAGTTCGAGTCCTATCAGGGTGAGTGAGCGGACTTGAACCGCCGACCTCATGCTCCACAGGCACGCGCTCTAACCAGCTGAGCTACACCCACCACTTTAAGTGTATTTTAACAGATTGCATAGGATGTTGACAAACCGTACTTCTTTACTTCAAAATAGAAATAGTCACTTTTAAGATAAATAAGTTTGTCTTAAAAGTACATGATGGAAAATGTCACCTAAGACAAAGGATAAAACTTTAAAAGAAAGCTTTACTTCTCAGGATACTTCAACTTCTCCTTATTCTGAGACTGAAGAAAGTTACTCTTCCAAAAATAAAGGAAAGGTTGTTGTTGAAGAAACGGCTCCAAAAGAAGCTACTTATGATTCTAGAAAGGTTCCTACGAATATAAGTTCGTTTAGCATGTTGGATGATAAATCGAAAACTGACGACCAAGAAAGTATAGGAAAATCAGATGAAGATTTAAAAAAACCGAGTCCTTCAAGCGACTCTCAAGAAAAAGTTTCTGTTCCAGAAAAGGAAGAAGAGTCTGACAAGCCCGACCTTTCTTCGAGGGAAGTAAAAGAATGGCTAAGCCAGGTAAGACCTGATACCACTAAAGAATTAGAAAAAGGAGGAAAGCCAAAATTAAAAATCCTGGCAATTAGTTTATTAACATTTGCAATATTAGGCTCTCTGGCAGGCGGAATTTACTACTACCAAAAAAACGTAACTAAAGAAAATGATGTTGGGGAGGAAAGCACTTTATCAACCGAAACTCCTTCTCCAATTCCTTCACCTACACCTACTTCTCAAGAAATTGACCTAACAAAATACAAAATTAATATTTTAAACGGTTCGGGAATTGCCGGTGAGGCTGGAAAAGTATCAGATATTTTGGTTTCTACAGGATTTAGTAAGCCAGTAACAGCTAATGCCAAATCTTATGATTTTACAGCCACTAAAGTTAGTTTAAAGGAGGACGTCGATGAGAAAGTCTATGAAAAAATAAGGGAAGCGTTAAATAGCTATTCTCTTGAAAAATCCGTGGAGAAATTAAACAAAGATTCTTCTTATGATATTGAAATCATAGTTGGTAATAAAAAGGCGGATTAAACCTTCTTTGCTTCTAAAAGAATAAAATTGTAAAATATATCTGTTTCCCTTAATATCTACAACCGATTCGAATTGTTAATTTAAAAGCGGGCTAGTGGCGGAATTGGCATACGCGCACGCCTTAAGAGCGTGTGAGGTAATTCCTTGTGTGGGTTCGAGTCCCGCCTAGCCCACTCGGAGTGTGGCTCAGTTGGTTAGAGCACCTCGTTTGGGACGAGGGGGTCCCCAGTTCGAATCTGGGCACTCCGACAAAGACAATCCTGTTCCCGCTAAGTTTTTCCTTAGATTTTGGTTAGTATCCTGAGGTGGCGTATCTAATCCACCCCAAGGGTGGAAGAATAAGTTAAGTTTCGTAATTCTTTAAACATTTTTCTCTTAAATTCTGCTATAATTATATCAAGTTTTCAGCTCGAAACTGAAAAGAGCTTTTTTTCTTCGCTTTTTGTTCCTTATTAATACTATGAGTAAAAATTTTTGGAAAAAAATATTAAAGTATCAGGAAAAACCGGGTTGGTGTGGGCCGGCTATTGCAGAAATGATATTAAAAAGCGCCGGTATTAAAAAAACCCAATCCGAAATTGCCAAAGATATATATAAACCCTGGTGGGGAACTAACCAACAAATATTATTTGCTTATCTAAGTAAATTTTTTAAACAAGTCAATTTTCGCCATAATTCGAATATTTCTCATATAAAATATCATCTTAAAAAGGGTCATATTGTTGTTGTTAATTGGTGGGATGATTTGGAGGAAGACGATGCAGATGGGCATTATTGTATCGTCGCTGATTACAACAAAAATAGTAAAAAATTGACACTTATTGATCCATCTACATCAAGAAAAGGGGTTTGGAATATAAGTTTAAAGAAATTCAATTCAAGATGGTATGATTATTTGGATATTCACGGAAGTACCTGGGTCGATGGCTGGATGCTTTGGCTTAACCCCAATTCAAAACTTTGATCTGAGCAAAAAGTCAGGCTATAATTAAGCTGTGCGGGTGTCGTATAAAGGCTATTATGCCTCCCTTCCAAGGAGGTGATGGCAGTTCAATTCTGCTCACCCGCTCATTCAGGGGTGATTTTCTTAATCTGTATAGAATTTCGCGCTCGTAGTTCAATGGATAGAACACTGGTCTTCGGAACCAGGTGTGAGGGTTCGATTCCCTCCGGGCGCACCATTTGGGAAAACATAATAATCCTCTCTAGAAAACTTGTATTTCTCCACATATAATTTCTCCATATGGAGTTCGTTCAAGAACAAACTCGACTGCGCGAGCAGATTGAGTCGATAGAGAAAGAAATCAGAGAATCTCCTTATCACAAAGGAACAGAGCACCATATTGGAAAATTGCGGGCAAGATTAGCAAAACTCCGAAGTAAACTCATGGAAACTTCAACAAAAAAAGGGGGCGGGGTAGGCTATTCTCTAAGAAAACAGGGTGACGCCACAGTAGTATTACTTGGACCCCCTTCATCGGGAAAATCAACTCTTCTTAATAGGTTAACAAGCGCTAAAAGCAAAGTCGCCCCTTATGAATTTACAACTGTTTCAGTAATTCCAGGTATGATGTACTACAAAGACGCAAAAATCCAGATTTTGGACGTCCCAGGACTCATTGAAGGGGCCGAAGAAGGGAAGGGGAGAGGTCGTGAAGTCTTATCTGTGGCAAGAGGTGCAGACTTAATTCTTCTTATGACTGATATTAAAAGAGTTAATACTTTTAAAAGACATAACTTACTGTTGGAGAAATGCGGGGTCAGACTAAATATTGTGCGACCAAATGTACTTATTGAAAAAAAATTATCAGGTGGAATAACCATTCACTCAAATATAAAACAAGATCTTGAAAATCAAACTATCAAAGAAATAGCTTCAGAAATGGGTATTAAAAATGTTGAAATAATTATAAAAGAAAAACTGTCACTTGATCGCCTCATCGATGCGTTTTCGTTAAATCGTTTGTATCTACCGGCAATTTACGTTATCAATAAAATCGATCTTATTGACAGTGAAGGTGACTTAAATAATATATATTATCTAAGTGAGGATGGCCGAATAATAGCCATCAGTTCTGAAAAGGGGATTGGATTGAGTGAGTTAAAGAAAAAAATATGGGATACACTCGCGTTTACTAGAGTCTATCTTGTTAGATCTGATGAGGAGCCAACTTTTAATAACCCCATCATTATGCACAAAGGAGAAACTCTAAAAGACGTAGCTAAGAAAATCGGAGCTGAATTTTCACAAGTGAAGAAACGAGCCAAAATTTGGGGAACTGGCGCTAAATTCCCCGGTCAGGAAGTGTCTATTTCTACCTATGTGCAAGAAGAAATGCAAGTAAGATTTATATAACTTCAGAACCTTCAGTTTAAAGTTCACACAGACAAAAAAATACTGTGCCCCCGGAGCGACTCGAACGCTCAACCCTATCGTTAGAACCGATGCGCTCTATCCATTGAGCTACGGGGGCTCGGAGCTGGATACCGTACTGGGCTCGAACCTATCAAAGTATATCACGCCAGGGTTAGGTTTAGAACTTTCAGTCTTAAAAGAGCACCTCGGCTTATCCAGCTTCGCATTTGCATAAGTAATTATAGCGAGTTTCTTCTCCCAAAAACAACACTATATTTTCTTTTTGCCATTTTGACATCAACTAAAGCAAATACCCTAGTCGGAGAATATGATAGTTGAAAACGGACATGCTCATGCTTACACAAGAGGAGAACTTTTGGAATGGAAAGATTATGTTTTACTCCTCCGCTCGGTAATTGAAAGTAAAACTGGTGGCAATAAAAGCCTAACAGTCCATCTCCCCTATGAGATTCAGCATGCGGAAGTAAGAGATGTTAAGAGGGGAGAATTTTATATATCTTATGGAGAAGTACTCAAGAGGAACTTTTCTATTAAATTATATTGGGAGAATGCACCGTGGCTAGAGCATAGAAACTGGAGTTTGAAGTATGACAATACAGACTGGACTTACGTGCCTCGTACAATCGATTTGTGTCTGGATACCGGACATTTAATGTTGGGTTGTAAAAATAGGGATGAATTCCTGAGCCTACTAGATATGTTAATTAAAGATCGCGGTTCTCAAATAAAGTTTTTGCATCTTCATGAAAATAACTTTAGATCAGATGATCACGATCCCGTTCCGGGTATAGTTCTAACTAAATCTGTTATGAATTGGCTAATTAAGGATAGGGATTTTATAATTGAAAAGCCATGGTCTTAACTTGACCTATTGATGACTATAAGATAATATTTAGACTTATGAAGGTTGCAAAAAATACCGAAATTGAAATAAGAGGAAAGTTAGGTAAGAAAGTTTTCAGAAAAACCTTTTCTCAACTGAAGAAAAGTGGCAGATTGATAAATCATTACAAACGCTTGTCTGTGGATCTATCTCCCGGATTTGACTCTAAATCAAGGTCCTGGAAATCCGACGATCAAATTGATTTAAGAGTTAAAAAGTCGGGAAATTCTGAGAAAATAAGTCTGAAAATCGGTAAGATTCACGCAAAAAAGAGACAAGAAATTGAAATCCGCCTAAAAAAGGGAGAGTTTCTAAATTCTGTTTCACTACTTGAAAACCTTGGCTTTAATAAAGGCATGATCTATTTTTGGGAAAGTTGGGAATTTGAATATAAAGGCTGCGAAGTTAAACTTTCCAAATATTCTGATAATTATTTTACTTGGGAGATCGAGACGATCAACCACAAACTAGATCTCTATGATCTGGCCAAATCTTTAAATCTAGTTCCTTTTACAAAACAAGGCTATAATCGTGCAATAGATTGGGGAAATAAGAATATCCATAATATTTATTCCTATAATTTAGTAGAAAAGTTAATAAAAAAATTTTAGGTTTAATATGTCAAATAAAGAAAAGTTAGGCATGGCAGAAAAAAGAAGAATTGATAAACCAAAAAACAGAGTTAAAACAAAAACTTACTGATTTTGGGCGAAAGGGAAATTATTGACTCGAACCCACGAGGAATTTTATTTTAGAGGCTCACCAAGCCCATTTATTAATAAATTCTGAAAATTTGGAAGAGAAACGAAGCTTCTTGCAAAAAATTGGCTCGAACTGGCAGCTGAAAGACAAAAGAGTCCGATTTGAAGCGCTAAACGAATGGGCGCTGCTAACGCAGCGCCCTCGATTTCCCAATTGGAGCGGGTGATGGGAATTGAACCCACGATCTCTTCCTTGGCAAGGAAGCATTGTACCACTCAACTACACCCGCACTATATTACTTTCACTCTAAACGATTATTTTGTTTACCCTGATCCCGACAAAGTAGGGGAAGATGTGCCGAGGGCGTGAATCGAACACGCATCTGACGCTCTTCAGGCGCCCGCCGTGACCACCTTGGCTACCTCGACTCAAGTGGTCGGTGAGGGATTTGAACCCCCGACCTTACGGATGTAAGCCGTACGCTCTAACCAACTGAGCTAACCGACCTTAATTTTACCAGAATCTGGTGCGCGGGACAGGACTTGAACCTGCACACCTTTCGGCACAGCCTCCTCAAGACTGCGTGTATACCAATTTCACCACCCGCGCTCCTCACCTCATTCAGAGTTAACTTGCCCTGAGTGAACGAAGGGTGCCCTCGAGAGGATTTGAACCTCTACCTCGTTAAACGAGACAGCGTTCTGAACGCTGCGCGTCTACCAGTTCCGCCACGAGGGCAAAAACATACCTG
>MGGC01000033.1:0-2334 GCA_001792215.1 Candidatus Woesebacteria bacterium RIFCSPHIGHO2_01_FULL_38_10
GCCGGCCAAGACCCCCTCTATATTGCAAGACGGATGGTTGTATTCGCCTCCGAAGATGTGGCCTCTCCTACTGCATTAGTGGTAGCCAACGCAGTCTTTCAAGCCTGTCAGCAAATCGGCTACCCTGAATGTCAGGAAAATTTAGCTGCAGGGACAGTTTATTTAGCTCAAACCAAGAAAGACAGGTCGGCATATGAAGCCTATATGAGAGCATTAGAAGATGTTAAAAAATACGGCAACCTCCCCACACCTCTCAAAATCAGAAACGCTCCGACTAAATTGATGAAGGAATTGGAATACGGAAAGGGCTACGAGAAATATACTAAAGAAGATTTATTACCTGAAAAGTTAAAGGGCAAAAAATACTGGAAATAATATCATTATAAATAAGCTATAATTTGCGTGTGGATATAGTAATAAAAACAGCAGACAGCAAAGACTGGCAGCTCATTCAAAAACTTAATAACCAAGTTTTTATCAACGACAAAGAAAACGACGATGACCTTGATATGGATTGGCCTTCTTCTGAAAAAGGAGTCAGTTATTACAAAAAATTGGCAAATGGTAAATACGGAAAATGTTTTATTGCATATTTAGGAAAAATACCAGTTGGATATGCCGCTTTAGCAATAAAAGACTTCGGCTACCGCAAGAGTAAATACGTAGAGATTGAAAACATAGGAGTTAACCCAGAGTATCGTTCACAAGGAATAGGCCAAAAACTAATAGACTCCACTATCAAATGGGCAAAAGAGCAAAAAGCCACTAAGCTATATGTTTCTGCGTACTGGAAAAATAAAAGAGCTATAAACTTTTACAAAAAGAACGGTTTTTACGAGTCAGGGCTTGAATTAGATAAAAAAATATAAACCTTATGAAAAGTGTTGTAATTTGTGGAAGTAGAAAATTTAAGAAAGAGAGGTTTTTAAATGTGAAAGGGGGTGATAAAAATGAAATTACCCAAAATTGTTTTTTCAAAATATGATTATCCTTCAAAACTTCTTTTGATTGGAAACGAAGATGTCTGGAATAATTTTTGTGCAGTTGTTGAGGATCTGACGCCCGAGCAAATGTCTTATAAACACTCTGGCATAAAGCAAAGGAGTATTGCCGAAATAGTTAATCATGCCCTTGATTGCCAAAACAGTTTTTATACGAAAAGCCTTGTTCTTGGAAAAAAATATGAGGAATTGAAAATGTCCTTACCGAAAACTGCAAAAAAAGCTCAAAAAAGTATTGTTGAAGTCTATAAGAGGACTTTGGAAATTTGGGAGAAACTTGATAAAAAAGATTTTCAGAAAGAGATCAAAACCGAATGGGGTCAGGTTTTGACGGGCGAGCTTGCATTATTCCAGTCAGTTACTCATACAGCTTACCATCTAAGTGAAATTTGTTTTTTGAGAGGATTGGGAGGATTTCCCACAAATGTGATGGGCTAACTGATTTATGAAACTGAACTTAATAAAAACAATCAAAATTATTCCAACTACACCCTTTGATTTTGATTCGACTTTCCATAAACCAGACCACTTCACAAGTGGTGATAATGCTTACGAAAAAGGAATAAGATGGCAAACTTGGCTTTGGCAGAATAAGACCCTAGGTCTCAAATTCGTAAATTTAGGAAGCGTGCAAAAACCTAGAATCCAAGTTGAAATCTTTTATACCGGTAAACTGCCCAAATCATTTATTGATACCTTAATTGAGGAAATTAAATACAGATATAACCTGAACCTAGACTTAACTGACTTTTACAAACAATTTGAGAAGGATAAAGTTCTTCAACCAATTATTAAAAAACTATACGGAATGAGACCAGGACACCCCAGCTCCCTATATGAATACCTAATAATTGGAATTGTTTTATAAAACGCAACAGTCAAAAGGTCTATTCAAATGTTCAGAGCTTTACTTGAAAACTACGGAACAAAACTTGAGTACGATAAGAAAGAACTCTGGTGCTTCTGGAAACAAGGCAGTCTCTCAAAAGTAAGCGAACAGGAATTACGAAACTTAAAAGTAGGATATAGAGCCAAGTCTATCAAAAAAATTGATGACTATTTTGAAAAAGGAGTTATTGATGAAATGGATTTGAGAAAAAAAGACAGGCAAACACAAATGGAAGAATTACTTAAACTTTATGGAGTTGGGCCTGCAACAGTTTGGTATTTACTTTTTGACGTATTTCATCATTGGGACTTTTTTAATCATATTTCTCCTTGGGAACAAAAGATTTACTCCAAAGTCTTTTTTGACCAAGACCCAGAAAATCCAGTACCCGTCAAGAAATTACTCAAGCATTTTAATAAGTATGGTAAATACAAACAACTGGCA
>MGGC01000033.1:2370-67465 GCA_001792215.1 Candidatus Woesebacteria bacterium RIFCSPHIGHO2_01_FULL_38_10
CTGCATTTGCAAAAGCTATGCGATAGCGGGCAGGAAAGAAAAAATAAAAACATACCTTGGTTGGAAAAATTAATTAGGTCATAAGAGAACTCACTGCCTGAAAAACTGAAAGATAAAAAAATACATTGAAGTGTTAGTTCTCAGAATATACAGCTACTCTTTTCCCGAGAGATATAATGGCACCAATACCAAGTTCTGGGGCGTAACGAACTCCTATTTCTCCATCTCCGCCCACACGTACAACTTGGTCGGTATCACCGAATTTTTTTTCCCCTCCTGACTCGAATACTACTCTCACTTTAGTTCCTGGCTGTAAATTTTTTGTTTCCTCACCAACCGTAAGAATTGTAAACTCCTTACCACCTCGTCCCATAAATCTAGCCTGAAGTATACTCCACCTAAATTTAATTAACAAGACGTAAATTCAAAACTCACTCTACCAATACTTGTTGATCACTACGAAGATTGACCTTGTTTATCAACTTTTACACCCACTCCCTCCCAGGGTTTTACTAAAATTCGTCTCATAAAACCTCCTCTCGGATTCGGAGACACTCCTAAGTCCATCTTTAACAAACCATCATCACTCACCTGTACCTTTGCTATCACTTTTCCACCATCAACTCTAACTCTTACTGTTCCACTCCATTTTCTCTCAGTCATATTTTCAAATTCTTCTGAATTCTAGCGAAAATTCCCAACTCTGTAAATTAAACCAAACCACTTCGGAAGTGGAAAAACAAAAGGTAGAAAAATTTCACTTTCGTCCCACTTTCCCTATAAAACCTCCAGTTCCCACCTTCAAACCCAATCGGGTCATAGTTCCCCTTGCTCTCACTGCTTTACGACCCCACGCTAAGCAAACTTCAGCATCCCGACAGCCTCCTGTAATAAATTCCATAGCAACTTCCTCATTACTTCCTTTTAGACTACAACACACAGTGTGGATTCATACAGTATCTTTCCCCTGCATCCTCTATGCTCATTTCTTTATCACATCCTTTCCCATCCATTTACGTAAAACTTCAGGAATGGTAACCGACCCGTCTTCTTGCTGATAATTTTCTAAAATCGCTAAGATCGGACGCTGTGAAAATGCAGTACCATTTAACATATGAACAAACTTTCTTTCACCTCTATCCTCATATTTAATGTGCAACCTTCTCGCTTGAAAATCAGTGGTAGTAGAAGTTGAAGTCAATTCCCGATATTTTCCCTCCCCCGGAAACCATCCTTCAAGGTCATATTTCCGAGCCATAGGAAATCCTAAATCACCCGAACACATCTTACTTACTTGATAAGGAATACCTAATTTTCGCAAGAACTTTTCCTCGAGCGAAAGCAAGTATTCATGCTCTCGATCCGACTCGTCTTCAGTTGTAAAAGAAAACATTTCAGTCTTATTAAACTGATGCACTCGAAAAGCACCTTTTGTGTCTTTCCCATATGAACCCGCTTCACGCCGGAAACAAGTTGAATAACCAATATATCTTTTAGGAAGTTCATCTTTTTTTAAAACTTCAACTGAATGAAGCGGTCCGATTGACTGCTCACTAGTTCCCACCAAAACAAGGTTATCTTTATCTAAAACATACATCTCATCTATTCCGCCATGTTCTATATAACCCATTGACTTCATCGAACCTTCTTTTATAATCACTGGAGGAATTATTGGAGTAAATCCTTCTTTAATTAATTCGGCAAATGCAAATTGGGTTAATGCAAACTCAAGTAACACTCCATCTCCTTTTAGATAAAAAAACCGAGTACCAGAAACTACCGAACCAGAATCTGTGTCAATGATTCCTAAGCTTTCACCCAATACCCAATGAGGCTTTGGGTCAAAATTAAATTTTCTTGGTTCACCCCATTTTCTAATAACTTCATTTTCGGATTCATCTTTGCCGACTTTTACATCATCAGAAGGTAAGTTTGGAATTTGATAAAGTGCTTCCGTAAACTGATCTTCAACTTTTATTCTTTTATGTTCGAGTTTTTTTAATACTTCTCTGATTCTTTTTCCTTCCTCGATATTTTTATCCTTAGCGAATTTATTTTTATCAACCCGAAGTTCTCCAATTTCTTTTAATAAAGTACGCCTTATTTCATCAAGTTCCAAAACTTTATCAACAATTTTTGGATCCAACTGCTTATCCGCCACTCTCTTTTTAACTTTATCTTTATTTTCGCGAATAAACTGAATGTCTAACATATCTTTGATGATAAGAAACTTATAAGACTTATCACTTTAAACCTTTTTACTATAATCCTAACTCTTCTGATATTCCCTGCAAAGCAGAAAGTGCAATTTCGATAAATTCCCTCAAAGGAATTCCTAATCGAGGTGTACATTTCTCGATCTGCTTTCTATCAACGCCCGCGGCAAATGACGGAGAGTTCCATTTTTTCAATACAGAGTCCGTAGTAACCGAGGCAAGCTTTTTGTCTGGTTTAACCAGGGTAACTGCAACAATTAAACCAGTCAGCTCATCACAACAATAAAGCGCCCATCCCATTTTTTCTCTCGGTTCTGGTACCCCCTCAACATAACCCCAAGCATGAGAAATGATAGCTTCTTTTATATCTGATTCCGCATCAATTTTCTCCAGCCATTTAATAACTTCTTTTGTGTGTTTATTTTTGGGGTCGTCCTTGGTTTCTTCATAATCTGCATCATGTAAAAGCCCGACAATCCTCCACTTCTCCTCATCATCAGCAAATCTTTTGGCTAAGGAACCCATCACAGCTTCAACAGCGTAACAGTGACGCCTCAGATTCTCATTCTTCATATGCTTATGAAGAAGTTCTAGTGCCTGATCTCTTTTCATAAATACCTCACCGCCTTTCAAAATGAATGTCCTGTGTAATAATCATTTCCTTCATTCATATAGCTTCTGGTAACTAAAACAACCCCTTCGAATAGTTTCGTCGTTTGGCGAACCTTCAAGCCAGATATTTCCTAAATATTTACAGATATACCTATTATTTTTGGCTAGTTTATTTAAAAAAAGTAAGGCCAAAACGGCAAATATCATAAAAAATGGTATCACCAGTACAAAATAAATTAAATCGAAATTATTTTTTTGACTTTTCTTTTTTTTCTTTCTTAGCATTTTTTGCGCCGCAAAGTTGGGAAAAGAATAACTTCTTTTATCGACCAGCTGTTTGTAAAAAACATTACTAATCTATCAATTCCTATCCCAACTCCTCCAAGTGGTGGCATTCCATACTCCATTGCCTCAATAAAATCCTCATCAACCTGTTGTGCTTCTTCTCTGTCCTTCCTGACAATCTTCACATCAGTTTCGAATCGTGCTCTTTGCTCCATCGGGTCGGTAAGCTCACTCCAACCATCGCAAATTTCCTTTCCTCCAATGTAACCTTCAAAACGCTCAACCCAGCCTTCTTTATCGCTACGATCTTTAGATAAGGGACTTACATCCTTCGGATAACCAATAATCCATGTTGGATCAATAAGTTTATTCGTAACCTCATGTTCAAAAATTAGATAGATCAGCTGTCCCTTAGTCTCACCGCCGACAATTTCTATACGCTTTTCACGGCAATAATTCTCTAAAGCTTTTTCAGTCTCTGTGAGAACATCCAGACCGAGGTTAATTTTAATAGCACTAACCATCTCAATTCTTGGCCAACTTTTTCCAATATTTATTTTTCTACCTCCAACCGTCATTTTCAATTCACCGAAAATTTCTTTAGCCAAATGTTTAAACAATCCCTCAGTCACATCCATAATCCGCTGGTAGTCAGCATACGACTCATAATACTCAACCATCGTAAACTCGGGATTGTGAGACTGATCAATACCTTCATTTCTGAAATCTTTGCAAATTTCGTAAACTTTTTCGTAACCGCCAATTACTAGGCGTTTTAAGTAAAGCTCATCGGCAATCCTCAGGTAAAAATCGCTGTCGAGTGCGTTGTGGTAAGTAGTAAAAGGTTTTGCGTTAGCTCCGCCGTAAAGAGGTTGCAACGTGGGAGTTTCAACTTCCCAAAAACCTAAACCGTCCAGATATCTGCGAAGCTCGCGTACCAGCCTTGTTCTGACATTAAATCTCTCTCTGACCTCGGGATTAAACAAAAGATCCAAATATCTTTTCCTGTACCTATCCTCAATATCTTTCAACCCGTACCAACTTGAAGGAAGGGGACGAATGGATTTTGTGAGAAGTTGGAAGTCGGAAACGTCAACTGTAATTTCCCCTGCGGAAGTTTTGGTTACTTTTCCTTTTGCATACAAAAAATCACCAATGTCTAAATATTTAAGAAATTTGAAATCTTCTATCAAATTATCTTTCTGAAACCAAAGCTGAATTTGACCCGTTTCATCCTTTAAATCAGCAAAAACAACATTCCCGTGTTCCCTCCAACCAATTATTCTCCCAGCAACCTCAACAGTCTTTCCTTTAAAACTCCTCGCTTTTCCAATCGCTTTCGGTTCTCCTTTAACTTTAGAGGGGTAGGGATTAATTCCTAACTCACGCAGTTTCTCAACTTTCTGAAGTCTAATTTTTCTAATTTCCTGAAGTTTATTCTTTGCCATCATTTTGTTTGGCTTAAGTTTAACAAACTCGAAGCGAACAGTAAATTAGACCGCTCTTAAATTCATCCAATCGAGACTATTTCGTAGATTATTTTTCCAGCAGGAGCTTCAACTTCAACCTTTTCTCCAATCTTTTTACCAATTAACGCCTTTCCCAAAGGAGAAGTGTGGGATATTTTTTTTCCGGCTGGATCCGCTTCCCATTCGCCAACGATATAAAAAACATGTTCCTTCCTACCAGTCCTCAGGGTAACTTTGGTTCCCACAGAAACAGCATTTTTACTGGAACTGGCAACAACTTGGGCATTTCTAAACACGTACTCGATCTCAGATATCCTTCCGTCAAGAAACTCTAGATCGTTCTTTGCACTATGATAATCACTATTTTCAGTAAGATCTCCCTGAGTCCTCGCATCAGAAAGCCTCTCCACAAGTTCCGGCCTTTTAACATTTTTTAACTCCTCAAGTTCTTTCTTTAATTCTTCTAAACCTTCTTTTGTTATTTGTATTTTTTTCATATTTTTATTCTGAATTCTGCACCTTGGTTAAGGAAAAATCAGTTATCAGTCTACAATGTTAATATTACCAAAACTAAAAAAACTCCCTCAATCATGGGAAAGTGATTTAACTTAACCTCCCCACGAGCTTACCCAACCTTGATATCTTGGGTAAAAAAAGAAAATGAGGGAGTAAATGACATATTTTTTAATTTGATTTAAAAGGATTTTAGAGACTTTGTAATAAAATGTCAATACAGACTAATATCATCTTTGGACGCCCTTAAACCAAGGTTCCTACAAGGATTGTAAAATAGCAGCACTATAAGCTAAAATATACCAATCTTTTTTGAATTTACCAGGCGCTGTAGTCTAGAGGCTTAGGACATTGGGTTCTCATCCCAAAAACCCGGGTTCAAATCCCGGCAGCGTCACCCAAGGCTAAATTTTCCAACTTTACAATTTTTCTATCAAATCCGAGGCTAGAAAAGTTCGAATCAATTTTGGGTGTTATCGGTTTTCTTTACAGCTTTCTTGGAAATAACCCAATAGGTTGTAGATCCTGCACCCATTTTTTCTAAAACTTTTATATCCTCTAGTCTCTTTAATTTTGCCTGTGCTGTACGCTTAGGTACTTCCAGGATATCGGTAACATCTGAACTTGTGATTTACCCCTTTGTTACCACAAAATCCACAATTTTTAACTCATCTTGATCTAAAACATTTCTGACTGCATGCAGGTCGCCTACAACTGACAAGTGCCTTCCACCCTTGGGGTGGAATAGGTATGCCACCTCAGGGTAATATTGCATATGCCATCTGAATATGTCACCTGTTAGGTCAACTAGTCCTGTCCGGTAAAATGGGTGTACATATAAATTCATTAATAACACTAGTTCATTTAAACAAAACAGTTTCAAATTCCTTCAGACTCTTCTTCTTTAAAAAATTTGCAATCTTGACCGGCTCTGAAGAATAACCTAATTTCTCAACCAACCCTCTTAAGTTTAACTCTTTTCCAAACATCAGACCCATTTTCTTAAAACTCCCTTTTTCATTCCTCTGCCTTTGCCTTTCCCTTGCACAATTAAATACATCTCTAACTGATAATCCGTAAAAAAGAAAGGGGACAAGAATAATATTATCCAAATTAATATTCTCAAAACTCAGTACATTTTTTACTATTCTTCCTATTCCCTCTCCCCATTTATTTGTAATTTGGGAACCTGCTCCAGGAAAAATAACCACCACTTCACCATTCACAAGTTTATGAGCAGCTTTTTTAAGACTTCCTTGATTGAGTCTGATTATATCTTTTTCAGACAGATTTTCACTTCTGTACAGGGCATTTACAGGGCTGAATAAATCCCTCAAACCTCTAATTGGACTGTCAACTGCATATCTTTTTGGCATTATCGGAATAAAATTTTTCTTAAAATTTTTACCAAAATGATAGGCTGTTTTGATAACAATCACACTAACGTCACTTCTTTGAAGGATGGACGGAATAATAAAAGGTTCAATAGTAAACTCATGACTTCCAAATAGTAAGACACCTTTCTTTTTACTCTTAATCCAAGTTTCCTCTTTTCCTTCTCTGTCAATATTTATCCCAATGTTGTCTAAAAAAAATTTAGATGCGTTTTGTAAGCCGTAAGATTCAATGTCCTTGTCCATCTGGAAAAATTTTTCCAATAAGGGGTAAATTCCGTAAAATCTAGAATCCAGATGATAAACTAGATTAATGAGCGTATTTTTACTTCTCAGATCATCCCAGCTATCTAGTGCCTTAGAAAGACCTCCCTCTTTTAGAGATTTATGTATTTCACCAATAAAATTCATTATTTTCATTTCAGTCTAATCGATTTTAACAAATTTTCCTCCCAGATTTTAACTGAAAACATATAGTGAAGTTTTTCTCTTAAGCCACTAAAAAAGGAGAACTCTGTCTAAATTTTACACTTTTTAAACTCCTGGAGCTAACAGGTTTTCTCTTAAGAACCACTTCCAAAACCTCATCATAATTACTAACAAAGACAAATCTTATATCTTTTTTAGTTTTTTCCGGCACTTCCTCTAGATCTTTTTTGTTGTCTCTGGGCAAAACGATTGTTTTTAGCCCGGCACGATGGGCGGCAATAACCTTTTCTTTTACCCCTCCTATCTCAAGAACTCTTCCTCTCAAGGTTATTTCCCCAGTCATGCCAACATCTCTTCTTGTCGGAACGCCAGTAAGTGCAGAAACCAAAGCTGTTGTTATCGCAATTCCTGCTGATGGGCCATCTTTCGGAACTGCTCCCTCCGGCACATGGATATGAACATCAATCTTTCTGCCAAAATTATTTTCCTGTCCCAATTCTCTCCAATGAGACTTTGCCCAGGTAAAGGCAGCCTTAGCTGATTCTTTCATCACACTACCTAATTGCCCAGTTAAGGTGAGCTTACCTTTACCAGGCATAAGAGCCACTTCGATAAAAAGAATCTCTCCTCCTGCTGCGGTAACCGAAAGCCCGGTTGCCATACCAATTTCATCCTTTTTTTCGGCAATTAGTGAAGAAAACTTCTGCGGTCCCAAAAACTTCCTAATTTCATCAACCCCAATCGACTCTTTCCATTTTTTCTTTTCAGCAACCAGTCTCGCAATTTTCCTACAAACTGTTGCCAAATTACGCTCCAAATTCCTTACTCCAGCTTCCCTTGTATATCTTTCAATTATCTCGTTGATTGCTTTCTCAGAAATTTTAAGTCCCCGGTTTTCAATACCATGAAGTTTGACTTGCTTGGGCCAGAGAAATTCCTTTGCTATATTGTATTTTTCCTCCTGAGTATATCCGGGAAAAGTAATTATCTCCATTCTGTCCCTTAAGGCTGGGGGTATTTCTTCTACTACATTCCCGGTACAAATAAACATCACTTGTGATAGATCAAACGCGACTTCTAAATAGTGGTCTGAAAATTCTCGATTTTGCTCTGGATCGAGAGCCTCAAGAAGAGCTGATGATGGATCACCTCTAAAATCAACTCCCAATTTATCAATCTCGTCCAACATAAATACAGGATTTTTGGTTCCTGCGTTCTTTATACCTTGAATAATTCTTCCAGGAAGTGCTCCAACATAAGTACGTCTGTGGCCTCTTATCTCGGCTTCATCTCTTATTCCACCCAATGACATCCTGACAAACTTTCTTCCCAAGGCCCTTGCTATTGATTTTCCAATAGAAGTTTTACCAACTCCTGGAGGACCTATAAAACAAAGAATTGTCGACTGAGAATCTGACGTCTCCTTTTCCTTTTGGGTCTTTTGCCTTTTTTTACCCTTAGATTCACTTTTAACTTTCATAACTGCCAGGTATTCAATTATTCTTTCCTTCACCTTTTCCAAACCGAAATGATCATCTTCTAAAACTTTTGCGGCATTTTTGATTGAAACGTTATTGGGAGTAACTGCCCCCCAAGGCATTTCTGTTAGCCAATCTAGGTAATTTCTGATGTACCCGCCTTCAGGGTTGTGAGGAGAAAGTTGGCTTAACCTTTTCAACTCTTTATTGGCTTTTTCCAGCACTTCTTTAGGCATTTTTGACTCTTTTATCTTTCTTTTGTATTCCTTTAGCTCTTCATTAGATAAATCCCCTTCGTCAATCTCACCCAATTCTTCCTCAATAGTTTTCTTCTTTTCCCTAAGCATCGCCTTTCTCATCTGATCTTCAAACCTCCTTTGCGTCTTTGAGGAAATTGTCTTTTCAAGCTCAAGCACATTAATCTCATGAAGTAAATAGTGATGTACCCTAAGAAGCCTCTTTTTAATTGGAAGTGTCTCCAAAAGGTCTTGTTTTTTCCTTGTATCAACCTCTAAAATAGAAGCAATTTTATCAGCCAGTTCAGAGGCGCTAACTTTCCCCGAAACCAATCTCATTACAGTCATTATTTCTGCCTGTTTACCTAAGTTTATTGCCTTTTTAAACAGTTCCTCGATCTTGTTACTAAGAGCAGTTATTTCAGGAGATTCATTTTTCTCTTCTAAAATTTCTTCAACCTTTCCCAAAAGAAAATCTTCGTTTTCGACAAGATCTAAAAGTCTTATCCTAGATTTTCCCCGAACTACTGCATGAATTTCACCCTCTGTTGACATCATCTGGGTAATCGTACCAATGGTTCCCACTTTATATAGGTCCTCAAAGCCGGGATTCGGAGTCCGGGCATCTTTTTGTGTAAGTATCCCAACTATCTTATCTTCCTGGAAAGAAAAGTTTACCGCTGCTACACTTTTTTTTCTTCCAAAGGAAAGAACAGCGTCAGTGTGGGGAAATACGACTGAACCGCGAATTGCAACAATTGGAATTTTTCTAATATTATTTTGTTTATTTTCTTCCATTAACAACTTGCGATCAAAAAGCTAACATTAGCAGTCTAGTTCTTAAAGTGCTAATTGTCAAGTGTCTACTTTTTGAGAAGCTTAAACAGATGGAGCTTTTCTACACCAACTGCCGTTATTATTCCTAAGACAGCTCCACCTAAAATGTCTAAAAAATAGTGAACGTTTCCCAACATTCTTCCTGTTCCTACCAGAACAGCAAGGATTAGAAAATAGTTTCCAACTTTCTTATTGTGTAACCAAATACTGACAGCCAAACTAAATGCGACAGCTGCGTGGTTGGAAGGAAAAGAACCACCCGAAGGAGTTGTTAAAGTTAAAGGCATTGCGCCATTTACTTCAAAGGGTCTGGGAGAGGGAAATAAACTTTTGATCATTGTTGAAAGTGTCCAGGCAATTAGCATGGCTAATATTGTATGCAGGACCTGTTCCTTTCTCATTCTGCCATCGATGACCCAAAGAATGATCAGTCCTGCAAACATAAACCAGATTAAAAAACTTGCTAAAAAGATGGTTATATTTGAAAAAAGAATTTGATTCATTTTAATCGTGTATGACAATTCGTGTTCCGGGATTTAAACTATCAGAACTAACCATCGACTTACCCTCAGGTAAAACTGGTCCTGTCCAAAAATAAAGCTCTTTGGCAATTTCAGTCGGTAGGTTGACACAACCATGGCTTCGAGGAGTTCCAAAATTGCTATGCCAATAAGTTCCATGTAGTCCATAACCCCGCCAGCCTGGAATATCTTCATTCTCAAAATACATTACATAAGGTACGTTGGGAAGATTGTAATAATTATTCCCAGATCCTCCCTCCATTCTTGTTGCTCTCAATTTAATCCAAATTCTAAACTCTCCAGCCGGTGTTTTCCACCAAGGAAGACCTGTTGAAACTAAACTTTGCAAAAAAAGTTTATCACCTTCCCAGGCATAGAGTTTTTGGTCAGAAAGGTCAACCTCAATCCAGCGCTCTTCGTTTGCAACTCCTAAAATGTCTATATTTTCATTATCGAAAGCAAGTTTGGGGATCGGAATCTGTCGACCTTCAAAATATGCTAGGGTCTTTGAATAATCAACCTCACCTGAAAAGTTGAAACAGTTACAACCAAAGCTAACAGCTTCGCCGTAGGTACCAACCCTGTCCACACTGAAAAGTGTAAAAATAAAAATAAAAATGGACGCGAGACAAAGGTATGATAAAAATATTTTCTCCTTTAAATCTTCAAGCATAGTATTTACGTGTAACATCAGTTTCAGCAACAATATCTGAAAGACCAGTTACATTTTAAAAAAAGATATACTTAAACACTCACTCTACAGTACAGTTGATACTCCCGGTACTTTTTTAATTATAACTCACCCTGTTATACTTAAGTCCAGTATGGGAATAGGACATCCTGTCAGAAAAAGTTTTGGCTATGCATTTGAAGGAATCAAAACTGCTTTTAAAAATGAACCAAATCTGAAAATCCATTCTTTTTTTGCAATCGCAGCTCTCTTCCTAGGATTCATTCTTAAACTTGACAAAATTGAATGGCTTATTTTGACCTTCACCATATTTTGGGTAATATCTTTGGAACTACTTAATACTGTTCTTGAAGCGCTTACCAATTTAGTGAGTCCAGAAATTAAGCCCTATGCCAAAACCGCAAAAGATGTTTCAGCAGCATCTGTTCTTTTAGCTGCCATTCTTTCAATAATTACCGGAATTGTCCTTTTTCTTCCCAAAATTATTCTTCTTTTGTGAGGATATAAATTAAGTTTGCCTTATCATCAGAGATAAAAAGTACGCCATCTTTATCAAAGACTAAATCCACCGGCCGACCTAAAACATCTTCCCCCTTGAGCCAACCAGTAATATAATCACTCATTCCGATAGTACTATCGTCTTGCATTTCCAACTTTACAATTTTATATCCCGTCGGAACGCTGCGATTCCACGAACCATGAAGCGCTGATAGTAAATCTCCTTGATCTTGCTTCGAAAAAAGGGGGGAATTAATGAATACCAGTCCAAGAGGCGCAACATGGGAAGGATAGTCAAAAGTGCTTAGAGTCTTTTCCAGAGCTTCGCAAACTGAGACCCTTGGAGGGTATAATTTTTTATCGAAGTCTTTGTCATGAACATTCTTTCCGTAGCAGTTTGGCCAACCATAATCTTTTCCCTCCTCTATAATATTCAGTTCATCAGGCGGTAAGTCATCGCCAAGAAAATCTCTACCCATATCATTTCCCCACATTCTTCCTTTTTCATCAAATGTAAAAAAGACCGTATTTCTCAGACCTTCTGCATAAACTCTAAGATTTTTTCCATCAAGATCTGAAACAAGTACACTTGAACGGTGCCAGTCATTTTCTATACAAACATCACAAGATGATCCTACACTTGTATATAATTTGTCATCGAACACTTTTATTGTTCTGGTAAAATGTCTTCCGCCTGCAGGAAGGCTAAAAAGTATCTTTGGATCTTCCGCTTTTAAATCCTGGGTATTAAAGGTAAATTTAACAACTTTGTCTGTTTCAGCAACGAAAAAATTTTCACCGTGAAAGGTAATTCCATGGGGCTTGTTGAGTTTGTCGATAACCACAACAAATTCATCTACCATTCCATTCCTATCGCGATCAGGAAGGGCTAAGACCTTCCCCTCACTTGGGATTGAAACGACAATTATTCCGTTTGGATCGAAGGCAAGAACTCGGGGAGACCCAACATCTTTTAGATTAGCAAAAACCGCTAATCTAAACCCTTGAGGTATGGATAGCTTTTTATCATAATCAAACCCCTGGGGAAGCTTACTGCCCTCTTTGGGAGGAAAATCTTTAGTTACCAAACTAGTATCTTGATCTAGATGATAAAGGTTTCTCAATAATGCATAAATTAACCCAAAAGAAATAAAAATAATAATCAAGATAATACCAACTCTTTTTAACATTCGATTGTTTCACTATCTATACTTACTAAAAACCAGAAAATCCTTCCAATTACTTTTATTTAGAGAATCTAGTTTTACTGAATCTCCAACTTTACACTCACCGATCTTTGTCCTTCTCAAATTTTTTAAATACGCACCACAGCCAAGTTTTCTTCCAATATCACGTCCCAATGCCCGAATATAAGTTCCAGAAGACACCTTACAATTAATTTTCAGAATCGGATAGTTATAAGAAACTAATTCAATTGAATAAATCGTAATTTTCCTTGGTCTTAGACTTAATCTGACTCCTTTTCTTGCCAACTCGTAAGCTTTTCTTCCCTTAATTTTTATTGCGGAATACTCGGGAGGAATCTGTTCTTGCCTTCCGGAAAACAACCTCAAGGTGTTTCTCACTTCTTTTTCACTTGGAGGCAAAAACCCCTTGGCCTTCGAAATAACAACTCCTTCTGCATCGTCTGTGTCGGTTTCTGCCCCTAAAAAAATTTCTGCTTGGTAAGTTTTCATCGTCCCTTTCGAAATTACACCTAACTTTTTCGTTGCATCTCTCCCGACCCCGACAATTAAAAGCCCTGTTGCATTCGGATCCAAGGTCCCGGCATGTCCAACCTTCGCCTCGCCGAAGCCTTTGTGCAAAGGCAGGTTATCCCTGACAATCTTTCTCACCCTGTCAACAACATCGTGTGAAGTAATTCCTTTGGGTTTGTCTATCAAAAGGAACACTGAATTATTATTGGTAAAAATTAACTTGAACTTAAAGTCTTGAGAAATATTATCTATCTGCCACCTAATCTGGCCAATTCCTCAATTATTTGCTCATCAGTCACGTCTTCTCCTGCAACTAATCGAGAAATTCCCTTTTTCCTCAGAGCTCGTTGAACACGATTAGATTTCCGACTGCAACTTACTTGCACAGGAAAACCGTCGATAGTCATATCTGTCTTTCCAGCGTAATCTGATTCGGGATCCCTCAAAACACTCGACCCCAATCTCAAAGCTAAATCTTCAACTCGCCCTTCCGCTTTTTTACCCTTCTTTCGTGCCTCTACTGTCATAATTTCGGTATTTTACAACAAAAATAACATAATCCATAGTTTTCTGACCAAAACTCAGTTTTCAAAAACAATCAAGTCGGTTTTTGCACCGAGAAGGGAAAGGGACTTTTGAAGATCTTTTACCATCGTCTTCGGGCCGCAGATGTAAAAAAACCTAGCAAAATCATCGATATACTTCTTGAGAAAATCGGTATCAACTCTACCATATTCATAACCTCTAAGTTTCTCCCTAGTCAGAGTAAGAACAAGATCTCCATTATCGAACATGCTCTTAAACTCTTTCTCTAAAATAATATCGCGGGCTTTTTTGTTAGAAAAAATCAATTTATTCCCCTTGATTTTGCCGTCTTTTTTAAGCTGTCTTAAAATGGCAATAAATGGCGTAATTCCGGCACCACCAGCTATAAATACCCCGGGCCCTTGATAATTTATCGTTCCCCAAGGATTATCAATTAAAAGCTCATCGCCCGGAAGAAGTTTATGAAGCTCTTCGGTCATTCCCCCATGATCCGGATGTCTATCAAGCACATAGCCTTTGATAATAAATTCCAAAACTAAATCTTCGTTTAATGAAGTAAAAGTAAAGGGATGTTTTTTTCCCTCCCAACCAGGTTTATTAACGGCAATCTCTGTTGCCTGCCCGGGAGTAAATTTATATCCTTCCGGTTTTTCAACGATAAATCGCTTTACATCGTGGGTCACAAAACTGGTCATTAAAATTTTAACTTTGTAACTCGCCATTTTAGTGATACTAATATTCTTGTTCTTCTCCTTTTACAGCTTCCTCGCGGGTTTTGTGAACAGTTTTGTCTGGATGGTTTGGCGGGGAGTAAATTGTGTAAAGTTTTAGCTCTTTATCGGCAGATGTATTGATAATATTATGTTCACTCCCGGCCGGAACGATAATTGCAAAACCATCCCCTGCCTCTGACACCTCTTTGTCAATTATTACTTTTGCCAGTCCTGCCTCGATTCTGAAAAATTGATCTACATTGGGGTGAACTTCCGCTCCAATCTCCTCACCCGGTTTTAGACTCATAACAACCAGTTGTAAATATTTACCCGTAAAAAGGACTTTTCTAAAATTACTGTTTCCTAAAGTCGTTTTTTCTATACCATCAATATATCCCTTCATAATTTTCACCTCCCATTAATATCTCAATATCCTAACTATAATCCTATTAAAAACAATAAAAATCAAGTCTATAAATATGGGTACTAGTAATATTTTATCGGCTTTTTGAATCAAGTTAACCAATTCAGGATCACTTTTGAAGGATATACTCACTCCCAAAAAATAAAAAGCTCCCAATAAAAACAAAAATATAATTGCAATCTCCCACGCCCCGGACAGGTCACTCTTGCTCAGATACATCGTATTGGATATGGTAAATATTAAGTAGGTAGTTAAAGTTATGTAATAAGGGTTATTGCTGTGCCCTTGCGAGAGGAAAAGATAAATAAGTATGCTGATCAATCCAACTCCGAATATAAATGGTGCAATGCCGATTAAAAATCTCCTGAAAAAGTCGGACCTTGCTATAGAAACACTTCCTAGTTTTACATAACTTTTCTCAAACTCAGGAGTTAGCTTAAATTTTCCAACTGGGACGAACAAAAGTATTGCAGTAATAAAGTGGGAGAGTTCATGAACAGCGGTTCCAGGTAAGAAAAGTAGCGAAGTAAGGTAGACCGTCAACTTCTTACTTTTAGTCAAGCGATAAAAAGACTCAGAAAATTTTCTATAAATATCTTTAGAAAGAAAATACAAAAAGACAATTTCAAATATGAATATTAAAAGATGGTACATTGCAATAACCGGCTTTAATACATTATTCTAAATCTAAATCAAATGAAACGGAAATTTCCCAAAATACAAAAATTAAAATTCTCCAAGACTGCTAAACTAACTGTTTCTTTTCTTTTTCTTGCGGCTTTTTTAACTTTTAGATTTTATGCCTTTGAATCAAAAAATAAACTCTCTCGGGTAAATCAAGAATTGTCGAACCTGCAAAAGGAGAAAGACGAGAATATTAAGAAATTAGAAAGTTTTGAAAAAGACTTGGAAAATCTTAAAAAAGAAGATCAGTATAAAAAAAATGTGGCTTTACAAGAAGAAATTGCAAACATTCAAAAAACTTATAAAGGTGCTGTATTGATTTACGAAGATTTGATTAAACTTAAAGAAAAGACTGATAAAACAAAACAATTTGATGAACTGTTTACAAAAATACTGGTTGATCTTTCCAGTCGTGATTTCCTGAAAGCCCAGGAAAAGATAAATAATTTAAGTCAAAACATTAAAGGCGAAGAAGCTAAACTTGCCGCCAGTTTCACAATTCCCCAAAGTGTCCCTGAAAATGATCTTGCGCCGGAGACTGGTTATAGCAGACAAAGGGTTTTGACTGACGCAGAAACTTTTATGGTAAGTATTGTTGCTGGAGATTTGGGAACAACTAAAGTGGTTGTTGATACCGCATCAGACAGTGATTGCTTTGACAACTGTCCTACCCTACCTCTGGCAACTTATGTCTCAAGAAATGGTGCTTTTGCCGGAGTTAATGGAAGCTATTTTTGTCCAGCTGAGTATCCGTCCTGTGCTGGGAAAACAAACTCATTTGACCTTCTGGTTATGAACAAAAACAAAACCTACTTCAATTCTGGAAACAATGTTTATAGCGGCAATCCCGCCGTCATCTTCGGGGGTAATTATATAAGATTTGTCGGAACTGTTTCAGAATGGGGAAGAGACACGGGTCCCAACGGGGTTTTATCCAATTTTCCCTTACTTCTTTCTGGGGAAAATATCAGTTTTGGCGGCGATGAAGATCCCAAAAAAGGCAGTAAAGGAGCAAGGTCTTTCGTTGCCAATAAAGGAAATACTATCTTTATAGGAGTAGTTCACAATGCGACCGTTGCCGAATCAGCCAGAGTTATGAAAGCTCTGGGAATGGAAAACGCTTTAAATTTAGATAACGGAGGATCAACTGCCTTATGGTACGGAGGTTATAAAGTCGGTCCTGGCAGAAATTTACCCAATGCAATCATTTTTATAAGAAAGTGATTTTTTTAGAGGCTTCTTAAAATTCCCCTGGCAGCCATAATTCCAGTAGCTGCGGCTCCTGTTATTGTTCCTGAAAGACCAGAAGCGTCGCCAGCGACATAGACGTTTTTCAGAGCCGTTTGCATATCGTAAGTGGTTAAAACAAACGACGAGCGGAATTTCACTTCAGGAGCATACAAAAGCGTTGATCCTGAGTTAACTCCGGGCATAACTACATCCAACTTTTCCAGACCTTCAATAATATTTGTCACCAACCGATGAGGTAAAGCCATTGAAATATCTCCTGGTGTAACTTTATTGGAGGGCAAGGATGCTCTTACTATTGACTTTGAAAGTCTTGACGGTGTACTTCGACGGCCTCTTCGTAAATCAGTTAATCTTTGAATAATTGGCTTGCCACCTCCAATAGTTGACGCCAAACGAGCGATTGATTCTGCGTAAGCAATTGAATTTTCAACAGGTTCGGTTAAATTGACTTCACAAACAAAGGCAAAATTAGAATTTTCAGATTCATGGTTTGAGGTTGAATGACCATTAACACAAACATAGTCACCGTACTCTTCAATGGTCACCATACCGTTCGGACAAGAACAAAAAGTACGCATGATATCATCGTATGTTTTGGTCCTAACCTTAAGAACAATTTCGTATAAGCTATCAGCATACTTTCGCATAACTGATTTGGGAAACTCCACCCTGACCCCCACTTCAACCATCCCATATTGATATCTAATGCCAACCCTGTCAGCTAAATCTTGAAGCCATTTAGCCCCGATCCTTCCGGGAACAAGAAGAATCTTTTTGGCAAAGTATTTATTCTCCTTTTCATCGATAACACCTAAACACTTTTGATCCTTAATAATTAAATCAACAATTTTGGTGTCCTCAATTAAATTTATCCCGTTTGTCAGCAGATAATTCTCAATAACTTTAATTATTTTTCTCAATCTATCCGTTCCAACATGCTGAGCACGACGAACAATAAGCTCAATATCATTTTTCTGGGCTTCTTCTACCAGCGCACTAACCTCATCGATATTCTTCGGATAATACTCACTGTCAACTCCAAAACCTGTAAACGCCTTATCAATTTCATCTAAAATTTTTTGGTAATTTTCCGGGTCTAGTAAATGAAACGTTCGCTCATGCGATAGTTTTGCAGTATAAATAAGCTTCCCATCAGAGTAAGTGCCTGCCCCTCCGAATCCGCTCATTACCTCATTTTCTTTTCTTTTTTCCAACCTTGAACCCATGTCTATCAAAGCAGCACTAAGCTTCCTTTTCGACTTGATAAACTCCAAACAAGCAAAAATTCCGGCAGGTCCGGCCCCCACAATAATGACGTCAAAACTTTTCTTCATAACCAGTTCAATTATATGAAATAAAATTACAAATTCAAATTAGAGAGCTTATGACGTCCTCCCCGCGCAGATAGCGCGGGGTTTACTTCTAAAAGAAGACAACATATCAGGTTCGATTCATCCCCACCCTGAAAGGGCGGGGTTTTCCCGAAACTGATATAATAAACCCCATGTATGGTGAAGTATTTTTTGACGTCGAAACCAAAAAATTATTTAGCGATATAAAAGGAGATAACCCGGCAGACTTGGGAGTTTCTATTGTTTCTCTTTACACAAGAATATTAGATAATAGTTATCAGGAAGTTAAAGGAAAGTTACAAAGTTTTTGGGAACATGACTTTGATCGTATGTGGAAAATCTTTCAGGAGGCCGATCGCATCATAGGTTTTAACTCAATTGCCTTTGATGTTCCGGCGCTTTCCCCATATTCCAATTTTTCTTTCAAAAAACTTCCTCATTTTGACATAATGGCAAAGGTCAAAGATATTTTCGGAAAAAGAATAAGTTTAGACGCAATTGCCAAAGAAACTTTGGATCGAGAAAAAAAAGAAACCGGACTTAAGGCTGTTTATTATTGGGAAAAAAAAGATAATGAAAGTTTAGAAAAGCTAAAAAAATACTGCGAGGATGATGTTTTAATAACTCGGGATATCTACGACTTCGTCCTGAAAAATGGACACCTTCTTTTTAAAGACAGGTGGAATACTTTAAGGAAGGTCAAGCTTGATTTTTTTTATCCAGAAAAGTCCTCGAAAGATACACAAATTGGCTTGTTTTGAAAGCCTGTTATAATTTTAAGCTTCACTGCAATCAACAGCCCAATCGGGTGCTTTACTGTTAACCACATTTAATACTGCTCCAACCACTTGTCTTTCGGTTGGAGATCACTCATGGCGAGATTGCAGATGCTAAGGTCTTCGACCTTTAAGCTCTTATCTTATAAATTGATTTGTTACTTGTTCACAACCCTCTTTAAGTATTGGACAAGATAATGGCCTTGATCGTCTGTGATTGTCCTTTGATCTTGTGGCAAAACGCCCGGGATCGCAGACTGGTCCTTCATTAGTAATAATTCTGGCGGGACAATTATAGCAAACTTGATTCCAGACTTTTTCCTGTTCAACCGCACCCACATCTAACTATATGCATATCTCTAATTTCTAAATCAATCCTGTAATTAATTACTAAAACAGTGTTACACTGAAAATTGACGCTCCAAAATTTCATATAATCGGGAGTAAACTATATACAAATAACTCTAGATCAGATTTTACCTTTTGCGTATAACAAGAAGCTAAAACTTAGAGCTACACTCCAGCGGAGGCAATTACAATCACCTCATTAATCAGTGTTATTGAAAAGCCCAGAACGACTAATCCGCCAACAAATAACCCACCTTTAATAAATGGGTTTTCTTTTAATGTTTTTTATTCTTCCTGATAACACAACTTTAGGAACTAACTTCAAAATTAATTTTTTAGGGTCATTCAGAAACCAGAATCGCACCTTCAAAGTTTCTTGCAACTGGACAGCTTCCTGTACTTCTATCCGGATACACACATCCTCCCTTACCTGGCAGATTTTTTCTTAATTCACATATCTCGTCCTTCTTCGGTTTCATAAATTTTCCGTCAACATTATCATTAGTTCTGTCCTGCGTCCCGCTAGTTAATTCCTGCTCCCTTTTTATAACTCTATATTTACAATGAGACATTCCAGCGCTTTTAAATTTTACACAAGTTTTGCAGACAGGCCAAATCACCTCCGAGGTTACCAACTGACTTCACCTCGGAGGAGTCCCTTCGGGCCACCGTCCGAGGTAGTTATTAAGGGAAGTACGAAACTTGTATTTTAGAGAAAAATTCTCCCGTCGGGCAGAAAATCTATTTCGTATAAAGTTCTAAGATATTTCATGCCCAAAATGCTTTACTTTGCAACTTTATAAGTAACATAGACATAAAATATGTTAAAATTAGCCTTACAATTGTTTTTTCTTTTATTATATTGCCCGGTCGGCTAAAGGTAGGCCAGATGGCTCTGGACCATCTAATCCACGTTCGAATCGTGGCTGGGCAGCCAAGTAGGACGAGAGGGTCGCAAAGACCCCTTTTGGGTTGATTTATCGGGCAATTCGTTAGGTTCGAAAATCTTCGCTCCATTTTTTGCCAAATTAGCCACTTTCGAACCGTTAGTCTCAAGCACTGCATTGTGTATCAGTTTGAAGGCTTTGGAATACTCGTAAGCCAGAACTCCTTGGGTTAGGGTCATGTTAGTAAATACCAGATTGATAAGTCGTCTTTGTTCTTCCAAAAGGTGGCATTCTTTGGCTCGCAGGTAGATTTCTTTGGCTCTCTGGGAGAGTTCATAAAGGTTAATCCCCAAATCAAAGTGGTTATTCTTGGCTTTGGTATGTTTCTCAATCGCTGCCACAATGTCTGCCTTCTCTTGGGTATATTGCCTGAATTTCTGGTCATAAAAGGCTTTGGTGATCTTTTCATCCAGTTTGTCGTCATACAGGCGGTCTAAGCGCTTCTCAACCTGCGCCAGGCGGATTTGTAGTTCTTTGAGGCTGCTGGTTTCGTATTCAGTGGCATCCTGATGGCTTTCTTTGAGAGCCTTTTTAAGCCATTCGGCAATATGGCTGTTTTTTAACTGTAGTCCTTCAAAGCCTGTTAATAGCTGGTTCTCAATCACATCCTCTCTTGTCCATTTCTTCTGGGAGCAGTTGCGGTAGTGATTACAATGTCCATAGATAATGTTCTTGTGAATTTCCCAGGTGACCGTGCCTTTACACTCGGCGCATTTGAGTAATTGCTTAAAGAGAAACATATGTCTATTTATTTTAGGTGTATTTTTACCAGCCAGCACTAACTGTATCTTATCAAAAATCTCCTGACTTATTAAAGGCTCATGTTTGCCCTGATAAATCTCTCCGTTCCACCTGATCTTACCGATGTAAAACGGGTCTTTGAGAAGTTGATGGACACGGCTTTTGTAGATTCTGCCTCCTGTTGACGAGCGAAGTCCCGCCTCAAACATTAAATCAGCCAGTTTTTTGACCGAGCAGTCTCCTTCTGAATACTGTTCAAGGAATCTGCTTATAAGAGGAGCGGTGATTTCATCCTGGACATGGGTTTTATGTCCACGCTCACCAACGGTTTTATATCCTGGCAGTGGTCGGCAAGGTAACCATCCCTGTGACAGCTTCTCCTTTTGCCCCTTCTTTACTTCCTCGGATAAGTTATCAATGTAGTTTTTGGCAAAGATAATGCGCACACCCCAATTGAGTTTGTCTTGGGAGCGGGAGTTTTTGTGGAGGATAAGGGAATCTTTGACCAGATGGACTTGGCGTTCTTCGTCCTCCTCCAGCCATTCGTCGATCATCACCGCATCTTTAAAGTTTCTGGTTAAGCGGTCAACCTTCTCGCAAATGATAATTTTAATGTTGTTTTTCTTAACATACTCCGTCATGGATGAGAAGATCTCTCGTTGTTTCCTCCCGCTTGCCGATTCAGAGATGGAGAAGATTTTAGTCACTCCAAAGACCAGCTTCTCGGCGTAGCCCTTGAGTAGCTTCTCCTGGGCTGGCAGTGAGTAGCCTGTTTCTTCTTGTTCTCGACTTGATACTCGGCAGAGCAGGACAGCTTTCATAGGTTTTTGTTGCTAACACAACACATAAATGAAACTTCAAGTAATATCAACTTGAACTATCATCTTTGTTGTCCTCTAACTGTTTTTTATTAAATTCCATTTCTAACTTTGTTATTTCCTTTGACAATTTTTCCTCTTCTGGGGTAAGGGGTTTTTGCTCTGCTTCGTCAATGCCTCCTACTATCTGATGTTTGCCGATTGATTCTCCAAATTCTGTCCTGTGCATTTCCCATAATGCTTTGACTTCCTGGACAGTTGCTGGCTCGCCTGCCTGCATTTGCTTTTTTAATGCCTGCAGTTTACTCCAGAATGCTTCCGTGATCAGATATGCTCTTTTCTGCCTGATTTGAGTTGACTTCTTTTTCAAGCTCTCCAAGTCTTCTGTTAACTTCTTATCTGCCCGTTTAATCCACTGGTATTTAACCGACCAGCGTTCAATCGTCCTTTCTGAGGGTAAATTCCCAAGTTTAGTGCCAAAAATCACCGACAACTCTCCTACAGGATTCCGACATATTTGCTGCCATGCTTGGATCAGCTTGGAAACACTTCCTACTTCGCAATAAAGGAGGAATGCAGTATATTGACTTTCTGTCTCTCCAGGCATCTTTGAAGTTATTAGTTTTTCTGGTTGGTCACTTATTTTGTTCATGTTTTTTTATCCTCCTGTAAAATATCTGGTCAATCTTATTAGCTGCCCTAATTCGTTCTCCCATAGGCAGCGATTCGTCGTCGGCTTTATTAAGATGTCTTTCAAAAACTGCATAACTTCTTGGATTCCAAGAGCTATAAATTCCTACTCTCAATAAAAGAGATCGAGCTTGTTTTCTTTCTAACTTTGTTAACAATTCTCGATGTTTCATGGTTGTTTTGTTTTTGAAACTTGTTTATTAAAAATCTTGTCTACTTTCTCCCTAAATTCCTGATACTTTTCTGGCGATACTGGTTCATATGGCGCTTCGGTTGCTCTTCCTGGAAGTGTCTTAGAATCTTTAAGAAATCTTCTCTCTCGATAAAAATCAGTAATATAAGGAATGGCAATCGTAAATGTTTGAAACACAATTGCCCCACGGTCACCCCTTGCCATTGCTTCCTGAACTAACCTGGCTTGATTTTTCGACAGCTGATACTCCCTCTTTGAAACCGTGATAACTGTCCAAAGCTCCTCAAAATCATCGTCATTTAATGTGCCTGGCGTCAATTCCTCTTTTGCTGACATGTTCGCTCGCCTCCTTTCTGATCTGTATTGCGTCTCGTTTTACAAAATTCCATAGGGTTGCCAACCAATTTTTTCGAACCTTACCAGTTGATTCGTGCCAATTCACCATGTCGTCATATTTGCTCATAACAAAGGCAAGCGAAACCTGATAACGCTGCGCTGTATCCTGGAACTCAGCTTCGCCAAGGCTGGTAATGTCAGAATACTTTCCTTTAAGAGGAACTAAAACTTTCTCTTTATTTATTTCTCTTTCAGTATCTGAAGAAATCTCTGAAGTAGTCTCTGGGATAGATTGTTGGTTTTCTTCAAATAAGTTTGTGGAATTTCCACAAACAAGTTTGCTGATATTCCCCAGATTGAGTTTGAAATGCCGTTTTGCAGGTATACCTTTTCGTTTAACTTCAACGAGTTTTAGATTTTTAATTTTCTGAATTGCCCCATCCTGTTCATACCTTGAAAGAGCAGTTTCTTCCTCAATCTCGTCGATAGTTTTATAGATCCACTCTGGGTTTTGACCTTTTCCCCACCAGTATAAAAGTTGTGATAACAACAATCCTGCCTTTACCGATCCTATTGCTTTTGCTAATAAAGGATTGAAGGCTATGGGTTTGATACTTAGAACTTCCAACAATTTCTTGTTGTAGTTCGGACTACTGGTTTTATGTGTTTGGTTATTTTCCATACGGTTTACTTTTATTTAGGCAACTTGTTTTCTTCTCTATCTGAGCCAAAGTTTCAAAATATCCTAAAAGCGCAACACCCATCTTTGTAACCTCTTGCATGGTTAAATTGAGGCGAAAATCCTCCTCAAGTATTTTTTTCAGTTCCAGTAATAAAGATTGGCTGATCATAAGTTTGCTACAATTTCTGTTGCCACAGCTTTTCTTTCAAACTTTTGATAACGGCAACAGCTTTCCTAAAATCGACCATTAAATCGGGGGAATTTTCAGGGGAGAAGTTGAATTGTTGAAGGAGTTCTTTTCTCTGGGGAAAATCTCTGAAGATAAAAACAAACTGCTTGGAATTGTTCTCTGATTTCTTGATGCCTATAATCTGCCCACCCTTGAGGATCAAAAAGACCGAGGCATAAAAATTGACCGATAAGTAATTTTGGTTTATATTTGCATCAGACATAGGCCGTTGTTCGCAGCCCATAAAAAAGGACTGCATAACTCCAGCACACTGCCATTTTTTGCGTGTTGCTATCGTGCAGTCCGTTTATTGCGTCCGATTATGTCTGAAAAACCTCTTGCAGGAAAAAAGAGGATTTATGCTTGGCGTTTCGAAGATCCTGCGGCGTGTCCTTTATTGCGTAGTTGCTTTCGTGCGGTCTTGCTGTCCGAATCCTATTGCTTCACTAATTCCGATTAAAGGCAGATGTGCCTTCTATAAGTAATTCTTACAGAATTTATTCTGATAGTCAAGGGGTAGTGAAAAACCCTCAAAATTGATAGAATATAAGCATAAAGCCTAAACCCTTTTGGGGCATGGCTAAGAAAACCGATCAAGGTAGGAAGCTCCTCGTCAGAGCACCTTGATCGGTCATATCCCGAAAGGGGTATGGGTAGTCGAAAGGCTATCGCTGGCGGGGAGCTTTTTGTTTGGATTTGACAATCTCCCCGACACGAAGTTAACATGCAACACTCAAGGCTAAATTATCGGTTTATGTCTGAGGGGAGGTGAAAAATGAAAATGACAAATAAAAATAAGTCTAATTTTCTACCTGTTATCCTTATCCTTGCCATAGTTGCCATTCTTGCTGTAGTTTTAGCCCCTCGCATGGTTAGTCAATCAAAGATTGCTCAGACCTTGCAATCCAGCGCCAAGGACAAAGAAGTTGCAGAGCTTCTGGCTACGATGAGCAAGAACCCAAATAAGGACTCACAGGAGTATAAAGAAGCTCGCCAGAAGTTTTGCCTTTTGACAGCCAGACCAGTAAAAGAGCGAGAAAAGGCAATCGCCAACATTCGTGAGTTTCTGGGTATACCTGACATCCCAGTGGAGTTCCTTTGTAGCAGGTTTGCGGGTAAGCCAGATGACAGCGAGACTGATTATAATAACCCAACCAGCGAACACTATGAAGCTGCACGCCACGGTTTTGAAGTCGATCCAAAAACCAACTACCTCATTGGAGTTGGAGACGCCGAGCGCAGGACAGGAAGAAAAGAGGACGGCACCCGCTGGTCTGAACCACTGCCAGAGTATGATTACTCAGGTCGTTACAGCACACCAGAGGAAGTTAGAAAGGTCGCTGAGAAGTTTCTAACGGATCACAAGGACATTTTTGGTATTGATCTTACTAAGATGACCTACAAGTATGAAGGCACAAAGCCAGGCAACTTCTTCATGCACTGGGAAGACAAAAGTGTCTCGGTAACCAAAGAGCATGAAGTCTGTGGGGATGTAGATCAGAACCGAGAGGGCGCATACCAAGACGCCAAAGGAGTATGGTGCATTAAGCAGAAGTCGACGAATTATCAAAGGATCGACATCGCTATCACCAACGGCGGGCAGATCATTATCTATCGCAACAACATCAACGATCTGGACAAACTCTAAAACTGGTTGCTTGGTTTCTGCCAATATAAAAACATGAGAAGAAACTGGATGTTGGGATTTCTGGGGTTTCTTGGACTTCTGGGGATTCCAGGAATTTTAACCCAAGATTGGAAGGATATACTTTGGCTTCTTTGGCTTGCCTGGTTTACTTATTTTTTACCCCAAAAGAAAAAATAACTCCCTACAGTCTGCAACAAATGCCCAACGAGGCTTCTGAAGCTAAATACAGGTGAAACTATGCCACCCCAGGCACGAAAGGCTGTTACGAGCCAACACAGGGGGTTACGATTAAGGCAATTCTCATATTCTGTATTTTTGTTGCCGTTTCTTGAAGGCTTCCGATCCACCTTCTAACACCTTAACCGCTCTATTCCGAATCTTAGGTTCTTCTATTGAACCTGAGATATACGAGATTTTTCCGTTGCTATCTCTATTTGCCAAAATAACCTGTTCTGCATCGCTGTTTATAACAACATTGCCGTTATTGGATACCAAGATAATCTGTCGATACTTTTTAGCTTCTCTTATAGAACCAATAAGCTCGTCCATAATAAATTCGTTATCCAGATGATCATCGTGTGAGTCGATAATGATAGGTTTGTCTCCTTCAGCTAAATAAATCTTAATAAGAACCGTAGCTTTTTGCCCCAATGAAAGTTTATTAACGCTCGTATTTTTGTATTTAACAACGGGGATAACTGTAAGGTAGCTGTCATATAAGAATTTATAGAAATCACCAACACTTATCACACTTGAAGTTTTTATTTTACCTTTCAAGTCATTACTCAAGTGCTCAAGCTCATCAACTAAAACATTCACCTTAGTTTCATCGCCAGCTGCAACTGCCTTATAGAATCCTACCAAACCCTTAAACACCCAAGTATCCCCATCTTCTGGTCTAACCATAACCTTCCTATTGTCGACTACATCCTCTGCATTTTTTAGTAATTGTTTAGAATTAAAATTAACTTCTGCAACAAAATCAAGGTCAGAAAGCACCTGTGCCTTGTCTACAGAAAATAACGAGATAATCTCATCGTATTTTTTCTTCAACTCAAGAAATGCAGTAACCATTTGAGTAAACAGCTCTTTCCTTTCTTTGATCTCAGATGCAAGCTCTTTCTTCTTTTTCTTTAAGTTTTTATTTTCCTCCTCAGCTTTATTTAGAGCAATTTCCGTTTCCCTCTTTTTATCAAGTAGTGATGTGTGACTTCGTATTCCTGCTTCGAACTGATCAATATCTTTTTGAGCTTTTCCAATGTTCTCAATTGCCTTATTTATCTCTTGCTCGATATAATCTAATTTCTCCTGCAATTTGTCTTTATCTGCGTATGCTAAATCAGGGAAGGATTCTGGGACTTTTAACTTCTTAAGCAATTGATTGATTGAAGAAATGTAAGAGTTAAATGTTGGAAACTCTTGGTCAATAAAAGCAATCGCCTGTGTTAATTCCTCCTTTAACTTAATGAGCAGGTCTCTCCTGTTTTTTAAGTTTGCTATGGCTTCTTGCTTTCCTTTTGCGATTTTAACCTTTTTGCTATTCAGACTTTTCTCAAGTTCTGCAATTCTCTGGTTTATGTCTTTCAATCCTACCTTGAGCTGTTTTTCTTTAACCTTTGCTTTTTCGACAATTTCTGTTTTTGTCGCTTGCTCTGTTGACTCGATTGACTGTGACTTCTGTAGAATTTTCTGTTTAAGGTCACCAATCTTTGTCTGGATTTTTGAAAATTCGTATTTTTCTACTGAATTTTGTATCTTTGGACTTTGGAAAATTAAGTCATTAACATACTCGTCAAGATCCGATTTCTCTCCAATATACTGTTCTAATTCCCCCTGGGCGATATAAGCAATTTGCCCCTCTTCAAAAAACGATAGGTCTGTAGCTTTTTTTGAAAATGTTGTCTTATCCTTGAAAGTTAACTCAGTTTTTAAGTCAGGGTTCTGATCCGAAATTCTCTTAATAAAAGAGTTCTCGTCGCCAGAATTAACTCTATCGATGTAACAGTTAGCAATCTGGTCAACAAAGGCTGTCTTACCAGTCCCTTTTCCTCCTGCTACTGCGACTAAGCCTGGATTAAGATTTATATCTGTCTTGGCAATAGACAATTCGTCGTTAATTTTCGACTCTGTAATTTTTATCTGGTCGATTGTTAAATTACTTCTGGGTGGTATTGGGCAACCTGGTTGGATTGAAACTCTATCTTCTGGTTCATATAAAAGCTGTTTTAATCCTTCAAATGTTGGGTCTGCTTCTACCCAACAAAATCTCAAATCACAGGCATCAGTCTTTTCACCACACTTATGTGTAGATACACCCCTTTTTGCACACGGGACTCCCACTTCATCAATGCAATGACTGTCTGATCCGTGTATACAAGATTTCAGAGTCTTAAACTCCTCTTTAAACTTCTTTTCACCTTCTTTATAGGGTTGTTTTCCAAGACACCACTGTATAGTTTTAGGATTAGAGGAAAAAACCATATCCGATTTCTGAAGAAGTCCTTTTCTCATAAGATGATCTTGACCATTCCAGTCAATCAAATTCGACAGTTCTTCGGGAAGAACAAGAAGATATTTTCCCTTGAAACGGCTATCTCCACTTAATAGCTCTGTTATTTCTTCATGGCTAACAACCGCATTCGATGCACCCAATTCCAGAGGGTTTCTTCCTTTGAAGAGTGCATGTTGAGATATAAGTTGTTTTCCTAAAACAGTTAAGTTGGATAGTTTTAATTTGCGACTCTCATCCTTGCTCTGGGGGTTACCTTCGTAATAAAAATGGAGATCATGTAGGAAATGTTCTTCTATATCTTGAGGAGATACTTCATCAGAAAAAATTACATGGTAATTTAGTCTTCGTGGATCAGTTCCGTCTTTTCTGCTTGAAATGACGCTGTTTAATCGAAACTCAATGTTCGGCAGAACCAACGAGATGTTTTTCAGTCTTCCTGCTTTTCTAAACTCCAGAATCTTCTTATATCCTTCTATTGAGAAGTAATCCGTTATTCCTACAGCAGCCAGATCAAGCCCCTCAAGTTTTTTAAGAAACTTATTCCAATCTGGCTCACCATTTGCCAGCTTAGGATATTTATTAGCGAGTATTGAAAGAGGACTGTGAACATGCAAATCCCACTTTCGCCATTCAGAACCTCTTGGATATTCCATATTTATTTTTTATCAATCTTATAAGCGCTGCTGATGATAGCGTCAAAACTGTTAATTCTGCTTACTGCTGTATGGGGCAGGAGTTTATAAATCCACTGCTTGTTGGTTGCTCCAGAGGCGATTTTACACCATTCTTCAGCTTGTTTTGCCTTCTCCAAGACCTCTGGGTCTTTTTTGTCGAGTTTACTTTTATCTTTAACCTCCACCAAGTAATTAGCGTCTTTTCTTTCAACAATAAAATCGGGGTTGTAGTTACCGTAAATATACTTAATCGGTAGTTGCCCGTTCCTAAGTCTCAACCAGCTCACTACAGATTTATCTCTTTCCAGAGAGTCCGCTAACAGTTTCTCCTGGGTTGAATCAAAAACATAGGCTGGGTAAACACTTTTGTCATATCCCTTGATGATGTTGCCTCTGGATTCTGCTTCGCTCACTTCGTCTTTATCCAATGGCACAGCCGAGACCTTTACGACTTTCAGATAAGGTTCAAACGGCAACTGCTCATCAAGAACTCCAAACTTGATTCTTGTTTGTTCTTGGAGCTTCTCCTGAAGCTGAGGCAGAATATCATTTAAGATTGTCTGTTCATGCAGTTTAACCAGTTTCGATAGCTCTTTTCCTGTTACCTGGAGTTGATCAAGGTAGTGTTTTACGATCTTTTGTAAGATTGCCTTGAAAGAGATGTCAAACTCGGACATCTCCAAGATAATCAACCTAACGATGCGATTAACAGGATTGATTTCTTCTTTGATCTCGACTTCTCCAGCGTCTTCTGTTTGTCTGGAAACAATGTCTGTCTTAACCATTCTTGGCTTAATCTTCTTTAATTCCTCCAAACGCAACTTAATCGGGAAGAACTCCAGTTTATTGCTGGAATAAACTTTCGCTTCGACAGCAGGTATCTTGATCCAAAGTTTTTTATTACCTGTTGGTTTGATCTCAACAGTCTTTAATTCTTCTTTCTTTTCAGCCTTTTTAACCCCAATCCCCTCAGCCACTTCATGGGCAACCGCTATCACTCTGGCAAAGTTGTCATGGGAGATAATGTCGAGCGAGTCAAGTTCCTCAACGCCTGAAAGCTCGCCAAACGGTAGCCTAAGCCCTCTGCCGATAGTTTGCTCGATCAAAGTCTTACTGATTGAAGCCCTGAAGGGGATAATGGTGTAGACATTTTTGACATCCCAGCCTTCTTTGAGCTTGTCAACATGAACAACAATCTCGTTTTTGTTAACTGGATAAGGTTCTTCCAAACGGAGAAGCTGATTGATTGAATCTACCTCGCTCTCGCTGGTTACCAATAGAGTTTTGTCCTTGTAATAGCCATCAAAGAAACTGTCGCTTTCGATTAGAGCTTTAACATCTTTGGCGTGCTGAATGTTCTTGGTCGTTAGGAGAGTAACTGGTAAAACAAACGGCAATTTATTGTTTTTGCAGTATGCCTCGATAAGTGCTTTCTTCTCTCGGTGTCTCCTGATACCATCCTCAAGTTTCACTAACTCAAGGTCACCTTTGTAGGTGTAGTCATCACTTCTGGCTATAACATACGGAATCTTGATATAACCACCCTTAGCGCCATTGCCGTTGTGTAAGCTCGCCAAAGCCTTCTTAGAATCGTTTATGGCGTCTCCAAGGGTGTAAGAATAAACCACATTGTCGCTAATGGGTGTTGCCGTAAATTCCAGTCCCAACTCTGGTTTGAGATGGTTGATCGCTTTGATCGACTTTACTCCCCGATACCTGTGACTCTCGTCCATTAAAATAACCAGATCCTTTTGCTGGAGAAGCTCGGCAAAGCTCGACCCCAGTGTTTCTTGATAGCGGTGGAATCTAAACTCGACATCGGTTCTTTCGTTGAAAATCTTCTGGATATTAAAAACATAAATGTTAACCGCATCAAAAAGCTGATTGCCAAAGTTAGCATAGGTGTAATTTTCTCCTGTAATCAAATTAAACATTGGGAAATCAGTCAAACCATCCAGGACATATTTTTTGCTTGAAGGGGTAAAGTTATCGATAGTTTTGGTATAAATGGTTTCTCCTGGAGTTAGAATGAAAAAGTCTTTTAGCCCCTTCGTGTAGTAAAGATAAGCGATCATGGCTGCCATCAGTCTTGTTTTCCCCACACCTGTTGCCAGAGCAAAAGTAAAGGAAGGAAACTCTGTATCAAACTTCACATTTCCCACCAACCTCGCCTCAATATCTTCCAATTTGTCCCTGTCTAACTTAACCCCAGAAAGGATTGCGTCTAATTTGATCAATGAAAGCTCTTGTGGCTTTCTCAGGCTTAATTCTTTGGTTAATTTTTCTGTTATGTTCATGCTCATACTTTGAATTTCTTGAGTAAAACATCAGGAATTTTCCTGATTTCTACATTTTCTGGTAATTTAATTTTACTCGATATGGTTTTGGCATAAACGATCAGATAATCGGCTGCATCGCCAACTTCTCGCAAGATAGCACTTACATAATCTTGGTTGAGATATTGCTCGGTTACATGAGCGATAGTCCTTCCTGAAACGCCGTGTAGGGCATTATTTGGATTAAGGAGTTTGAATCCTTCGACCTTCAAAACTGCCCGAATAAGAGTGCCGTTATATACTTTTGGATTTAGAACTGTCAATCTCAAGTCGTCATCTGCTACAAAAAGACTGTCCCCCAATTCAAAATACTTAAATCCACTCCCGCCCCTCCAATTTATTTCCTTACTGATTCCAGTCTGATCCTTACCCTCGACAACCTCTTTTAATCGCTTTAAGCAGTGCGTTTTAACTTGATCGCTAAACTCAACCATGATCCACTTTCTTCCCATCTTGTGTGCAACTGCCCCTGTAGTTCCCGAACCCGCAAAACTGTCAAGAATCCAATCGCTCTCTTTTGATCCTATCTCTAAGATTCTCTTTATCAACTTTTCAGGTTTCTTGCCCTTGGGAAATTCCACATTCCCTTCTTTTGCTATTCCTTGCCAACCGATGTCGTCCCAGAAGTTCGTTAGAGGTTCAACAATGCCCTTCTCGCCATTTACTGTCCTAACTTTATCCTCTAAAAAGAGGATTCTATTTCCTTTATAGAAAAACATATCACTAAAATCTTCTCGTTTAAGTAAGTAGACTTTTTCACCATCACTTTTTGATTTATCGATAAGTTCTCTTGCTGCCTGACTCACTCCCTTATAGTTTGGTAGTGCAAAACGGATCACCCCTTCTGGATTACCCACCGCAAACTTAACAACCTCTTTTTCAAATACTTTACTGGACAGTTTTTTCCTTGCCTCTGATGCAGAAGAGTATCCCAGCTCAGTTGCAACTTTATCCGCTAAATTGATAAATCGCCATTTTTGATAATCCTCTGAGTAGTTCTCGATGAACTTGCTGTATTGCCTATCATATTTTTCTCTTAACACATGTTGTTGTTTGTAACGCCATTCAGTTTTGTCTTTGCAGTAAACGATGAGATATTCGGTCACATTTACAGGAGCTGGGTTTATTGCCTTATGTCCTGTAGCAGCACTCCTTTTTATGCTTATATTAACTACACGATTCTTACGACCAAATATCTCATCAAGGAGAACGCTCAAATAGGCAACCTCCGTATCATCAATTTCAACAAAAATTACTCCATCTTTTTTTAATAAGTCGTGAAGAAGTTTTAGTCTGTCCCTCATCATCGTGAGCCAGATAGAATGCTCTAAGCCATCATCGTAGTATTCAAACGCAGAACCAGTATTGAATGGAGGATCAATATAAATCAGCTTAATTTTGTTTCTAAAATCTTGCAGCAATGCCTTAAGCGCTAATAGATTATCGCCCTTTATGAGCATGTTTTCAGCATCTCTATCACCGTAAGCTGCCTTTTCGAGAAATATACGAGGTTCAGATACTCTGGGGTCTTTTTTGTCTACCCAAAGATATTTTTTCTCTTTGAGATCATAGTAAAGACTTTTGTCTTTGTGATACCAGGTTAATTCTAATTTTTTATCGTTTTTAGTCATATTTATAAATTCTCTGCTAAGAATCTCTGCACGCCTTCAAGCATAGCCTTAACATCTTCTGTTTTGTAATCCTCAAACTTACCATGATCAGCGCTGTCTCTTATTGCCTTCCACGCCTGAATTTGTTTTTGAAGCAAGCGACTATAAACTTCTTTATCTGCGAGCTTTGTATTGAGTGATCCTATGTCATCGCCCGATTTGACATCGACAGTATGTTTCTGTGCAATTTGTCTCAGTCCATTTTCTAATACTGCTCCCACCAAAGAAGCAGCAGAGTCTTTGTAGCTGTTATCCAAGAGATGCTGAGCCATTTCGATAAAATCTGTGAAGATTTCAGCGCTTACTAAGTTTCTTACTCTTGTTAAATAACCAAGTTCCAAATCTTCTTTTAATGCCGTGAGGATGCCAATACCGTGGTCTACATCGCTTGGGTGGGCTGTTTTTACCCCGTCAACAAAGTTTTTGTAGTAAGGGCTGTCTTCTCCACAAACCATAGATATAAAGTTTTGTGAGTTATTCTTCCATTCGTGAAATAGAGGGCTATTGACCGTGGAGGGTGCAATAACATGCTCCGAACTGTTATTTCTTTTTGTTGCTGCGACTTTTTGCCCTTTTTCGAGCAGTTGTCCAACCCGCTCAATTAGCTTATTTGTTGTTGTGTTCATATTTTTATTTTCATTAGCTTTTCTAAATCTCCAGGTCTGTATCTTCGATCTCCTCGCTTGTTGAGTCTTATAGCCTTCAGTTTACCGCTTTTATCCCATCGTCTAAGTGTCTCCACATGCACATTTAACACCTCAGCAGCTTGTTTAATGGTTAGTAGTTTTGGTAACTCGTCTTTATTCTTCGGCATAACTCAACTTAATTATACAAAAATTAAAGGAAAAAGGGTATACTAACCTTGATGCGTAAAGTCGTCCCTCCGAAACTCGTATGGAAGTATATCGGTGATGAGAGTTCTGAAAAGCGGAAGGAGTCGGAGGAGAGGGTAAGACAGGTTTATGATCGTATTTTTACGGCAGCAAGGGAGAATATGCGGCAGCGGAAGCATCAAGAAATTGGTAAAATTAAAGGGTCTAATATGAAGATGAAAAATAAGTTTGCTGTAGTTACGGGTTCATCTACTGGCATCGGTCAGGCTATTGCCATTGAGTTAGCCAAAAAAGGTGCTTTTATTGCTCTGGCTGGTCGCACGCAGGACAAGCTACTAAAAACAAAGAGTTTAATTACTGAGAATGGTGGACAGGCAGAAGTATTTTTAGGGGATTTTACCAAGTTGGATTCGCTGGAAGCTCTTATTGCCTTAATTAAGCAAAAAACAGATAAAGTAGATGTCTTGGTGAATGTGGCTGGTATTTGGCATGGCGAGGATGAGGTTTATGCAGGTAAGGATTTTGAGTCTTTTCCTAAGCAAGTTATTCTTGACACTTACGCAGTTGGCTTAACTGCGCCAACACTTCTTGCTCATGCTTTTATCCCCCTTATGCCAAAAGGAGGAAGGATTATCAATATCTCTGGAACATTTGAAAACGGAGCAAAAGGCTGGTTACCGTATTTTGTCTCCAAGAAGGGTATCGAAGATTTAACCATTGGACTTGCCGAGGAATTGAAGGATAAAGGAATACTGGTAAACGCCATTTCTCCTTCTGACACGGCTACTGATGCTTATAAAAAGTATTTTCCTCAGTATATTGGAGAAGTAATTGATCCGAAGGAGATTGGTAAATATGCGGTATATTTGTGTTCAGAAGAAGCAAACGATATTACTGGCAAGGTTTTTGTCCTGAAAAAAGGCAAAGAACCCTATGAAGGTTATCACACTTAATATGAGCAAGGTTAAAGTTTTAATTGAAGGTTATGCTAAGAAAACCAAAGAAGGATGGTTAGCCTCATCTTCTACTACTCTTATTGAAGACGGTGGGAAAAAGATAATTGTCGATCCTGGGATCAACAGGGAGTTACTGTTTCGAAAACTTAAAGATCAAGGCTTGACTCCTAACGGCATCGATATTGTCTTTATGACCCATTACCACCCAGACCACATGTTTTTGACTTCAGTTTTTGAGAAAGCCATGGTAGTTGATGGCGATACCGTTTATGAAAAAGATAATGAAACTGGGTATGAGGGTAGAGTTCCAGGAACGAGCCTGGAGGTAATCCTTACTCCTGGACACGCTCATGAACACGCTGCCTTACTTGCTACAACCGAGAGGGGGAAAATCGTTGTTGCTGCGGATGTTTTTTGGTGGACAGACGAGGAAAAGCAACAAACGGATAATGTTAAGGCTCTGGTTAATAAGGAAGATCCTTTTACTAAGGATCGGGAAGCCTTGAAAGCAAGTAGAAGGAAAGTTTTAGAGATAGCTGATTGGATTATCCCTGGACATGGTAAAATGTTTAGGAATCCTAAAAAGAAAGGATAAAAATGAAAAAGTTAATTCCACCAGATTTCCAAATACCAGAAGTTTTAGAAGCAGACAGGTTTAGATTGAGAATGCTGAAAGTTACAGATGTGGTTAAAGATTATGATGCTGTAATGACCAGCATTGATCATCTCCAGGGCATATTCGGTGTTCGCTCTAAATGGCCTTCAAAAGATTTGACATTTGAGCAAGACTTGATTGATTTAGGCTGGCATCATAAAGAGTTCCAAACACGCTCATCCTTCGCTTATACGGTTATGAACCCAGGTGAAAGTCAATGTTTGGGCTGTGTCTATATTTTTCCTCCGACAAAATCTGGCTTTGATGCTGAAGTTTATATGTGGGTTAGAAAAAGTGCATACGATGAGGGCTTAGATCCCATTTTATACGAAACAGTTAAAAACTGGATTGCAGAAAAGTGGCCTTTTAAGAAAGTTGCCTACCCTGGAAGAGAGATCGATTGGGAAACATGGAAGTCTTTGGAATAGCGGGCAAGGATTAAGGTGTTGCTACAAAAAGTTTTAGGTTACGGCTAAAAGCTGCTGGGTAGATTTAAGTGTTGTTTCTGGAAATTCCAGGATGTCTAACCAGTTTGCTGACCTAAAATCGTTCCATTTGTCCAGCAAGACTGGACGCTAAGCGACCGTAAGCTCTCAAATGGGTCGATTTGGCTTGCTAAATGTCCACTTTCTTATTAGGAGTCTCGGACCGTACCCTTGTTATTCAGCGGCCTTTTTTACTCTCGAAGATACGACCTTACGGTCGTGAAGATAGAGCTGTTCGCTGAAAAGCTGAATTAGTTGTCGTTTTCTCTCAATATCTCCATTACTTAAGATGTTCCTTGCGTAGTCCCTTACGTCCATTGTTTTCATCTGGGTTGATATCTTGCCTTAGGATCATCACCGTCAAACCTATTACTTGCTTCAAGTTTACAGGCAGACGCCAGGATTTCACTTGCGGTCGAAGTGCTGGTGTCAGCGGGAAGAATACAATGGAGTTGAATACCTGTTTTACCCTCATATGTTGTGAGTTCAAAACCTGGGAAAATTGTTAATTCATAACCTTCTTGTTCCAGTTTTTTTGCTTCTGTGCAAAGGCTTTCCAGCACAGAGTCTTTGGGGTCATTAACAAAGTTGTGATCTGTAAGCGCAATAGCATCAAGTTTCTGCCTCCTGCAAAAAGCAACAAATTCTTTCGCAAAATCTTCTTTTGTATAGTCTTTACTTATTTTCTTTCCCTTCCAACGAGCATCAAGGCAAGTATGACAATGTAAGTCGCACTTAAAGAATTTAGCCTCTTTAAGCTGATATTTATCTGTGTTTGTATAGTCAGTCATATTTATTTTTCTTTAATAGATTCTCCAAATCTCTTGGGTCATAACGCCTATCGCCACGCTCGTTGACCCGAATGGCTTTCAGTTTTCCGCTTTTACCCCACCGTCTCAATGTCTCCACATGGACATTCAGCACTTCAGCTGCTTGGCGGATAGTTAACAGTTTTGGTAAAGTCGTCTTATTCTTCGGCATACCTCAACATAATTATACAATTTTTGACCAAAAAGAGTTATACTTGTTTTGGTAAAATAAAAAGAATGAAAACTGTTGTAATTTGCGGTAGCAGAAGGTTTAAAAAAGAAATAAGAGAGTTTGGAAGCAAACTGATTAAAGCAGGAATTGTTGTCTTTTCGCCCTATCTCCATGAAGGTAAAGACGAGTGGGATAAACTATCACTCCAATATAAAAAGTTCGTTGCTTTGGGTCTTACTCACAACCATTTTTATAAAATCAGGATGGCTGATGTTGTGTTTGTCTACAACAAAGATGGTTATGCTGGTGTAAGCACTGCCTTGAGCTTGGGTATGCTGTTGCTCTTGGGAAGCCAATTTACGCCCTATCGGATAAAGATGAAGAACTTTGCAGACTAACTCTGTTCCGTGAGGTAGTTAAAACACCAAAAGAACTTATAAATAAACTAAAATGAAAATCGTAATTTGTGGCTCAATGGCTTTTGCACAGGATATGCTTAATGCTAAATGTCTTCTGGAGGAGAAAGGCTATCGAGTTGTTCTCCCCGAAGGCACAGATGAATACTGCAAAGGAAAATTAAAGAAACTTGCAAATGGATGGGGAACGGTTGAGGGAGCAAAGAGGAAGATCGATAACGATCTTATAAAAAAGCATTATAACGAAATAAAAGACGGTGATGCCATTTTAGTTATAAACAAGAGTAAAAACGGAATAAAAAATTACATCGGTGGTAATAGCTTTCTCGAAATGGGCTTTGCCTACATTCTGAATAAGAAGATTTACACGCTAAATGATCTTCCAGACAGTCTTCCTATCTTTTATCAGGAACTTATTGCTATGCAACCTATATCACTTAGAGGAGATTTAAATAAAATTAAAAATGGGTAAAGAATGTGACCATACCAGCGTTGGTATGATAATCAAAAGAGGAGAAGAGACACTTCTTATCGAGCGCAAGAAGCCTCCTTTTGGATTTGCCCCTCCTTGCTGGACATGTAGACAATAAAGGTTCTTTTGAAAATGCAGCCAAAGAAGAAGTTGAGGAGGAAGTAGGATTATCCCCGAAAGACATAAAACTTCTTTTGGAAGGGAGAAAGGACAATTCTTGCAGGCGGGAAGGTGGCTCTTGGCATTACTGGAAAATATACCAGGTTGATGCGGATAGAGATATAAAACGGAGTGAAGACGAAACAAAGCAAGCTGGATGGTTTAGTCTCGATCAAATAAAATCACTTGCCCAAAAAACTGAAAGATATTTAGCTGGAGAAATTCCTGAAGAAGAGTGGAAACAATCTCCTGGAATCGAACCTGTCTGGCTTGAATGGTTTAGAGAACTTGAGATGGTTTAATTTAATATAAATCAAAAACTATGGCTAAGGATGACGTTGAAATAGAAATAAAAATATCAACTGACAAAAGAACTTTTGGGAAGGTTAAGCAATACCTTAAAGAACACGCTAAGTTTATCGGTAGCTCACAGGAAATGGACAAATACTAATTCTCCCCATAGAGACTTCTTAGAGCTTAAACACCCCGAAGAATACCTCAGAATAAGGGTAAAGGGTGGCGGTGGTGCTATAACATACAAAAAGGTTTACTTTAATGAAAAAGGTTGGAAAACCCATGCTGACGAATACGAAAGCAAGATAGATGATACGGGACAACTTGAGAAAATTTTCTCAGTTTTAAACTTTGACAATTTTTTGACAATCGACAAACAAAGAGAAAGTTACGAATTTGAGGACAGATTTGAAATCGATTTGGATATTGTGAAAGGACTGGGGTATTTTGTTGAAATAGAGGCAATGAAAGATTTCGGCGGAAGAGACGCAACTTATGATGAAGTTGCTAACTTTGCCCAAAAATTAGGCCTGAATTCTAAAAACCAAGATAATGATGGCTATGTCCTTATGATTATGAAGAAAAAAGGATTAGCGAAAAATTAAAACGATTCTTCAAACTCTACTCCTATCGGACAATGATCTGAACCCCTCACTTCTGAAAAAATAGACGCACTTGTTAATTTGGGCTTAATTTTTCGGGAGACAAAAGCATAATCTATTCTCCAGCCCAGACCTCGTTCTCGGGCGTGGGGAAAATATAACAGCCAGGTGTAATTGCCACTTTCTTGATGAAACTGTCTAAAAGTGTCAACAAAACCCAACTCTATCAACCTGTCTATTTCTTTTCTCTCTTCTGGCGTGAACATTATATTGTTTTTGTTTTGCTTCGGTCTTGCTAAGTCAACCTCTTTGTGAGCGATGTTAAAATCGCCGATTAAGATAGCCCTTTCATTTCGAACCTTACCCAAGTAGTCAAAGAGGGCAGAATACACTTGGAGTAACTGGTTATGGGCTCGAATGGGTCTGAACCGAGATACTCAGCTCACCCTCCCAAAGACAACAACATCTTTGTTATAATCACATCATGAAAAATATTCTCGCTTCAAACAACGTATATATCAGTAAATCAAGAATTCTTAATGCGGGCCGAGGGGTTTTTGCCAGACGTGATATTAAAAAAGACGAAATAATTGAAAGATGCCCTGTTATTGAAGTTCCAAAATACGATACGTCTAATTTAAGAGAAAGTATTCTTGTTACTTATTTCTTTTATTTCGGAAAAAATAAGCAACGTTTAGCAATTGCCTTGGGTTTTGGATCAATATATAACCATACTTATAAACCAAACGCAAGATTCAAGACAAAACAAAAAGATATGATAATTGATTTTATTGCCTTAAATGATATTAAAAAAGACGATGAGATAACATTTAATTACTACAATCGTAGTAAACCCAAAGACAAGAAAAGTCCATTATGGTTTGAAGTGTGAAATTGCCTACAGAATAATCAGGTACTAGAGCGGTATGCCCAATCATTATCACTTGCTGGTTAAACAGCTTGAAGATAGCGGAGTGAGGAAATTCATATCAAATTTTCAAAATGGATTTGCTAAGTTTTTTAATATTTGAAATAAAAGACCTGGTCCTTTATTCCAACGACCATTTAAGGCAAAACATCTTTCAAAAGATGAGGAATTTTTGCATGTGTCAAGATATATTCACTTAAACCCTGCGACTTCTTTTGAAATGTCTTTAGATAATCTGAAAAATTTAAATATTACTTCACTACCTTTTTATATGAACAATATCCAAAATAACATGATAAAAATTGAACCGATCTTAAAATTAATTGGTTCTCCTGAAAAATATTGGCAGTTTTTAGAAAATCAGTTGGATTATCAAAGAAAATTAAATAAAATAAAACATCTAATATTGGATTAATTAAAGTAAAGAGAGTTGTGTACGCATATAACACCCGAAGGGTGATTTTTTTAATAATTTCAGTATTTGTCTAACTAAAGAAACTTTTTTAACAACCTTTCTCTTCAGAGGTTTTTCCAACCAGACCGAAAGAATGAGCCATTTTCCCTTATCGTTCTTCTTTACTACAACTTCTATCTCTTGATTTGCAAAAGTACGCTGATAAACCCAAACCCCTTTCAAACTTTCATATCTTGATTTATCGGGAAACCTCCAAGTTGCCCAAACATCGCCTTGTTTTATTCCCCGCTCGCGCATGCGTTTAATAGCATGCTTAGTAAAAATTAAACCTTTATATTCATTTTGCATTGTCAACCTTTTCTGAAGATCTCCTGAAGAATCTCTTGGGAAAAAACTTTAGTTTCCTTTTTTATTAAATCTTCGATATCATCTTCAACCAATTCTTCAATAAATTGGAGAATCTTTTCATCATATGGACATTCATAAAACAGAGATAAAAATTGATGATGATGTTCTTTGGGTAGTCTATCTAAAATACACCCCAATACTCTATGATGAACCATCTCGTCAATAATCTGCCAAATTTCTTCTTTTTCTTCAGGGGTTTCTGTAATTTTACTTATCTCCCTTTCAAGATTATCCAAAGTTATTAAATGATCGTAAAAAAGCTTCGACATACTAGTTATTCAACTTAGGCACGATATTTTCATTATACTCGATAGGTCCTAAGGAAATTTTATTTTCCGGATCATCTACAAAAAAAAGTACAACTAGCCCTTTTTTATACGTCGGTCCCCCCAAATAATCCATCACTTCCGGACTGCCACCAAAGTGCTTTCCAGTCCAGGCAGCTGGGCCTGAATCGGCAACGGCGGCAACAACTACCTTTCCATTTAGGGTATCTACAATTAAAACTTTTCTATACTTGTACCAGTCTCTTAAATATCTGGTTCTTATATTCCAGTCAGGCAGATAAAGTGTTTGCACTACCGCATACCATTTTTCTATATCAATCAAATCCCTCGTGAGATCTTCTTTTAAAAAAGCAAAATACCCCCAGGCTCCAAGACCTGGCGCCATTCCTTCCTCTAATATCTCTTTTCCATGTTCATAAAGACTATCTCCGGGAAAACGTCTTAAATGCTGCTCAGCTCCAATATAACCATAAGTGGTATTTAAGTGTTCTCCTTCTAAACTCGCTTTTGACTTAACTCCAATTATATTTTGGAAAACTTGTTCTAGGAACTTTTCTTCTTGATATGTTAAAGGTCTTGGCCTCTCAGGCAGAAGGGATTTTAGTATTTGAACGATTAAACCTTCATTCTGTCCCCTCTCAGAAATTTTTTTCTGGGCTTTGAATTTTTCAAAGAGTTCATGTGGAGGAAGGAGAGACTTAATGTTGGTTGGAGGGTTCAGAAGAAGTGTCCCTGCAATTGCTCCTGCTCCTAGAATTCTTGCCGAGTGTTGTCTTACTTTTCCAGGATCAATTCCTTTACTTTTAAAAAACTTTTCAACATGGGGATGAATTTGGGAAAGCCTTCGTCTAGCTTCAAGGTGTTTAAGTTTCAGTTTTTGACGAACCGTCTCAGCTGTCAACTTTCTTTTTGTTTTTTTTCGGGCAGACATTACAGAAATTTAAGGTTGTAAAACAAATTTGAGCCTTCTTAAAGTTTTAAGTTTCCCCAAAATCACAATTGATTCATTTATAGGAGGAGTTACCCTACTTCCGGTTATAGCAACCCTCAAATCCATAAAAAAACTTCCTGTTTCAAAACCTTTATCCTTAATCAAACCCGTCAAAACACTATTAATCTGGTCTAAATTCCACTCCCTCAGTTTTTTCAAAATCGTAATTGCCTCCTTTAAATGGACTGAAGCATTTTTTCCTAATAATTTCTGCTTAACTTTAGGTTTTTCAAAGAAAAAGCCTGCAAGCGTCCCTATCTCTGAAACTTTCGTCAATCTTTCTTTGACAAGAGGAGTAATTCTCAAAAGTGTTTTATAATCCACATTTTTAGGTAGAAATTCCAGAAAAAGTTTCGCCAACTCTTTATCGGTTTTCTGTCTTATATAGTATCCGTTAAACCAATCAAGTTTTGCTCTATCAAAAATTGGATTGGACTTCTGAAAACCTCTGGGATCAAAAATCTTTACAAATTCCCCAAGGCTAAAAATTTCCCTATTATCCTTTGGGGCCCAACCTAAAAGAATAACATAATTAAGAATCGCCTCAGGTAAATAGCCATCGCCAATCATCACTTCACACGAGACGCTCCCTTTTCTTTTAGACAATTTTCCTCCATCAGGGTCTAATATGTCTGTTAAGTGTCCAACCTCAGGCCTTTTATAACCAAGATATTTATAAACCAGAAGGTGTATCGGAGTTGACGGCATCCAATCGTGCCCGCGGAGTACGTGCGTAATTCCCATAGCGTGATCATCTACAACAACTGCTAAATGATAAGTCGGAAGATTGCTAAATTCCTCTGACTTCAATAATGTCGTATCGGCGACCAAATCGGTTTTCCAAAAAATCTCTTTATTAATAATAAAATCGTGATAACCGAGAACTTCATTGTCAGGAACTTTCAACTTAATAGCTCCAGTCTCATAGTCTTTACTTCTACACGGATCACGAAGAATATTTGAATAGCCTTCGCTTTTCGGATTCTTGGGTTTACATCTGCAGTAAAAAGCATTACCTGACTCAATCAATCTTTTAGCTTCTTTAAGGTATATTCCTTGTTTTGCCCTTTCAGTTTGAACATAATATTCATCCCATTTCAAACCAGATTTGATTAAAGAGTTTTTGAGGTTTTCAACCGATCCCGTAACCAGCCTTTTTTGGTCGGTATCTTCTATTCTTAAGACAAATTTCCCACCACTTTTTTTTGCTAAGGCATATGAATAGATAGCGGTTCGCAATCCTCCTATGTGGAGCAATCCTGTCGGAGAAGGCGCAAAGCGGGTTTTTACTTTTGACATCTTCAACTAAATTTTACCACCAAAGGACTCTTTTATCATTTGCCATTTTACGAACAGTTTACATGCTTGTAGCGAATTCAAGTAAGATGGGTATATAATTATTTTGCTATGGCTTCTTTAACCGAAACAGCGATTGTCTCACGAAAGGCTATAAAGTACACAGTTCTTCTGATCATCATTATTGTTGTTGCCAGACTTGCCTTTAAAGGCGGTGTTTCTGTCTATAAGCGCCTTTTCCCACCCAAACCACCCAAACCCACAGTCTCCTTTGGAAAACTTCCTTCCATTCCCTTTCCTCCTAAAAACCAACCTGAAAACTTAAGTTATAGCCTTGAAACCACCTCAGGTCGTTTACCTGAATTTCCTCAACAAGTTGAGGTTTATTTCATGCCTCCAACAGCCACCAACATTCAGGCACTAGAACAAGCAAAACATAAGGCAAGTGCTCTGGGATTCAGTTCAGAAGGAAAACTTATTATTGAAAATGTCCAAAACGTTTATCTTTTTCCCAAAGCAAGAACTCCTTCCAATTTAACCATGAACATCATTACTGGAATTTTTTCCATAAATTATGATCTCCGATCCAACCCAAGAATCACCGAGGGAGTGCCACCGTCTCCAGAATCTCTGGAGAAAAAAGCTATGTCTTTGCTCTCCAAAGCTGGTTATCTTGATACGGATTTAAAAGAAAGCATTGTAACCCGAAAACTTTTAAAAGCCGAAGGCGAAAATTTTGTTTCGGTAAGCTCTCTTTCTGAGTCGAATTTGGTCAAAATAAATTTATTTAGAAAAAATTTGGGCAGTAAAAAGGATATTCCTTCTGTCACACCTGACATGCCAGAAGCAAATGTTTGGTTTCTCTTCGCCGGATCTAAAGGAGAAATAATCGCCGCTGAATATCATCATTATCCCAGAGATGAAAAACAATCATCCACCTACCCTTTAAAAACGGCTGAACTAGCCTGGCAGGAATTAAATTCTGGCAAAGCCTATATTGCTAACTTAGGCGAAAACAAATCTGAAAAGATAGCAATTAGAAATGTTCATCTTGCTTACTTTGATGCAGGTCTATATACAGAGTATTTTCAACCAGTTGTAGTTTTTCAAGGAGATAACGATTTTTATGCCTTTGTTCCGGCTGTAACTGAGGAATATTTAGCCAAAAAGTAAGTATTCTCACTCATCTTTCCTTACTCTCTTCCACTCATAATTTTTAAAAATCCAGTCAATAAGTTTTCTTGTTTCCCCAAATCTATCCTCACTCCCCAGAACCGCAATCATTATTTTCCTGTCACCCCTCTCAACATAAGTAACCAGATTTTCTCTGGCATTTTCAGTCCAACCGGTTTTTACTCCCAAAACTCCTTCCACTTCACCCACAAGCTCATTGAGATTCCTTAAGCCATGGACAACCTTACCATCTTCACTTGTTACCACCATCTTTTTGCTGGCAACGGTTTTTTTAAAAAAGGGTCTCTGCATAGCAACAGCCGATATAAAAACAAGATCTCTTGCAGTTGTCAGATGATTATCTCCATCCAAACCTGTCGGGTTTTTGAAAGAACTACTCGTCAATTCCAAATTTTTCACCTTGTCATTCATTGCCTCAATAAAAGCATTCCTCCCTCCCGGATAATTTTCTGCCAAAACCTCAGCTGCATCATTGGCACTGGCAATTAAAAGTCCAGACAAAAGATTTTTAACTGAAATTTTTTCCCCCTCAACAAGGTGCATTTTTTGCCCCTCGATATTTATTTTACCCACAGTCAAAATTTTCTCCATTGGATACTTGTCCATTGAAACCAACGCAGTAACAATTTTGGTTGTTGAAGCTGGCAAAAGGGGAGTGTCTGAATTTGCATCGAAAAGAATTTTTCCTGAGGGTAAATCGCTGGCCATAATCGATTGGGCAGATAACTCCGGAAAGACAAAACTTTCTTTCAAAAAAGGAACCTGAGCATAATAAACTTTTCTTTGACCCTCTTTGGTTGTCGGAGTTGATAACTTATAAGATTTATCAGTTTTTTTAAATTCACTCAGCTTCAGAGAGAAAGTTGATATTAAGATAAAGGTAGTTATCAAAAGGTAAAAGAACTTCATGAAAGATGACCTTTAAGAATAATTCAAAGTTTAGAGTCCAAAAGGAAAAATTACAACAGGAGGTAATTGCCCGAGATTTCTAAAGATTAATCGCTACACCCAAAATACTATTTTTAGAGTTGCAAACCAGAGTATTTTGGGTTCATAATTGTTTAACGAGATTCATAAACTCGAGTTAAACAAGTATATCAACAATTTAAGACTTTTGGGAAATTGATACTTCTATTCCCAACTCCTTAAGCTGCTCTTCAGTTGCCTGATTGGGAGCACTCATTACCGAAGTCAACCCTCCGGCTGTCATCGGAAAGGCAATAACTTCCCGAAGACTTGGCTCTCCCATTACAGCCATTAAAAATCTGTCAATCCCTGGAGCAATTCCGCCGTGCGGCGGCACACCATATTTGAAAGCATCAAGCATGTGTTTAAACTTTCCTTTTTGCTTGTCAGTAAACCCAATAAGCCCAAAAACCTTCGCTTGAACTTCTGGCTGGTGGATTCTTACACTTCCTCCTCCAACTTCATAACCATTTAAAACCATATCATGCTGAAGTCCTCTTACTTTTAGAGGATCTTTATTAAGTAAACTGACATCATCCGGATGGGGAGCTGTAAACATATGGTGTGACGGAGCAAATTTGGCTGATCCTGATCCGTGATAAAAATCTTCCTTTACTTGTTTACTGAAAAGCGGAAAGTTGACAATCCAAGCAAAGGCAAGTTCATCTTTATCATTTTCATCTTTTCTTAAGTCAGGTTTATCCGATCCATATTTTTCCAGAGCCTCTTTATGAGATATTCTTGGCCAGGGAACTTTGGCAATTTTCTTCTCAGGAAATATTTTCTTGACCAAACTTGTAAAAAGCTCCTCGCTGAGTGCCAAAATATCCTCCTGAGTCACAAAACTCATCTCAAGATCCAGTTGGGTAAACTCTCCGTAAGCTCGATCAGCTCTTGGATCCTCATCCCGAAAACATCTGGCTATTTGGAAATATCTCTCAAATCCGGCTACCATCAGAAGTTGTTTGTACTGTTGGGGAGACTGGGGGAGGGCATAAAATTTTCCCGGCTGCAAGCGTGAAGGAACGATAAAGTCCCGTGCTCCTTCCGGAGTTGTTTTGGTCAAAATTGGAGTTTCAATCTCAACAAAATCACGTTCAAACAGCCAGTTTCGGATAAATTGAACCGCTTTTGAGCGAAGCCTCAAATTCTTCGCCATTCGAGTTCGGCGAAGATCCAAATATCTGTATTTTAAACGCGTACTTTCTTCAATCTCCAATCCGTCTGAATCAAGTGGAAAAGGAACTTCTCCGGCTCGCGAGAGAGTCACTAAACTTTCAATTTCAACCTCAACCTTACCTGTTTCCAAATTTGGGTTTACTAAGTTTTCGGGACGCTTTTTGACTTCACCGATTATCTCAACAACCGACTCATTTGCCATTTTTGCCAAATCTCTGCCCACACACTGAACAATCCCTGATCTGTCGCGAAGGTCAATAAAGGTGATTTTCCCATGATCCCGGAGTGTATCAACCCAACCTTTTAGCAAAACCTTCCTGCCAACTTTATTAAGCGTCTTTCTTGCCAAAGTTCTTTGCATAAGTGAAATTCTTTCTTTCCTACTTTCCTAAGCGCTATTCTACTTTAACTAACTCCTTCTTGACAAGCACAAGGGGAAATTCTGTATAATATCCCTCGTATGTCAGAAAAACCTCCAAAAAAATTAACAACAGAATTGGACGGCGAAAATGTAACTTTAGATGTAGGTCGCAATTTAATGTCAGATGGAAGTATAGTTCTTGTTGACCGTGTACCGCATGCTAGGCACGAAGGTTCTTTTCAAATAGCTCAGGTTAAACCAGGAGAACAAGGTAAACCAGGAAAATTAATTAGAGGAAAAGTAGTGCGAGCTTCCACTTCCGAGACGGAATAGACCGACACTCTCTTACAAACCAACCTCTTTTACAATTTCTCTAAGCAGTTCCTCTTTTGTCTTTGATCCGTCTAAATGAATTGTTGATGGAGGAAGAAGGTCTTTCGCAATTTTATTCATTAAAGTAAGATCCTTCAAAGTAAACCTGGGTTTTTTGCCTTCTTCTTTTTGCCTTTGCTGAGAAATTTGCGGATCTGTTTCAAAACTAAAAATTAAATCTGTAAGTGACAAAAAAGGTTTCAAAAATAAAGAAAGCTCTCGATATTGTCTTGCAGTAATTAAACCTTTCTCCTTAAGGAGATTTATAAAAACAATCTGATCCCAAAGTCCCCTATCTAGGATTAAAAATTCAGGTTTACTCTCAGTGCCAGAGTTCTTAAACTCTAAGATTTTATTAACAATTGAAAATATCACCCAAATTTGCTGTTCAAAATGAGCTCCTTTCTTATCCTTGAAAGGGCACATTCTGTAGCCTTCGTAAACCGGAGAAACTTTTTCTTCTCCCAAATAATCAATAAGCCTTTTGACTAAAGCAGATTTCCCTGACTTGGGAGTTCCTGTAAATTCAATTACTTTCATAATCCTAAAAAGCTTTAAACTTAACTGTCTAATCTTCTCAATTGCTTTGCTATTGAGTGTTTGGCTTGCAAAGTTACCACAAAATCAAGCCAGCGACTGCTCGGCTTTTTCGGACTTTTCCCCTTGATAACCTCCACTACATCGCCGCTTTCAAGTTTTTTACTAAGAGGAGAAATTTTCTCATTAACTTTTGCACTCTTTACATATTTGCCTAAACCAGTATGAACTGCATAGGCAAAGTCGATAGGAGTAGCACCAGAGGGCAAATCATAAACATCACCTTTTGGAGAAAAGACAAAGATTCGCCTACTCAAGGTATCAAATTTAACGGCTTTTAAAAACTCTTCTGAGTCGGTAATCACTTTTTGCCATTCTGTTAACTGTTTTACCCAGGCAAGTTTATCTTTATCTACACTTATGCCCCTTGCCAATAGTTCATCTTTTACTCCTTTTGACTTTGCTTGAGAATATGCCCAATGAGCAGCCATTCCAAATTCTGCTTGCTCATGCATAGTATAAGTTCTAATTTGCACTTCAATAATTTTCTGCCCAGGGCTAAAGACTATTGTGTGGATTGACTGATAACCGTTTGGTTTGGGCTGGGCAATAAAATCTGAAACTCCTATGTGAGGAACCAGTTTATAGCATTGATGGACTATTCCTAAAGCGGCGTAACATTGGGAAACTGTATCAACTAAAATCCTTAGTGCACCAATGTCATAAATTCTCTCAAAATTCCAATTAACCCCAGGCCTCTCTAATTTTTTCCATAGGGAATACAAATGCTTTTTTCGAGTATCAATTTTTGCTTTTATAGCCTGATCAGACAATTTTTTAAGAAGAGTCCTTTTCATTTTTTTAATCCGCAAATCTGCCTTTTTATAATGAACTTGCGACTTTTCTTTAACTTTTTCGTATTCGGCAGGATAAACATAAGGGAATGCCAAATCATCAAGTTCGGCCTTAACTTCTCCCATTCCAAGTCTTTCCACAAGAGGAGCAAATACTTCCAGTGTTTCCTTGGCTATTCTTTCCTGCTTTTCTTCTGCTACATACGAAAGCGTCTGCATATTGTGAAGCCTGTCAGCAAGTTTAACCAAAACAACTCTTAGATCTTTTGCCATTGCCAAAAACATCTTTCTTAGGTTTTCAACAAATTCTTCTTCCTTTTTTCCACGCAACTTGACGTTTGAGACTTTTGTGACACCGCTAACCAATCCGGTTACTTCTTCACCAAAATTGTCAATAATATCTTCATTTGTAGCCGCTCCATCCTCTACAACATCATGTAAAAGTCCTGCCGCAATCGTCTTTATGTCAAGCTTCCAATTTGCCAAATTTTTAGCAGTTTCCAGTTCATGCAACACATAAGGGTCTCCGGACAAGCGTTTCTGTCCACTATGGGCTAGTTTTGAAAATTTCCAGACTTTTTTCAAAAACTTAACATCCAATTCGTCGGCATTGTACCCTTTGATTTTGACTATCAACTTTTCAAACTCCTTTTCCAAAGATCTCTTCATCATATTTCTATAAGATTGAAAAATTATCTTTTGCTACACTTCCAAGATTTTTTCAAAAAAACTTTATATCTCTAATCCTAAGTTCCAAATTTTTTCTGCCATTCCAGTCATTCTCGAAAATATTATAAGCAACATCTATAGTTTTTCTAGTCAAAAACCTTGAAAAAAGCTCTCCGAGTCCAAATCCAATTACTGCAAAAACTTTCCCGTCCTTTTCAAGGCTAAGTCTCAAATGACTTCCCTCTTTCCCAAGCATTCTTGCATTTAAAACGTTAACACTTCTGGTTACAAATGTCGGTGTTGGGTTACCTATTCCTGTTGGCTCAAAACCCTTCAAAGCTTCTGCCAAATCCCAAACGATATTACTAAATTCAAGCTCAGTATCGATTCTTACTTTCCTTTGTAGAAGCTCATCAGTCAGTAATAATGATGAAATTTTATCAAATTCCTGAGCAAAAACTTCAATTTTATCTGTCTTTATCGTAAATCCAGCGGCCATTGAATGACCACCTCCGCCGACTATCAGTGAATCCAATTTTCGGATACTCTCAATTATGTTAAAACCCGGAACGGATCTGGCCGATGCTTTGGAAAATCCTTCCCCGCGTGAAACCACGACCACAGGTCGCCAGAATTCCTCAACCAGTTTTGAGGCAGCCAAACCGATAACACCCTCATGATACGATTCATGCGCCAAAACTATTGCCCCTTGCCAATTTTTCACCCGTGCCTTTTCTCTGGCATGCAAAACCACCTTGTCCAAAATCTTCTGTCTTTGAGCATTTGTTTTACCCAGTAGTTTAGCTAGTTCAAATGCCCTTTTCTTATTTGTGGTACACAAAAGTCTCAAAGAATCTAGTGCATGCTCCATTCTCCCCATCGCATTAATTCTTGGAGCAATTATGTAATTAACTTCGTATGTCCCAATTTTTTTAAGGTTCGGAACCTTTCGCACCTTTTGGCTAGTCAAACCCGACTCCTGAAACAGTGCAATAAGCCCGGGTCGCTTTGTCTTATTTAAGCTTACCAAACCGTATCTTACTAAAGACCTGTTTGGGCCAATTAAGGGTAACTGATCGGCAATCGTCCCTATGGCGCAAAGGTCTAAACTTTCATTATTTTCCGTTTGGAGGTTTGGAGTTTTGGTGATCTTTATTTTTCTTTTGATTTCTCTTGCCAACACCCAGGCAATTCCCGATCCACTTATCTTTTCCGTATGAATTATCGAATATGCTTTGGGAAGCTTTTTCCCCTTCTTATGATGATCAGTTATTATCACATCAATTCCCAGCTCACTCGCAGCATCAACCGCATCGTGGGCGACAATACCATTATCAACAGTTACTATAACTTTTAATTTTTCATTTTTACTTTTTAATTTTTGAATGCTATCTGCATTCAAACCGTATCCTTCAGAAAACCTGTCCGGGATATAAGGAAGAACATTTCGGCTAAAAGAATAAAGACATTCCCAAAGTATTGCTGTTGCACAAATTCCATCAGCATCATAGTCTCCATATATAACAATGCCTTCTTCACTCTTAATAGCGTCCTTGATCCGTCTTATAGTCTCTTCGATTTCCTTTTGATTTATACTTAAACTTTTTACTGAAATCTTTTCAGGATGAACTGGGTTAAAAAACTCCTCTTTTTCCCTTTTTCCCTTTAACCCTCTATTTTCCAAAAGTACGTCAATTATCTTACCAACTTTGAACTTACCCAGTATCTCCCACTTTTTATCCGCCTTCGCAGAAAACCTACGAGCTGTCAAGCTCGCGGATGAATGCGAAGCATTTTCCGCTTCGGCGGATTTTGCTCCGACGAAGCGGGCGGAGAAGATACCACTGGCGTAAGCCAGTGGAGCTTCATCCTGATTAGTCATTTTATTCACGCTTAAAGTATAATGGTAACAAATGAAAATAAACTTACCAAAAAAAGTAAAACAAATCATCAAAAATCTAGAAGAAAAAGGGGTTGAAATCTACATTGTCGGCGGGGCAGTTCGCGACATTCTAATGGCAAAGTTAGTATATGATTGGGATTTTACAACAAATGCAACGCCAGATACTATCCAAAAATTATTTCCTGATTCCTTCTATGACAATAAATTCGGAACCGTTGGAATTCCAAGCGAAGTTGAGGGAGAAAGATCTTATGAAATTACGACCTTCAGAACCGAACATGGGTATTCTGATGCCAGACGGCCTGACAAAGTTGAATGGGGGAAAACTTTGGAAGAAGATCTCAAAAGACGAGATTTTACGATTAATGCAATGGCCCTTCGACTCACTTCGTTCGCTCAGAGTAAACCCGCAAAACACTCATCGGGTGACCGGCTTGTCCGCCGAAGCCTCGGCAAAGGCGGAGTGGACTCCCGTGGGGCAGACGCTTGGAACGAAAACGAAGCAGAGGTTGAATTAATAGATCTTTATGCCGGCAAGAAAGATCTTGATAATAAACTCATCCGAGCAGTTGGTGATCCGAACGAGCGATTCTCAGAGGATGCTCTTCGTATGATGCGGGCAGTAAGAATTGCCTCAGAACTTAATTTTAAGATCCAGCCGGCAACCCTTACAGCAATCCAAAAAAACGTTAGTTTAATCGCAAAAATTGCAAGAGAAAGAGTCAGGGATGAACTTCTTAAAATACTTTCCTCTCCGCACGCTTACCAAGGAATGACACTTTTCCGAGAAACTGGTCTGATGGAAAAAATCTTGCCGGAAATGCAACAAACATTCGGGGTAGATCAAAAGTCGCCGGGAAGACACCACATCCACGACGTGGGAACACACCTGATGCTTTCCTTAAAACATGTGCTCCAAAGAAACCCCGATCCCATCACAAGATTTGCGACTCTTATACACGATATTGGAAAGCCGCACACGAAAAAAGTGTTGGAAAACGGTGTTATCACTTTCTACAATCATGAAATGGTCAGTGCAAAGATAGCCAGAAGAATTGCAGCAAGACTTAAGTTTTCCAAAAAGCAAAGTGAAAAACTCTATAAACTAGTTCGTTGGCATCAATTCTCGGTTGATGAAACCCAAACAGATTCGGCCTTAAGACGCTTTATAAGAAATGTTGGAGTAGAAACCGTTCTGGACATCTTGGATTTAAGAGTCGGTGATAGATTAGGAGGAGGAGCAAGAGAAACCTCATGGCGATTGGAAGAATTTAAAAAGCGTCTAATTGAGGTCCAAAAACAACCATTTACAGTTCATGATTTAAAAATCTCAGGCTTTGATGTCATGGAGGCATTCAAAATTCCCCCAGGACCGAAAGTAGGAGAGGTGCTAGAAAAACTTTATAAGGAGGTAGTTGAGAAAAAAATTGAAAACGAAAAGGACGCACTCTTAAAACGCTTAGGGGTCATTTCAAAACCTCACATCTAATTACTTCTAGGTGACTTAATTAAGGTAAGCTTTCGCAAACTTTCCCATCACCATCTCGGTCGAGTTTGTGAACGTCATTAGCTACCCCACCGCAAGTTTCAAAAACACCTTGCGCCTCAGCTTGAGTTTTAAAATCACTACAGTTATATTTATTCAAACTACACTCAATAGTATCCGTGGACTGGTTCACAGTAACATTATCGTCTTCATTTGGCACTTTTGATACATCCGATACTTCTTCTTGGCAACTACTCCATAACCCGCGTCTTTCCTCCCTTGCCTCTTTCTCTGCCTCTTTAAACAATAGTTGATATTTAACATCAGGTGGATAAGTTGCACCTAGCGCATATCCCTCTTTTACCAAATATTCATTAACAAATACTTCATTCTCGCTCTTACTCTTACTGTTACTCTTACTCACATACACATACCTCAGCAGTCTCCCATACCTATCCCTTTCCGAAACATCTCTCTCGAGCCTCACCTGTCTACCCAAAACCAGCTCTTCATTTTTCCTTTTAGCCTCTTCAGAAAAACAATTTTCAACTTGCGATATCTCGGGCGCATCAATGCCTATGTATCTAACTGTTTCGCCATCTTCTCGACCAGAGAAAGATTGTCCTTGCAAGAATACAGCCACCGTATCACCATCGATTACTTTTATAACTTTTGCCGTGCTGCCATTATTTATATTTACTACCCTTTCACCCATTACCTCGGAAGTCGAGGCCGAATTTTCTTGAGAAGATTGCAGTATGTTAACATCCGACAGCTCTCTAACAAGAGGTTTTTGCAGTCTACTCACAAAAACAAAGATAAAAACCATGTTCAAAAATAAGGAAAAAAGAAGTAAGCTTTTTCTTTTACTCATTTGGAAAAAAGGCAGGGATGTCTGAAACAAAAAGGTCCATGCTCAACCGGTTTTACTTTTTTTCGAAGGATTTTTCCTAAAAACCTTATCCCAGCTGACCAAAAGTGGAACTGCAACAAAGGGTGAAGAATAAGTTCCCAGGATAGTGCCCAGAAAAAGGGCAACAGCAAACCACCTGATGCTTACTCCACCAAGAAGAATTAAAGATGTGAGCATAAAGAGAATTGTAAAAGAGTTGTTAAGAGAACGAACCATTGTCTCAGTTACAGCCTGATTGGCAAGTCTGGAAAAAGAATCTTTCAGCAAGTTGGATGACTTTTTGGACCGGTCATCAAACTTTTTCTGTGATTCCCGGATTCTATCAAAAACAACAATTGTGTCATGAACAGAAAAGGATAAGGTAGTCAAAAGAGCGGTAACAAAAAGAAAGTCGATCTCAACATTATAAAAGTGACCTAAAAAAGAATAACCTGCGATCAATAAAAAACTATCATGAAACATGGCTAGGATTGCACTTATGCCAAACTTCAAATTTTTAAATTGATAAGCCACCCAAGCCAGTATCACTCCCGAGGCAATCAGGATTGCATAAATGGTTTTTCTTACAAGTTCAGGTCCTATCGAAGGGCCAACTGTCTCAAAACGCAGTTCCTCAACCCCGGAATAAGATAGATTTTCAAGAACTTTTTTAAGCTTTTCCTTACCTTCCTTATCCAAAGATGCCAACCTTAAAAGATATTTATTGTCTCCTAATGCTTGAATAGAATTAAGTTTTAACCCCTCTTCTTCCAATTTTTTATCTATTCCTTCAGTTGAAATCCCTTTTTCAAATTTATACTCAATTAAAGAACCACCTTTAAAATCAACTCCAAATTTTAATCCCCACTTAAAAAGACCAAGAATTCCCAATACAATCATTAACCCCGAAAGAGTAAAAAAGATAAATTTGTAGCGCATCCAATCCATAGGTGCAATTCTGCAGGACAAAGTAACAAATACGACTAAATATTAATTCTTCGCGTCGTGTCCTTTGCCACTTTTTTTTCTTTTACGAATACTCTCAATAAATTTCTACTAACAATGATTCCCGTAAAAAGGCTAATCGCAATACCCAATGCAAGCGTTATGGCAAAACCCCTGACAGGTCCTGATGTATGTAAAAAAGGAAAGTCCAAGGGATTAGCCAAAACAAAAGCTGCAACCAAAGTTGCAATATTTGCATCTCTTATCGAATCCCAAGCTCTGCCAAACGAATACTCCAAAGCGTCCTGAAAATCTCTTTCTTTTATTTCCTCCTTAAGCCTCTCAAAAATTAAGATATTTGAATCCACCGCCATTCCCACACTTAGCAAAAATCCCGAAATTCCAGGTAAGGTCAAAACAATAGGTATCAGTTTATACAAAGCCAGAGTCAAAATCCCGAATGTGATTAAGGCGACATTCGCGATCAATCCCAACTTTCCATATATAAAAACCATAAAAAGCAAAACCATAAAAAGCCCAATCAAACCTGCATTGATACTTTTTTTGATCGATTCCGCCCCTAATGTAGCTCCAACTGTTCTTTGCTCAACCAGTCTGATAGATACGGGTAAAGCTCCAGCATTAAGTTGTATAGCCAGATTTTTTGCCTCATCTGAACTAAAATTTCCTGTAATTTGAGCCGAGCCTCCAATAATTTTTTCTTGAACAACCGGAGCCGATATAGGATTATCATCCAAAAGAATTGCAATTGGTTTACCAACATTCTTTTCCGTTAACCTGGCAAACTTACCAGAACCTTCATTAGTAAATTCCAAAGAAACGGAAGGTTTTCCGGTAGTTCTATCAAAAGTCACATCAGCACTCTTAAGATCAGCTCCAGTTAAATCGGTAGGGTTAATTCCAGAACCTTCTTCTCCAATTTCAGCAAAAGTTAGCTGGGCAGTTTTGCCAATAAGATCAATTGCTTTCTCTACCTCCTTGACTCCGGGAAGTTCAACAATAATCCTATCTTTACCCTGAAAAGAAGAGACTAAAACATTGGGTTCGGAAATTCCAAAAAGATTTACTCTTTTTTCGATCACCTTTCTTACCGATTCAATAGCTTTTTTCTTCTTACTCTCATCAACACTTCCAGTATCTGCTTCAAAAGCCAGGTGTGATCCTCCTGCAAGATCAAGTCCTAAAACCAAATCAAAATTCTTTTTAAAAGAGATTCCGCCAATCTTTACATTTAAATTAGGTCTTGTCAAAGTCTTATTGACAGAAATTCCAGGAAGATTTACTTTGATGGGAATTTCTTTTGGCAGACTTATAAATCCGGCCACCAAAGCCAAAATCAAAACCAAAATTAATTTTTTAAGTGGGGAAAAAAACATAAATTTAAATTTCGGTCTAATTTCTCCCAAAAAAAATCTTTGGGATTCTCTGAAGGAAGTTTAGCTTACAAGTTCTTCCTCATCGCCAATTATCATAACCCGACTGCGGGAAAGAATTCCCAAAAGGAAAGGGTCTCGCCTTTTTTTCCTGAACTCATATTCATCCCTACTCATAACAGTATAGTTTATTTCCTGACCTCTTAATGTCTCTTCCTGACGGATCAGAGTGGCAAGTTCAGGCAAAACCACATCCCCAACTACCAGAATATCTACTTCATCATCTTTTTTTCTTGGCTTTCCTCTCACAAATTTTCCTGAAAACATCACAAAGACTATTTTTCCTATTTTTTTACTGTTTTCAATAATTCCTTTACCTAATCCTTTAGACTTGGCAACTATCGCTATCAAATCTCCAAAAAAGGAGTAGTCTTTTCTTATCCAATAGTAAAGTCTATTTCCCCTGGCTTCATTTTTTAGAATACCTGCTTTATGAAGACGGTTAAGCTCCCTTCTTACAGCGTTTATCTCCTCTTTGGTTTTCCTAACTATTCCCCGAACATGATACATCTCATTGATGTCCGACAAAAAAAGTTCCAAAATCTTAACTCTTACTTTTGAAGTAATTATGTCTGAAAGATCCGCCATCTATCGATTAGGCAGGCTTTAGCAGAAGTGGAAATCTTAGTATACTACTTCGCTTCCAAAAGGAATAGCTTCTATCCAAATCACTCCTCTAATAAAACCAATTTCCTTTCCTTTCTTATCAAAAAACTTGGTTCTTGAACTTTGAAAATCCTTCTTCCAAATTCCCTCAATTACATCTCCATTTTGGAATATAAGGGCTTTTCCTTCGCCTACTGTGGTATAAAACATGTGCTTCTCTTTGTCAACAGGACCTTTCTCTTTAACGAATTGAACTACTACATTTTTTGCAATTAATCCTATCTTTGTCTCAAAATCCTGATGCTCTTTTCCTCCGTTGAATCTTAAGTAATGGTTACCTGTCAAATCATATTTCCAACCAACATCATAATCAACCATTCCATCCCAAAACTTAAAAGATATCTCGGTTGCATTAGGAGCTGGAACTGGCTTTTCATCAATAAATTTCCAAACCGTAAAGTTTTCATCCCAAGCATTTCCTTCACTGTCTTTATAGCCAAAACCACGCTTTTTAGCTTCCTCAAAAATTTTATCCGTATAACCTTCAAACGAATGTTCCCAGGCAGATTTTGTACCCAGACGGTATTGATCTCTTTTTACCGCCGGATAGCCAAGATTAGTACCAGCATCCATTGCATTACCATTTGCACTCCTCCAGCCTAATTTGACCAATCTTTTGAAGGCGTCGACTTCAGGAGCAACCTCTCCCTTATATTTAACTCCCCCAGGACAATTATTACAGATATTATTTGCTCCTCCTGAATGAACAAGAAGTGGGTAGTTACCGAACTCAGAGGCCCAATCAATAAAGTAAACTCGGATACTTCTAATGGGTGCAATTTTTACATCTTCAGCCGAAGCTCCGCAATAATAAACAGCCAGAAACCTGGTTATTCCGCCCTCGGCAACTGCTTCATAGATAAGATCTGCCTTGGATAATCCAGACTGGGAACGTGAATCCAAATGATTCTCGATAACTGCAGTTATTGGTCGCCTTTCTTCCCAAATAACCTTTTCAGGTTTGGAAAACATTTTACCGTTTATTGGACATTCTTCATCCTTGGGCAAATTTGGATCAATTCGGGCCCGCCCTTTTTCAACTTCCCTTGGAACAAGAGGTTCTTTCTTTAAGAAAGAAAAAAACGCCCAAGAGCTACCCAAGGATAAAAGAAAAAGACCTAAAAAACTTAGAACTAACATTGCCTTCTTTCCTAAAATTAGATTTTTTACTTTTTCCATAAAACCTAGCGCTTTTGGGCGATTTTTAACGCCTTTTTTTCCTCATCGGAAAGTTCATGTTTACTCTTCCCCCCTTTTATGTCTCTTACATAAACCCTGGTTCTCTCTCTCGTATGCAAACCAGTAATTACAACACCGTTATCTTTTCCATTCAAAAGTGCAATTGAAAAACTTTGATCTCCACCCATTTCATTAAATGGGTTAAAACGCACCAATCCTAATTTCTGAATGTGCAAAAGGTTATCTTGCTTAATAACTTCAATTCCTTTTTGAAAAGCCTTTAAACTTTTTGAGTTTTCGTCAAAACTTTTTAACACAGAATTTAGTATTTTGATAAGATTCCCGTTCTTAACCCCTTTGGAAAATTTCAGAAAAAAAAGGAAAACCCACGACAGCGAAACTGTTAATAAAAAAAGGTAAACAACCAATCCAACTAAAACAAGTTTGCTAACCTGCATACTGACCTACGCGCATTTATAAAAGTATCAAAGAATAACCTCAAACATTTTTGCATCTTGAAATCAGAGTGTCAAGGAGATATAAAAGTAAAACTCCAGCCTAAAATTCCAAATTCAATCTAAAAAAATATGGCAAAAAGAAGAACCAAAAAGCAAAAAAAATGGGCAAAACATAAATTTTCAGCATCTTGGAAAACTGAGATTCCAGGTTTTCCCTCTAATCTTAGAGCAAACTTAGTCGAAGCTAATGTCAAGAGGCAGTTTAAAAATAAAAAATCCAAAGATTTTCATTCAAAAAAACTTAAAAAAATAACCAAAGATATGGCTAGAACCAGCGTTTCAGGCTCGGTAAAAAAAGATATATATAAAAGTCTGTTCTTCGCTTCGATCATTGTAAGTTTGGAGATAGTGTTATACTTAGCTTTGAATAAGTAAACCAGTTTTTTTAGTCCAACTGCCCTAAGAAAGAGCTCCAGTTTACTTAGCCTTCTTTAAAAGAAGAGTTTTTTAAACTGGAAGACCATTTGGGAAGGGGGTGAAACGAAATTTATGTATTGTGTAAAGTGTAGAACCAAAAGAGAAGGCAAAAACCATGAAGATGTGACAATGAAAAACGGTAAAAAAGCCACAAGAGCTGTTTGTGAAGTTTGCGGTACCAGGATGTTTAAAATTAAGGGTAATGCTTAAAAGAATAAATTCTATTTAATCTCCCAAGAGAGCCCTTTTAAGGGGTTCTCTTGTATTAGGAAATCTTTTCCAAATGAAAAAAGACTTCTCCGAAGTTTTTAAAATCTTTAAAAAACATTATCAAAGAATCCCTTTGGAAATATTCCATAACAATGCCTACAAAACCCTCATATCAACACTTCTTTCTTCAAGAACCAAAGATGAGGTTACTTTAGAAGCATCAAAGAGACTATTTAAAAAGGCGCCAGATATTGGAAAACTTCAGCAATTGAATCTACAAACAATCGAGCAGTTGATCTATCCTGTTGGTTTTTATAAAACCAAAGCAAAACACCTAAGACGACTGGCCAGAGTAGTAATCAAGAAATACAAAGGTAAAATCCCCAAAACAAGAGATTGTTTGACGCAGTTGTCCGGCGTTGGAAGAAAAACTGCAAATTTAGTTCTAAACCATGCTTTTAGAATTCCGGCAATCGCCGTTGACACACACGTTCACAGAATCAGCAACATCTTGGGTTGGGTAAGCACAAAAACTCCTGAAACTACGGAAAAAGAATTAGAAAAAATCTTGCGGAAAAAATACTGGACTGATATTAACCGCCTCTTCGTTTCCATCGGAAGACAATATACAACCAAAAACAAGCTTGAAAATTTCTTGAAAAAAGAGAAGGTTATCTAACCTAACTTTTTGACTAAACCTTAAAAAATCAATCACCTTCAAGAACTATCAAAAAAATCTCATAAACAGCTCAATTCAATAATCTAAACTTTTTCCTTCCTCAGCCTCATCTACTATCCCGACAATATCACCTTTAGAGAATTTTGCTATTATCCAGCCGGTCGCAAAACCTCCAATATGGGCAAACCAGGCAACTCCGCCAATTTGAGCAATTGCAATCGATCCGACTCCTGAAAATATTTGGGTGGCAAACCAATAAATAAGCATTAGTGATGCTGGCAAATTAACTATTCGACTAAATAATCCAAAAGGAATTAAGGTTTCAATCTGATGTTTGGGGAAAAATACTAAATACGCACCTAATATTCCAGCAACAGCCCCGCTTGCCCCAAGCATTGGAATATCAGAATTCGGAGAAAGTAAATATTGCGCCAAACCTCCTACAACTCCGGAAAAAAGATAGATCAATAAATATTTAATATGCCCAAATCTCTCCTCCACATTATCTCCGAATATTTTCAAAAACCACATATTGGAAATTATATGTAAAAACCCTGCATGCAAAAACTGGCTTGTGATAAATGGAGTAAACGTTATGTAATTTGTAAAATCTACATTAGCGGGAATTAAGGCGTAAGAATTGATAAACCCTTCCGTATCAAGTACAAAAAGTTCCAATCCAAAAACAAATGCGTTAACCAATATTACTATTACTGTTATTAAAGGATACTTATGGCTTTTATGAGAATCTCTGAGAGGAAACATTATAGATTAGCTCAAAACTCAAATGTCAAAAGTTAAAATTAAAAAGCAGTTATTGCAACAGCAAAGGTATTTTGGGCATAAATACAACCCCAAACATACTCGCCACCGGTCAAAAGTTTTCTATGGCCTAAAGTATTTTCCCAAAGTGATACAGTTTCTCCGGGAGTACTACCACCAAAAGCCAAAAATTCAGCCAATGTTGAATACTTTTCAAATATCCACTCCAAATCAGACCGCCTTTTTTGCATATTGCTAAAACCTTGATGACCATCAAGTTTTCCCAACTCAAGAAGTTCATTTAATCGAATTGAGGCAATTGTACATAGTTCATCCCTTTGATCCAAAGAATTAACACCAAACTCCTGTCTTTTTTTGTTTACCTCTTGCCAAAGCTCAGGTCCTCCCCAATTCGCAATGACGACATTACTGGGTTTTTTCGTTGAAAATCCCGATGTTGGTGTTGCAGCTATCTTCTCTTTAATAGAATTCTCTAAAGAAGATTTGTCCTCTTCCCAATTAATTTCCGATTCTCCAGCTAACGATAAAAAATAATTTTCAGTATTAATTTGACCTTGTTTAAAACCTATAAAATAACCAAAACGAAAGACTGCAAAAATAAGAAGTAAAAAAAAAGGCAAAGTTAAAGAGACAAGTATGACTTTCGCGATCAATATTACTATATATCTTGAAAACTCCATATATCTCCACCTTTCATTAAAAGGCTTTGTCCGTATCCAGTATTATTGTTACTGGTCCATCAAGCTCTACCTTAATTTTCATATAGCCTCCGAACTCTCCGCTTTCAACTCTGACCCCAATCTCTTTTAATTTAAAAATAAAAAAGTTGTAAAGTTCTTCCGCTATTTTTGGATCAGCTGCGTGGATAAAAGAGGGTCTATTTCCTTGGGAGGTATCCGCATATAAAGTAAATTGCGAAACGACAAGTATCGACTCATCAATATCCCTTATTGATAAATTCATCTTCCCTTTTTTATCCGCCATTACCCGAAGTCTCCCTATCTTCTCAGCTAGATTTTCAGCTAAAACTTGCGTATCACCCTCTCCCACCCCCAGTAAAATAAAAAAACCCTTTTCAATCTTCCCAATCACCTTACCATCCACTTCAACCAACGCCTTTTTCACTCTCTGGACAACCAAACGCATGAGAAGTATTTTACCACGCTTAAGCTTTTTTATCTTTCTCCACTAAATCCCAGAAGTATTTGATTAAAAATATTATCCAGCCAACGACAATTATTAAAAAAGTGATATTTACCAGTGTTCCCTCGGGCTGAAGAAAAGCATAAATTGCTCCCATTGTAAAAATAAAAAGGAGTCCTCCTAAAAATACAAAATATTCAGCCAAGAAACGAAAAATTTTTTTAATCATGGAAAATAATCCCCCATATATATTCTACTCAAATTTTGATTAGACAAAATAGAAAATCCCTAAGATCGCCTGAAAGTAATATTCCCTAATACTTTACCTAGAAATATTCTTTAGTATATTGTAGTTTATTGTATTCTTTAAAAATATACTGACAACTTCTGAAAGGGGGGAAAGAAAATGGGTCAAGCTTTAAGAGTTGAGCCAAAAGAGTTATTACCTTAAATTACTTATTTATTATTTCCCTTCGTAATAACCCAGCACAATATCATCTTCACTTTCGTAACCCCTAAGTCTTCCGTAAAGGTATCCTAATCTATAATCAACACTTCAAAAAGAACTAAGTTTTTCTGTTTTATCGAACATATTATTAATTATTTGAATAAAAACAGATATCATTATAAATATGATTTATTTTGAGATAGCAAAATTCCAATTTTTAAGGTTTTTGACATACCCCTTAGAAATACTTACCTCCGTCTTAAAAAGATTAGTAGATACAGCTTTCCTAATTGTTCTTTGGTCTATCATTATTAAAAATACTTCAGGATTGATAACCCTGCCTGAAATAGTCTCATATTTTCTTCTCGCTTCTGGGATAGAGGAAATTGTAATGGCTCACTGGGGATTTTTAGGTGACTACCTTGGATGGAGAATAAAACTGGGAAAATTCAGTAACTACCTGCTTAAACCTGTAAGTATAATTCCACAATTGTATGCTTCGGCAATAGGCAGAAACGGCATGAGAGTAATTTTGGCAATAGTAAGCATAATTGCAGGAATAATAATTCATCCTCCTCAAAACTCCTTATCAGTAGCTTTATTTCTCGTATTTTTTATTACCGCTCTCTTTACAGGATTGGCTTACAACATTATTTTAGGAACAATGTACTTTCACTTTGTCGACGCAAGCGGAGTAAAGAATGCGATTTCCCATATGTCGAGATTACTTTCAGGTGCAATGGTTCCAATTTATCTTTTTCCTGAAAACTTTAAGAATTTAATACTTTTAACGCCTTTTCCCGGAATGGTATATGGACCTGTTAATGCTCTTAAGACTAATCAGCTAAACCAAGAGGTCATTGTTCAGTTATTTGTAATTATCTTTTGGATGCTAATACTTAATGTTGGCGCATACCTATTTTGGAACCAATCGATTAAAAAATATGAAGCTGTTGGAACTTAAACAAAAAGTTATCAATAAAATCCTGCTTATAAAGGCAATAACAATTTATACTTTCCAGCAGGAAACTGCTTATTGGGCAAATACATGGGCACATGTATTATCAACTTTCTTCTATATGCTATCGATGATTTTATTTATCGATGTAGTATATTCAAATGTTAATCTGGTTGCAGGTTACACAAAAAATGAGATGCTTTTATTCCTTCTTATGGCGCAAGCTACTTATTATTTAAGCTGGACTATCTACGGGAATCTTATTGACCTAGTCGAAAACGTCAATAATGGAAATCTCGACCTTGTTTTAGTAAAACCAATTTCTTCCTTGTTTTATATTACTTTCAGACGAATCAGATTGTTTAGAGTAGCTATGGATGGTATTCCCCCATTAATTTTTCTTGCGCTTGCTATCAACTGGAGTGCACTAAATATATCTTTTCTGCCACTTCTAATAGGAATAATTATTTCAGTCATGGGGACAGTTTGTTCACTTTCCTTTCATCTTTTGGCAACCTTACCTGTGTTTTGGGTTGGTGAATCCCGAAATATAGTGGAATTTACTTCACATTTTGAATACAACGTAGGGAAAATAATTCCTCTTGAAGGCTATGGAAAAGATTTCAAATTTTTTTTCAGTACTATTTTTCCATTCCTAATATCAACAGGTTTTTCTACATCAGTAATCCTTGGTAAATCTGAACCTTTACCAACCTTATTGTGGGGTTTAACTGTTACAATATTAATGCTTACGGTAAGACAATTTGCTTGGAATAAAGCTCTAAAAGTTTATACATCTGCATCATCATAAACAAGTTTGTTCACTCCTTGCCTTTGGCGAGTTTGAATAAAAACATGGTAGTAAATGTTAAAAATCTAACAAAGGTTTATAAAGTAAAAAAAACAGCTGGTTTCTTAAAGGATACCTTTTACCCAACGTTTGGAGAAGTGCTGGCAGTTAATAATATTTCTTTTTCAATTGAGAAAGGCGAATCTGTAGCACTCCTAGGTCCAAACGGAGCTGGAAAAACAACTACCATGAAAGTTCTGACTGGTCTTATTTATCCTACCTCCGGAAACATTAACGTTTTAGACTTCTTTCCTTTTGACAGAAAAAGAGAATTCCTTAAAAAAATTGGTTTAGTGATGGGTAATAAAACCTCGCTTGAATGGGATTTAACACCCATGCAAAGCTTCCAATTAAATAAACGAATTTATAACATTAGTGAAAGTAAATTTAATTTAAAAATCAAAGAGTTGTCAGAACTCTTAAGTGTTGAAAAACTCCTAAACACTCAGGTTAGAAAATTGTCTCTTGGTGAACGAATGAAAATGGAACTAATTAGTTCAATCATTCATAACCCTGATGTTTTATTTTTGGACGAGCCAACAATTGGCCTTGATATAATCTCAAAACAAAAAATTAGAGACTTTCTGAGAGAAATCCAAAGAAATTCTGAAGTAACCATTCTTTTAACAAGTCACGACATGGACGATGTAGAAAAAGTAACAGACAGAGTTATCGTAGTAAACGAAGGCTCAATTATTTTTGACGACTCCATGAGCAAACTTCTTTATAAATACAAAAATAAGAAATATCTGACGCTTATCTTCACAGAAAAAGTAAAGTCCTTCAAGGTCAAAAGGTTCGGGAAAATTGTTGATAAGAAACCGCTATCTTATACTATTGAAATAAAAGCTGAAGAACAACCAAAAATAATTGCTGAAATAACAGAAAAACTACCAATAGATGATATTGACATTATCCATGTACCTTTAGAGGAAATTATTGCTGATATGTTCAACTCCTCGAGAAAAATCCTAAATTAGAAATGAACCTACAACATGAACATTCTTGTAAAGAACCAAACAAATTTCCTACTAACAAACTTCACCAAATCAGTTCAGGCAAAGGTAAGATAATACTCATCATAGGGGGATCCCCTTCTGAAAATGGCTGGAGAAAGTCAGGAAAAACCTTCTATGACCTAAATGGAAAATTGCTCGCATCTGGCAAGAGATTGAATCAATTATTATCAAGTTTAGGTCTTTCTGTTGAAATCTGTGGTTTTACGGAACTGGCAAAGTGCTTCATCGGTAAAAATAGAAAAATTCTTTCTAGTTGTAGTAAAGGATGCTGGCCAATTTTTTTGAAGCAACTTAAGTCCGTAAATTATAAACTAATAATATTACTAGGAGTACAAACTCTGAAAATTTTCAATAAACTTTCAATACTCCAATGTTCCATATGAAAAAGATGATCAAAAGTAAATTTTCTTTAAGTTCTTGCAGCCTCCTCCAATATACGCAGGGTTTTTCTTGCACTATCTTTCCAATCAAAGTACTTGATTCTTCGAAAACCCTTATCAATAAGTACATTACGTTTTTTTACGGCTGTATCAATTCCATTTGCGATTTCTTCTACACTAAAAGGGTCTACAATAACAGAGGCATCCTGTACAACTTCTGGCAAACTACCAACATTTGACACAAGAGTTGGAACTCCACACGCCATAGCTTCTATAACAGGTATTCCAAATCCTTCATATAGCGAAGGGAGTGTAAAAACTTCCGTACCAGAAATTATATACGGTAAATCTTCACTTGGGACGTAATCAGTAAATACTACTCTCATCC
>MGGC01000034.1:0-3387 GCA_001792215.1 Candidatus Woesebacteria bacterium RIFCSPHIGHO2_01_FULL_38_10
TTAAAAATCTGGTCGGTGATGTTGCCAAAAGACAGATGATTCTTAATTCCAAAAACACTATCTACTCTATTAAGCGTCTTGTGGGGAGAAGGATTGGTGATAAAGAGGTTGAGCGAACCAAAAAGATGGTTCCTTATGAGGTTGAGGCAGGTAAGGATAAGATGGTGGTTGTTAAGGTTGAGGGTAAAAGTTATAGTCCCCAGGAAATCTCGTCGAGGATTCTCATGAAACTCAAAAAAGATGCTGAAGAATATTTGGGAGAAAAAGTTGAACAGGCGGTGATTACAGTTCCTGCTTATTTTGACGATGCTCAGCGTCAGGCAACCAAACAGGCAGGAGAAATTGCCGGGCTTGAGGTAAAAAGAATTATTAATGAACCAACAGCGGCATCTCTTGCTTATGGGTTGGAGAGGAAAAAGGCAGAAAAAATTGCTGTTTATGATCTGGGAGGGGGGACTTTTGATATTTCAATTTTGGAACTTGGGGAAGGAGTTTTTGAGGTAAAGGCAACCAATGGCGACACCCATTTAGGAGGAGATGATTTTGATGAGAAGATAGTTGATTTTATTGCCGCTGAATTTAAGAAAGAACACGCAGTTGATTTAAGAGAGGATAAGCAAGCACTTCAGAGAGTCAGGGACGCGGCAGAAAAAGCAAAGATTGAACTTTCGGCTGCCAGCGAGGTTGAGATAAATCAGCCCTACATTACTCAAAAGGGTGATCAACCGCTTCACTTGACTATGAAACTTACCCGAGCCAAGTTGGAAAGTTTGGTTTCTGACTTAATTGAAAAGACTATGAAGCCGGTTGAAGCCTGTTTAAAGGATGCCAAACTTGACCCTCATGATGTTGATGAGGTTATTTTGGTAGGCGGAATGACCAGGATGCCCAAAGTGGTTGAGGTTGTAAGGAATTATTTCGGCAAAGATGCAAATAAATCCGTTAACCCGGATGAGGTTGTTGCGGTTGGCGCGGCCATTCAGGCAGGAGTGTTGGGAGGCGAGGTAAAAGATATACTTCTTTTGGATGTTACTCCTTTGACATTGGCAATTGAAACTTTGGGGAGTGTTGCAACGCCGATGATTCCCAGAAATACAACCGTTCCCACATCCAAAACAGAAGTTTTCTCAACAGCGGCAGATAATCAAACACAGGTAGAAATTCATATAACTCAAGGGGAGCGACCAATGGCAGTTGATAATAAGAGTTTAGGAAGATTTATACTGGACGGTATTCCTCCCGCTCCTCGAGGAGTTCCCCAAATTGAGGTTACTTTTGATATTGATGCATCAGGAATTTTAAAAGTTACTGCCAAAGATAAGGCAACGCAAAAGTCGCAAAACATCACCATTACCGGAGCGGTTGGGTTATCCGATGAAGAAGTTAAAAGAATGCAGGAAGAAGCTGAAAAACATAAAGAGGAAGATAAACGAAGGGCTGAGCTTGTCGAAGCTAAAAACAAAGCCGATAATCTGGTTGCTGCTGCTGAAAAAGCTTTAAAAGATGCAGGTGATAAAGCACCTAAAGAAGTTAAAGATAAAGTTCAAGAAAAAGTAGATAAGGTTAAGGAAGTGTTGAAGGAAGAAAAACCGGATAAGGAGAAGCTGGAAAAGGCAACTAATGAATTGTCGGAGGAATTACAGAAGGTGGGTCAGGCGATGTATCAGTCTCAACAGCAAGCTGGTGCACAGACTCAGTCTACAGCTGGCAGTCAACAGACTTCGGGCGACAGCAAAGCTAGAAAGCAAAAGAACAAAAAAACAGGAAAGGGTAAGGAAGCGATAGAAGAAGGAGAGGTGGTAGAATGACCGGAACAAAAATATTACGAAATAAAAACCTTCATCCTTTGGATGATTACTTTTACTTTCAAAGAATTGCCTCCCTTAGAGCACAACTGGCAGGCATTCATCCAAATGTCTGTCCCACTCCTGAAGCCCAAATGGTAGAGCGGCGGGCTACAGATGATTGGCTTAGAAATGAAATCCACCCTAATAAAGAAATATTGAAAAATAATAGGGAAGTATTGGGATAGAGTAAAATGTTGCAGGAGATGATTCTTAAACGTTAGCACTCATGTAAATTGACTGCTTAACAAAGGCTTCATAAATTGTTAAACTATTTTCTATGGCTGCAAAATCAGACTACTATGACATTCTAGGGGTGAGTAAAGACGCTACTCAAGATGAAATAAAAAAAGCCTACCGTAAACAGGCTTTGGAGTGGCATCCGGATAAACACAAAGACAATAAAGAAGCGGCGGAAAAGCGTTTTAAGGAAATTAACGAGGCCTATCAGATATTGTCCGATAAGGAAAAACGCTCTGCTTACGATCAGTTTGGACACGCTGCTTTTTCTCCCGGAGGTAGGGGTTCGGCCGGATTTACAGGCAAAGGTCCGTTTGGTCAAAGCGGGAGATGGGGACCTTTTACTTACACATACACCACAAGCGGCGATGAAGGCTCTCCTTTTTCTGGATTCGATTTTGGCGACCCTTTCGATATTTTTGAATCTTTTTTTGGCGGGACAGCATTCGGTGCCCACTCCGCTCGGATTCCAAGATATGGTATTACTCTTGATTTTATGGAGGCAATAAGAGGAGTCGAAAAAGAAGTTTCAATTGAAGGTAAGAAAAGAAAGATAAAAATTCCAGCCGGAGTTAATGAGGGGTCAAGGATTAGATTTGATGATTTTATTTTGTCTATAAATGTTAAGCCCCATGAGGTTTTTGAGCGTGACGGAACTGATATTTACATCAGAGTTTCTATACCATTTTCTCTGGCCGCACTTGGGGGCCAAGTCGAAGTACCAACTGTTGACGGAGAAGTAGAAATTCGTATCAGGCCTGGGACCCAATCTGGAATTATGATGCGTCTTCGTGGAAAAGGAGTCCCGGTTTTACGCGTTCGAGGACGAGGTGACGAATATATTCGTATAGTCGTCTCTGTTCCAGAAAAACTTACACGGGAACAAAGAGATCTTATTGAGAGTCTTCAGAAGGAGGGGCTTTGACTTCTTAGGACAAGTAGGGTAAAATTATGATAGTTTGAGACGTAAGTTTGGTGGTCAAGCTTAGCTTGACTTAACCAGGCCGAGCTTGGTGGGAGGAAGTGCCCACCTTTTTTGATAGTAGAGTAAGAGAGCAGGAAAGTAAAAGATTACATACTTTTCCACTCTTTCACTCTTTCACTCTAACATGCAGACACCTAGAACCGAATTTGCACAAGCCCTAAGGGCAGTTGCCACTGAGCGTGGTCTTGATGCCAATATAATTATAGAGACAATAAAACAGGCAATCATTGCAGCTTATAAGCGTGATGCAAGAGAGAGGGGAGAGGAGGTAGAAGAGTCGGAATTTGAGGTAGAAATTAACCCAGTCAACGGTGAGGC
>MGGC01000034.1:3396-8327 GCA_001792215.1 Candidatus Woesebacteria bacterium RIFCSPHIGHO2_01_FULL_38_10
AAGGAAAACCTGAAGAGAAAAAAGAAGTTACTCCACCGGGTTTCGGTAGAATTGCGGCACAAACTGCCAAGCAGGTAATCCACCAGAAAATAAGAGAGGCAGAAAAGGATGTAATCATGGATGAGTTTACAGGAAGGGTTGGGTCACTAATTTCAGGCATGATTTTGCGTTTTGAAGCAACTGATGTAAGGGTGGATTTGGGCAGGACTGAGGGTATAATGCCAGCCTCAGAGCGTATCCCTAATGAAAGATTAAGTCTGAATCAACGCTTGAGCTTTCTTTTGAAAGAGATTATAGAAACCCCCAAGGGTAAGTTAATTATTCTTTCTCGGGCTGATAGTAACTTTGTCAAAAAACTCTTTGAAAGAGAAGTGCCTGAAATGACTTCAGGGAGTGTGGTGGTGAAGGCCATTTCAAGAGAATCAGGAGTTAGAACCAAAATGGCAGTTTTTTCAAATCAATCGGGGGTAGATCCGGTCGGTTCTTGTGTCGGACAGAAGGGTGTTAGAGTCCAGGCAGTAACAAATGAGCTTGGAGGAGAGAGAGTTGATATAATTCCTTTTACAGAAAATGTCGCTGAACTGGTTAAGGCAGCTCTATCGCCGACAGAGGGTTTGAGTGTAACTTTGGACGAAGAAAATAAGTTGGCTAAGGTAAAGTCTCCGGCTGACCAATTGTCTCTGGCAATTGGAAGAGAGGGTCAAAATGTCCGTTTGGCTGCCAAATTAACAGGTTGGAAGATTGAGATAAAAGAAAGTCCATCTGAAAATGTTGAATCGGAAAAGACTTCTAAGAAGAAGGTAGAATCCGAAGAAAAAAAAGGAATAAAGAAAGGAAGACGGTCTGGGGACTCAAAAAAGAAGCCTGAAATAAAAGATATTGAAGAAAAAGAAGGCGCAAAAAAGCCTCAGGCTGAATCCTAAAGTGAACATGTTATTTTTCCTAAAACGAAAAAATTATTATGGAAAAAACTATAAAGGATCAAAATGGACTCTCACATCCGCCCGTCGTTTGTGTTTTGGGGCATGTTGATCATGGTAAGACCACTCTTCTTGATAAGATAAGAAAGACAAGTGTTGCTGAAAAAGAGTCGGGTGGAATAACACAAAGTATCGGTGCATCGATTGTAGTAACCAAGGAAGGAAAGAAGATTACTTTTATTGACACTCCAGGTCATGCTGCATTTGCCAATATGCGTTCTCAGGGAGCAAGAGTTGCTGATATAGCAATATTGGTGGTTGCGGGAGACGATGGAGTTAAACCCCAAACTAAAGAAGCTTTGAACTGCATATTAACCTCGGAGATTCCCTTTATAGTGGCAGTAACGAAAATTGACCTTCCCTCTTCACAAGTTGACTCCGTTAAAGCCCAACTTGAAAAAGAGGGCGTAGTTTTTGAAGGAAAAGGTGGAGATGTGCCATTGATTGCGGTTTCGGCCAAGACCGGTGAAGGAATGGAAGAACTTTTGGAAATGATAGTGCTTGTCTCTGAGTTAGCTAATGTAAAAGGGGAGGAAAAAGGCCAACTTGAGTCTGTTGTAATTGAGACAGGAAAAGATAAAAGGGGAATTTTTGCAACAGTTATTATCAGAAACGGAAAACTGGAGGTGGGTGAAGAAATAGTAACTGGGGACGCAAGAACCAAAATAAGGGGAATTTTTGACCATCAGGGTAAACCTGTTAAAAAACTTCTTCCTGGAGAGCCAGGGCAGATAATAGGTTTTTCTCATCCACCGGCAGTTGGATCAAAAGTTTGGCATTCTCAGGAGAAAAAAGATATCTTGGAGGTTTCGAAACCCAAGTTAATTCAGGTAATTAAAAAGAAGAATGAAGGAGAAATTTCTGTTGTAATTAAGGCAAAAAGTGCTGGTTCTTTAGAAGCAATTCTTTCTAATTTACCCAAGGGGATTTTTCTGGTTGATTTCTCAGTCGGAGACGTTAATGAGTCGGATATCTTTATGGCAAAGCCGGCAGGAGCTTATATTTTTGCCTTTGAATCAAAAACATCTGGGAGTGTTAAGAAACTGGCTGAGGCAGAGGGAGTCGGGATTTATAGTTTCAAAATTATTTATGAACTTTTCGAAAAGCTAGAAAAGGTTGTTGAAGAAAGCAAAGTCCAAATTTTAGGTAAGGCAAAGGTTATTGAGAGTTTTCCCTACGATGATAAAAGGATTGCAGGTTGTAAATTAGATGAAGGGAAAATAGCAAAAACCGATAAGTTGATTCTTACCCGCAATGAGAAAAAGTTAGGAGAAGTAAAAATAATCTCTATAAAAAAAGGCAGGCAAGTAGTTGAGAAGGTAAAACAGGGAGAGGAGTTTGGAGTTCTTTTTACCCCTCAACTTGAATTTAAGGTAGGTGATGTGTTAATATCCGAGCGAAACTAATGGAAAATTCATTTAGGAGTATTATCGACCAGTCAAAATCAATTCTTATTTTACTTCCCACAAAACCCTTTTTGGACCAGGTAGCTGCGGGGTTGTCTTTACACCTTTGTTTAAGAGAAGAGAAGAATATTCAGATATCCTCTTCTTCGCCAGTAACAGTGGAATTTAATAGATTGATCGGAGTTAATAAAGTCTCTTCCGAACTTGGTAATAAAAATTTGATTATAAGGTTTAGTAATTATAAAGCTTCCGATATAGAAAAAGTAAGTTACGATATTGAAAATGGGCAGTTCAGATTAACTGTTATACCAAAGCAAAGGATTAAACCGCCGGCCAAGGAGCAGATTGAACTATCTTACTCTGGAGTTTCTGCAGACACGGTAGTTATCATTGGCGGAGCCAATGAGTCTCACTTTCCAGCGATTACATCAAAAGATTTAGCCGGAGCAAATTTAGTCCACATTGGAACTAAAGATATCAGCTTGTCTTCAAATAAAAATTATATTTCTTTTTCCAGACCAGCATCTTCTGTATCCGAAATTATTTATAGTTTAATCAAAGAAAGCGGTTTTATTTTAGACCAGGACATAGCAACAAACCTTCTTATGGGAATTGAGGATGCGAGTGATAATTTCAGAAGGGGTGCAACAGCAGAAACATTTGCGGCTGTTTCGGATTTAATGATGGTAGGTGGAAAGAGGTTGTCCGAGAGCATTCCTCCCAAAATTACCTATCCAGCCGGAACTATCCCAGGACAGTTGATAAAACAACAGGCGGTTCAAGCAAAAAAAACTATGGAGGTCCCTCAGTATAAATTTACAAAACAAGGAACCTCTAGCCAGAAGCTGGATCAAAAGGATAATGAAGAGAAGGTTGATGATGCTCCAAAAGATTGGCTCGAACCAAAAATTTTTAAAGGCACTTCAATAAGTTAAATCGGTTTTTTTGGGGTTTTTTTCTAGCCATTTTTTGACAGTTGTTCCTAGAATTTTTTTTCCCCAACCAATTCTATCTAATATTTCTTGAACCTGGGTTAGCGCTTCTGGTAAGTTATTCTTTGAAAATAAACCGTAAAGTTCTGACCATAGTCCAAGTGCATAGCGCTGGAGTACTTCGCCAAGTACCGTATGGTACTGGCTTCGCACACCTCGGAGGTGATTTACAGTCTTACGCAGGTAGACCTGTCTGCGAAACTTGTGACAAGGTAGTGTCAAATTTGCTTTTGCTAATTTAAAACCCTTATGCTAGTATACAATCCGATGTAGGCGAGGTTTGTTGACCTGTCCGATCGCAGACTTTGGCTTAACATGACAATTTATGGCACTGGGCAAGACCGAAAAGATAAAGATAATAAAAAAGTTTGCTAGGGAAAAGGGCGATACAGGGTCTCCTGAAGTACAGATTGCACTTCTTTCCTCTCAGATTGACAAACTCGCGAAGCACTTGAAGGATCATAAGAAGGATGTTCATTCAAGACGCGGTCTTTTATCAATGGTTGCCAAAAGAAGACGACTTCTAAACTATCTTAAGAGCCGTGATGAGGAACGTTACAGTAAACTTGTTAAGAACTTGGCTCTCGAAAAGTAGGTTTTTGAATTTTTCAGAGAAATATTTAGGTAGCAGATGAAAAGAATTGAGAAAAGTATTGAACTGGGAGGGAGAAAGTTAACTCTTAAGACCGGAGGTTTTGCTGAACAAGCTTCTGCTTCGGTTATGGCCCAATATGGAGAAACCGTGGTTTTGGCAACAGTGGTTTCAGCTCCCTTAAAACAGGACTTGGGTTATTTTCCCTTAAGCGTTGAATATCAAGAGAGACTTTATGCTGGAGGAAGAATTAAGGGGAGCCGTTGGGTAAAGCGCGAGGGCCGTCCTTCTGATGATGAAATATTGATAGGTCGGTTGATCGATCGATCAATAAGACCCCTTTTCCCCAATACTTATAAGAAAGATGTTCAAGTTATGATCACAGTTTTGTCTGTGGATTTGGAGAACTCTCCTGATTGTCTTTCAGCCATTGCCACATCCTCTGCCTTAGCAATTTCTTCAATTCCTTGGCAAGGACCAATCGGAGTAGTTAAAGTTGGAATGAAAGATAAAAAATTCTTCACCAATCCTTTAGATTCGGAGTCTAGTACCTCTGACATGGAGTTAGTTGTCTCAGCAACTAAAGAAGCAGTCATCATGGTTGAGTGTGCGAGCAAAGAGGTTGTTGAGGAAGATATGGCTGAGGGAATTTCTTATGCTCAGGAAGAGGCGAAAAAAGTTATTGGTCTTATAGATAAGTTGGTCAAAGAGGCTGGAAAGAAAAAAGAAGTTGTTTTGTCGGAGACCGAGGATAAAAATTTGGAAAAGAGTGTGAAGAAATTATCCCAGGATAAAATTGAGGATTTGATAAAAAGAACCGCCTTAAAAAGCGAGGGCTTACTAAGTTACGAAGAATTGAAAGCAGCTATTGTTTCAAATTTTGAAGCCGAGGATGCCAGAAAAGCTGGTGGAATTTTTGACCGCCTTTTTAAGAAAAAGGTTAGAGAAATGCTTCTTTCTG
>MGGC01000035.1:0-15609 GCA_001792215.1 Candidatus Woesebacteria bacterium RIFCSPHIGHO2_01_FULL_38_10
TCCCTCGCCGACATTGGCAGCCAGAAGCAGCTGTTTTTCCCCTTGGGATAAATAAAAAATATCGCCTATTTTATCAATTGCAGCCGGTGCTTGTTTGAAAAGAACTCTTAGGGCCGAATTTGTAACTATTGCTTTTCCTATATCCTGGGCTAGAAAATCCTCGACATCCTGGGTTATGGTGGTTAAGCCTAGATAGTATTTTCTGGCGCGTTTAACTATTGACCATAAAAATTGGGCAGTATCAGCATACCTCATCATGTGCCAGGCCTCATCAACAACCAGAAGTCGGGGTTTAAGATCGCGCTTGACCCTTGTCCAGATAAAGTCAAGAATTATGAACATGGCAATTGGTCTTAAAACATCCTCTAATTCCCTTATGGAAAAAACAGTGAAGGGATTACTGATATCTATGTTTGTTTGCTGATCAAATATGCCCACAAACGAGCCTCTGACAAATTTTTCAATTCTGGCTGCTAAATCAAGAGCTTCAGGAAGCTCCGTTCCGACAAGGACCTTATAAAGATCTTCCATTAACGGTGGTTCTTTAGTCTGGGTTTCAGGATTCTGATCAATCCCCTTTGATCTGTAGGTTTCAACCAGGGCCCTGTCCAAAAGAGCTTCTTGACTCGGGGTGATTTGGCCAAGAATTACTTTAAAAAGAGAGTGAAGCGAGAGTATTTTTAGGTGAAGTTGGTTTTCACCTTCATCGCGAATTTGGGGTAGGCCAAAAGGGTTAATTTTAGAAGGCGAGTTAAAAGAAAATGAGATATTTTCTCCTCCGACTGCTTGGGCTAGAGCTTTATATTCCCCTTCAGGGTCGATAACGATAACCTCGGTTCCCAGCATTAACGATCTTAGGGATTCTAATTTAACAAAATAACTTTTACCCGCTCCTGATGTGGCAAAAATACAAAGATTGCTGTTTTCCAAAGAGAATCTATCAAATATGATAAATGATCCATTTTGGGAGTTAATTCCGTATAATATTCCTTCATCGCTTGAAAGCTCAGCGCTGGTTAAGGGAAAAGTAGTGGCCAGAGATGTTGTATCCATGTTTCTGGTTATTGAGATTCTGTCCAATCCGAAGGGGGCGGTTGATAAAAATCCATTGTCCATATCCAGGGCTGTGTGTTTTGCGGAAATAAGGAGTGATCCTAAAGTTGCCTCTACCTGCTTGGTCAAGTGGTTTAGTTGTTCGAGATCAGCAGCTCTTATGGTTATGTAAAAAGCAAATTCAAAGAAGTGTTCTGCTCCTTTTACCAATTCTTGTTGCAAAAGGCGGGCATCCTCAAGTTTTGCCTGGGTAGCTGGATTTATAATTTTTCCCCTTTCCAAGTCAGTTGCCATCTCCGCTTCCATTTCTGCAACTTTATGCATAAGGTCGCTAAGAACGCTTTTTCCCTCGATTGGGTAGATGAAAAAAGAAATATCCAAAGAACTGTTAAAGTTGATTACCTGTTCCAACCAACCCGGAGAGACAAAGCGTGGGTAGCCTGAGACAAAAAGGGTTCTAAGGTAGACATCCTCAATTTTTATATAATCAAAATCCAGTTCGATGTAGTTGGGAGATAGAACATCAATTAAGTCTAAATCTTTGTTTTTAAGAGCCCCAAGAGGATCCTGAAACTTGGGTTTTTCTTCATTTTTATCCCTTAGTTTATTGGTATCATCAGTCTGATCTTGAGCCTGAGTCTTGACTTGTTTGACCTTAAGGTCTTTAAAGGTGGTTTTTAACGATTTAAAGCTGAATTTCATAAGATTTTTAGTTTAATCAAAAACTGATTTTTCTTTAATAGGCACTTCAGGGTTAAAAGTGTTATAAAAAAGCCTTATCAGGTCTTCATTTGAAAGCGGTTTTAATTCTATGTTTAGTCTTCCTGCCTGTCTTATTATATGATCTCTTTTTGGATAAAGAGCTATCTTTGCTTTTCTTACAACGTAGGATTTTGGAAAAGGAAGGGGGTTCTTGGGATTGGTGCGGATACTGGAAATAAGGGATTTTCCCATTCCCAGTTCATAGGGAGTAAAAGGAATTACAATATAGAATTTTTTGCTTAGAACATTTTTCTTCTTTATAGCATCAACAATAAAGTTTTTATAGTCATTCATAATCTGGAAAAGTTTTTCATTTTTTATTTTTTTCTGGGTGATGTCCAAAAAGTTCATATAATTTGAAATGTTTTTCTTTTGCGTTCTGACCACGATCTGAACTGGGAAATTAAACGAATTTAGAAGTCCTGCATATGAAGCGATAACAGCTCTTTGTTCAATTTCGGAAAGAAGTCCAAAATTTAAGGAGGTGGATTCCATAATCTGAGCCGCTCCCCCGTTTTTATAAATGACAATACCGTCTACAACGTCAACAACAGGAAGTAGATCTTGAGTGGTTGAAATCAAGGCTTTATCAGGTGTTTTAAGAAAAGGTATTTGCATAAAAAAAACTTAACAAGCGGTAAACTTATAACTAATGTTTAGTTTTTTCCGCTTGTATTGCAATTGACGGAATGATTTGGCCTTTTGCCTCGAATTTTAATGGATTAAAGGAAAGACCTTCTTTTTCGATTATGATTTCGTATACCCCGTTGTTTAGGGGAGTGACAATCATAAAATGACCGAGTTTATTGGTTTTTAAAGCTCTCACCGCCCGTCCTTCCGAATCCCGGATTTCTAAAATCGCGTTTTCTATTATTTTTCCTTCGGAGTCAAGAACTTGTCCGACAATGACATTTGCCTTAACAGGAGGGATTGGTGGGGCTGCTTCTTGAGAAAACTGAGCCAGAAAACTTTCACTCGGTTTTTGACCCGTCTGCGGAGTTATTTTACCTCCTGTAAGAATCTCTTCTCGGGACTCTGAAGCCTCTTTATAAACGGGTATTTTTTCTTCTTTTCCAGGACGCACTATCACAGGGATTTGAGGAACGACTCCCTTAATTGTTTGATCGATTTCCGCAGTTGTCTGGGAAGGAAGGGGTATTTTAGTTAGCTTTTGGAAATGTTCAGAGACTTTGCTTAAGAATTCCCGCTCTTTCCTTTCCAGTTCTTCAAACTTTGATCCTGCTGAAAGTAAAGACACTCGCTTCTGAAAATCTCCTTCCTCAGTTATCGGTTCTGGTTCTTTAAGAATCTTTTGTTTAATGCCTCCCTCAGGTTGAAAATAACTGGGTTTCGGAAATTGTTTTTTCCAAATAAAGACTGTCGGAGTGTAGATTGATTTGATGAAAAGAACTAGCCATTTTGACAAAGGTCGATCCTGCAGAGGAAAAAAGGCAAAAGCGACCCCGGTTAAAAAAGAAAGGATTATCAAGGGAAATTTAAGGTAGGGGGGCAGATTCGACGAGTAGATTAGAAGGGCAATTAAAGCGCCAGCCGCCACCTGGAAAAATTGCTTTAAAGTCATATCTCCCACAAGCCTAAACTGGTAGGTAGAAATTTCTTGTGGTATTTGATGTTCTTCTTCCATTGTCGGTAAAGGGCTAGACTTGCCTGCGCAAGCAGGGGTAAAAGGTAAAAGTTGATTAATCTAGTCTTTTTCTAACTGCCTTTACGTGATCCGTATATACTTGTCTTGCTTGAGTTTGCAACTTATTAATAATAAAAAAGACGAGTATTACGCCAAAATACTATTTAGAACAAATGCAACCCAAAGTATTTTGGGTATAACAATCTTTTAACTTCAGTTAGTAATATATTCATTCTATCAAGGATTTTCTTATTTATGAAAGCAGGGTCGCGTGAGATTTCATAATAAACTTCTAATTCTGTTAAAGATCCTATTTAGATAGCTAAGAATTTTGCATATTCAGCCGAACTTTCTTTAGAATAACCTTCGTTTTTACCTTTTACCATTTACCCTTTACTCTACTTCGTGAAGCTTATTTTTCAACCCCGACCCTTTTTCATAGAAGTGAATTTAAGAAAATTTTCGGATTATGCCAAGCTTCATTTTTAAAACAGCTTTCTCCAAGGCTTGGGTTTGGTGGTATAATTTGGGATATGACAGAAGTACCACCGGGAGGAGAAGAGCGGGTAGATGAGATATCTTTTGTTGAGGAGGAGTTGATGGAGAGGAGAAGAAGGTTTGGAACCGAAACCTTTGATAGAGTAGCTGAAAAAAATAGACCATGGGAAGTTGTTCATTCCACTCGTAACTTTACAGCCAGGCTAATAAGAGACTGGATAAATAGAGAGCAACCCCCCAATGAGTATAATTCTAGCAATGTTGTGCTTCCTCAAATTGACGATAGGGTTACTGCCTTGAGGGAGAGCCTTCCTTTAGGAGATATCTTACCTACTGAAGAGGATATTAGAGCAAATTTGGTTGCAGGTGAACACTGGCTACCGATTTCACAAGATGAGTTATTGAGCAGTGACCCGGAAGAGTTGAACAAAGATATTGAGGAAGGAAGAATTCGGCATTTAGGTAAAGAAAAAACTGGTTTCTTTTATCGTAGAGTATCAGTTTCTGAGGAAACTGCCGAGAGAAGTAGAGAAGCATTAGCTTCCGCACTTGATATGTCTGCTAAAGAAATCGCGGCTTGGGTGAAAATAATTTCAAAACTAAAGGAACAGGATGACCACTCCGGAGACGCGAAGGCTTATGCATTTGACAGATTTCAGAAGTATTGGAAACTGCGAATGGAGACAGAGAACTATTTCACTGTTTTAAATTCTCCTGAATCAAGGGAAGGATTCGAAAGGTTTGGGGAAAAGATCGAAGCTGCTTTTGAGTCTCTCATTGATGTTGCCGAAGGTCGGGCTTTTGTAAACTTGAGACCCATCCGTTCCGGTGGTACGCAAGTGGTTATTCCCGAAACAAAGGCTATTCCCAACCCCTGGGCCATGGCAAGAAATAAGGGAGCAATTAATCTTGCACTAAGTTATGCTTCAAATAAGTTGGGTTTGACAACCCCGGAACCTGCAGATGCAAAAGGGCGTGCCTTAAGAAGAGCTGAAATTCAAGACAATTTGGATGCAGCCAGAGCAGCCTTAATTCTTTTTGAGCACTGGGATTACGATTCTTGGTACCAACTTGGGATAAGAGGTTTTGAGAGAAATGTTGACCAGATGGAATTAACTCCGGCAGATGTCGAACTACTCGATATCGAGGGGGCTTATAATGACGCGTTCAAGCTTACGTATATTGCGTTGAGGCGAGCTGGTGAATTAAGAGGCGATCCAGGTAATAAGGAGGGCGTAAGACCGCACCCTAGGAAAGCAGGACCTCCGGCTACGGTTGATTGTTTTCCAATTTTATCTGCTCCTGTTCTCGAGTTAGTACCGTGTCAAGTATTGGCATATAACAAGGATAAACCCGATGAACGAGAAATCATTAGGATCTCCGTTTCAAAAGCTGTTTTTGGGAACAGGTTTAATAAAGGAAAATTCGAAGTGGAGAGGGATGGTGGAACTTGGGTTTATGAAAAGAGAAGATTGGGCGACAGGAGAAATTGGGATAGCATATCAGTGATTGATCCCGAAAGAAACGAGTTGATACCTTTAGAGCAGGGGATGCAGATGTGGCCGCTTGATTTAGGCAGAATGTCAAAGGATGAAATAAGAAAAGCTAGGGAAGCGGGGGTTTTTGAACTTGCGCAAGGCGCATCTACTAATGCATTTGAAATTCCTTATGGCTTAGAGATGTATTTTGCCTATCAAATTTATGTAGAGGCGACTAGGGCAGATTATCTGGAGCAGCTTAAGGAGTATACTGGGACGGACAAACTACTTTCGTTAAATAAAGTAATTGATATTACTTTGGGGATGATGGCTGAAGTTTATAATTTAGATAAGGAAACCTCCAGACTCTTGAATGATTATGTGAGAGTTATGCTAATTGCTGGTTTGGGATCAGCAATTATCGAAAGGCAAGCAGCTGAAGATAGCGAATCATATGAAAGGGCTCCACAGGTACCACATGTTGTTAAGTATGGTAAGAAAGATACAAAGATTGTTCTTGAGGATGTGTGTCGTACATATGGATTTTTGACATTTATAAGGGGGGGTGGAAAGATAGAAATGGCACCTCATCAGAAAGCTCTTTTTGATTATATAATTGACAAGAGAGCCGCGCCTAGGCCTGGTCAGTTGAGGAAGTTAATACCTGGCTGGTTTAGCGAGGAGCAGGAAGAAAAGATTGCCTTTATGTACCCTTTGGGTATTAGGTGAGTTGGTATGGTTAATCTCTTCTAGACCAATTTTCGATGCCTTTATAAAGTCTGTGTTTCCAGCCTGTAGTTCTTTGTGCCTTCACTCGCGCTTCTTCCTCAATAATTTGTTTTGCTTTTTTTTGAAGAGGTTTTTTAATCTTATTGATTGTCTGTTGGATAGGTTTTAATGCATCTTTGACTGGTTGACCGAGATTTTCCATCTTTGTGATCGTTGAGTAGAAAGAAATTTAATGAGTTGGAATATTGTGACAAGAAAGCTGTATTTATAAATCGGCTTATTGTATATACTTTCCTCTTCTTGCCCAGCTTTCAGCTCCCCCGACCAATTTTCCTTTCCATCCGGTGTATTTTCCAGCTGCCGCCTGGGCTTGACTTCCAATATAATGTCCTACTTGGGATTGAATAGGGGCTTGTGCTTGGCTTCGAACAAAGTAGGCTGGGCCGAGTGCTTCTCCGATTGCGGCGCCGTAGCCGAACGGTCTTCCCTCAAACAAACTCTTTATTATATCACCAATTTTGGGGATCATTGTCATAATTATCAAACTGACAAAGCAGTAAAGTAAAGGCAGAGCTCCACTTCCGGAAGGTAAAAGCGGTGGCGACCAGCCACCAGTAAAACCGGCAAATTGGCTTTCTAAGTTTATTCCCAAAAATCCTAAAACCATATTTATGAAATCTGCGACAAAGCTTTCGTCAACAACTGTAGCTGCTGCTTGCCACATCGCCAGAAAAAGAAAAATAAAGGAAAGATATAAGAGAGCGCCGGTGGCCGGAAAGATAGCTAAGTTGGCAATCATACTTCTTACCCAGGATCCAAATCCTCCTCTATTGCTAACTGCCCCCAAGGTTATCTGGATTGGGGCGACAATTACCAGTAAGTAAATATTAGCTAAAGCATTAATAAGCATCCAGGGAATCCTAAAGGCAAGGATAATGACTAAGATAATAACTACAATCATTACAATTATGGCAAAAAGTATCGCAAACGGAGCTAATACGAAATTAACAAGATTTTCAAGGATAAACCCTAATATAGCCATGGAAAAACTGACCATAAATAAAAGTGCATAAAAAATAAGGTAAGTGAAACCACCTCCGGGCAATGCTTGACCTGCCAGAAAGTTATAAATAGTGCGAGCTGATTCGCCTATCGGAAGTGCTCCTTGAGGAAGCCCGAGATCAATAAGCAGGGCAATTAGCCCTATGGTAACGTAAACAAGATCAACCAGAAAACCCGCGATTGCGTAGGAAAAGGTTACCAGAATCAGGGCAATTGCGATTCTGGGAATTGCTGACTGGACGGTAACAGCCGCCTGAGGGGAAAAAAGTCGCATACGAAACATGATGGCAAAGGCAAAAAAGATACTGATCAAAACAAAAAATATGTAGGAAATGTCTCTGGCTCCTTTCCAAAGGGTTTGCAGGGGATTAAGTGCCGTAAATCCCAGTCCCTGAGCCTTGGCCTCGGGGATTAGATGTAAATTCCTTGCCTTTTGCCTTAGATATCCTATGCCAGAGAACGATCTTTCTTCGAAAACTTTAGCCAAAAGGGATTTATCTTTTCCTTGAGCATAAAAATGCCCTTTCCCAGTATCGTAGGCAAAAATATCAGTAATACCTCCCAGAAAGCCTTCCAGTGGTTCAGCGCACTGACTTAAATCTCGACTAAAGAAGCAAACCATCAACTGTCTTCCGGGGAAAAGATTGAGATTAACTGACGCAAAAGAATATAATATCCATTGAACCTGAGCAGCTGTATAGCGCTCGCCGAAGATTTGGGACGAGGGAGAAATATCCGAACTGTAGACTTTAAGGTACCACTCTTCAAAGCTCTGATCGTACCAGTCGCCCTGGGCTTTTGCATAAGGGACAGAAACACTTACAAGAAGGACTAAGGAAATTAATAAAGATAAGAGTAATTTTTTAAACATGACCCTTTTTCTTTTGTTATCTGCTCATTTTAATAATAACATATCGTTAAGTATTAAATGCAAGCTTTAGAAAAGCTTGTCTAATTTTAGCAGTTAAGATCAAGAAGGGGAGGTGGGTGGTTGTTCGGGCTATTCAAAAAAGCACTCGCGCGAAGCCCAGTACTCAGATTGTGGCTCATTTGGACCCGCAATTGCTAAAACTATCTGGTTAGAACCATAGCCGGAATTGGTCAGTTCCTGATCAAGTTGTCGGAGATAATTTCCGTAGTCGTCGGCTCTTGGTCCATCGGAAACGGCCGTTCCCACCCTGATAATAGGAGTCATTCCCCTGTCAAGAGCCCACTTGACTGCTTGAGTTGTTGTTTGTCCGTTAGGCCCGGTGATATCAATTTCCAAGCTATAGCCCATCCCAAAACTGGCAGCATCATTGTAAAAACCCTCACCTCTGGTGTAGAAAACAGCCGAATTGGCCCCTAAGTAAGAACAATTTCTGCCGCAAGTATCCAGTATTCCCTGTAACCCGATGCGGTTCCAAAAGGCACTCCAGGCAGCATCATCAGCCGCATTAAAGGCGTTAAAAATCAAAGCCCCCAGCATTCTTGAGCTGTTCTGAACAGCGTGCATTTCGTTCACCCATCTTTCCCGGCTTCCGCCGTTTTCGGTTATGCCTGTTTCGGTAATAATTACCGGTAGTTCCGTTCCCCCGATCAAAGTACTGCTGAGAAAGTCATTGACAAAATTGGTGACTGTGCCTTCTCTGCCTGATGGCGTCTGCCAGTCGGTATTATAGGCATTTCCTGCGATAGCATAAAGCCTACCTATACTTGTTGCGTTGTTATACCAAAAGTCCGAAATTCTTGCGTCGATTGCATTTGTCATATTCCAGGCGGGGGAGGTAAATCTTATATGGGTTAAGTCGCCTGCGGTTGTAATAACTCCATCCATGTATTCGGCAATTGTCCTGCCAATGCACTCTTCAGAAGGCGAGGGAAGATTGGCTCCCAACTTCGGACATTCATAAGAAGGCTGAGGTTCGCCAAAGCCCTGTGGCCGAAGAGCTGTCTGAATTCCCTTGAGAAAATATTGTTGGATTCCGCCAATATGGGGAAAATAAAGTTCAGGCTGAGTTCTGCCGCTTGCCGGATTGCCTACAGAATCAAGCCAGGGAGATGTGAAAGAAACAGGGCTTGATGCCGGAATGTCACAGATTTCTTTTATCGGTGTGTTGGCGCCAATCTTGGGATAGAATTTTTGAAAAACACCCTTTTCTCCTGCCACCAATCTTGACCAAACCTCATCAGCTTTGGGAGTTTTGGTCTGAGTTTCTAAAGAGGCAAAAACAGCCACATTACATTCTTGGACAAGGCTTGCATCATCAGTCGGTTGGGAACAGGCGCCGCAGATTAGACCCGAATCATTACAGCTTGATGGTTCTTCATCATAGACAAGGGTGCAAGACCCTCTCTCGTTCCAGTTTCTGGGATAACAGCCGTAGCCCGCTAGCATACAGGGCCAGCTAGGATTATAAGGAAGCGATGAGCAGCCATTAGCACAGTAAGTCTGAGTACCACCTTCGATTCCACAATCCAGTTGTCCGTAGTATGTTTCACACATTTGTCCTGAAGAAACCGGTCTACAAGAAGCACCGATACTTTCACAAAACCTTCCTTCTCCTGGGATTGTGAATTGACAGGAAACTTCTGATGTATAGATTAGCTGGCCTGAAAGCTGGTCGGCGTGAAGATTATCTCCCGGGTTAGAGCGAACATCAGTAACGTCACACCACTCAGGCGGTTCAACACTGGTTACCGGAGTAACCAGGGAGCTATCTCTTTCGAAAAATTCACATCTCGGGTTTCCCTCGATATCAAACCTGTTGGCCGGGCAGGGTGCAAAGGTTCTCTGCAGGATGTCAGCCAGTTCCGAGGTTTCCTGCATATGGGCAAAGAAAAGATCAGCCGGATCGGTATTGACGCTTTGATCAATCACTCTAAAATCAGTAACTCTTTCACTTCTATTCGGATGGGGAAAGATGTTGGCTCTCTCAACATCAACAAGTCCAATTCTGTCTTCGGTTGAACTCATGGGGACAGTGAAGTAAAGATTGCCCATATAATCAGGATCGAGAGGATTATTGAAGCAGAAAGTTAAATCTTGCAAAAGGTCAGGCATTAAGTCTCTTATAAAGCCAGGAAGAAAGGAAAAAATGCCAAGACAAAGCCTTCCTCTCCATCTTTGATAGTCTCTGTACCATTTCAAGAAATCATAGTTTCCGTTATCATCAATATACCATTGATCCGGATTTAAACTCCCGGCAGCTTGTTGTCTGGTTGTGTTTTCTTTGGGCGGAATCTGATCTTCATCTGCGTATTGGAAGTAATCCCCGGCTCTTATTTTACTTTTAGTATGGCCTTCATGATAGCATTTGAGAATTTTGCCCCAGATACCGACAGGTTCAAGAGTGGGTGGAACTAAAGATCTGATTACATTTCCGACACAACCAATAATCTGATTATGTCTTATTTGGGCGTCCTCATTAGTTTCACTACTGGACCGATAAGCATCCAAGGTTTCTAATTCGATAATGTCTCTTTGGTTTCTGTGGGAGAGAAGCTTTCTCAAGGGGCCGGAAAAGTTTATCATCGTCTCATTGAATTTATTTTCATCGTCCTTGCTTAAGGCTCCGTACTCAACCGGATTGAATTTGGCACCATTTAAATACCAGCTGACGTACTCATTAACTTTTTGCGGATCAGTTAGACTATCCTCTTCATTTCCCGGCTCACTATTAGTAACCAGTTCAGTATTTCCCATTATGGGCAAGTATGCTCCTTGCAAATCAACCCAAAAATCAACGTTTCTGTCCTGAATTAGAAACCTGCAGGTTTCAGTTCCATCTCCATTATCTGTACAGGAATAGTTTGGGCTGTCAACGGAACACCAGTTGACTTTATCGGCGCATTGAGGATCGTCAGTGTAGAAGTAATCTGCTCCGATTGTACCTCCTGAAATTGTGTACCTTTTTTCAATGCCGAACCCGTCAGTTAAATTAAGAGTATTTCCGCAAAAAAGTGCCAGTTCAGTTGCCTGTTTATTGCAAGGTTCCGCCGGGTAAGGACGATAGGTGTGAAATTCCGGATCATTCTCGTCCTGGCATGACCAACTTCTGTCACGCGGTGAAGGTACGTTAGCACACCAATCAGGAGGAGTAATGCTTGTGTTTTGGGGAGTACAGGAGCTTGCCTGGGGAACATAACCTGCGCAGGCACTGACATTGTTTCCATCGGAATCTGTGATTGTGCTTCCGCAACAGTAAAGATCTGATTGGCAGGTGTGGATATGAGCAACGCGACCTGCGTTGCCTGTGGGATCTCTTTCAACACTATTAAAACCATTGTAGAGAATTGTCTGATTCCAATCTCTGAGTTGTCCGTTAGTCTCATCAGGAAGATCCGGAGTTCCGGGATCCAACGACCATTCTGTTCCCCAGCAGGTTACATCATTGTGGAAAAATTCAGTACCATCTGGTTCAAAACCCCGTCGATAAGAACAGTATGGGACTGTCTCAACCGCACTTCCGCAAATAGGATTGATTCGGCTCCAATAGGTATTTTTCTCGAATTCGCTCTCACAACAAACCCCCACTCCTTGTTCAGTTGTACAGAAAGTTGCAGAGCTTGGAGGAGTACTAGTACATTTGCACCAACCGCCTGCCTCTGGCTGGGGATTGGAACAATAGCAGGCAGCTTTAACAGGAGGTGGAGCAAGAAACCCTTTTAAAACTATGGCCAAAAGAAGGAAATTTAGTAAATATAATACAAGTTTTGCACTTCCCTTAATAAGCATCTCGAACGGTAGCCTGAAGGGACACCTCCGAGGTAAACTCAGTTGGCAAATCAACCACTTCCAAGGAGTATTTCGCCAAGTACCGTATGGTACCTGGCTTCGCACACCTTGGAGGTGATTTAAGCCTTGTCTTGCGCAGGTAGACCTGTCTGCGAAACTTGTGAACATATTAAATTACTTAAAGATTGACTCTCTAGTTATTTAAGACTATATAAGAAGAGTTTAGATGGAAGAAGACTGCGAATCAATATTTATGTTTGCTTATTACTTAATCATACAAATTTTGGAAGCTTAGGGTGAGGATGTTTACACCAAAAAGGGTGTTAACCAGCTGAATTATGGCCCAGGCAGCAAAGACGATAACCAGTCCGATTAAGGCTGCGGTAATCTGTCCCCTGGCTTGTTCTGTCTGGCCCTTGTCTCCGCCGGAGGTAATATATCTTATTCCTCCCCAAACTAGCATGAAGAAAAAGACCAAAGCAGCAATGATAAGAATAAGAACAATTAAACCGCTCACCAGAGAACCAGGCGTGACATTAGTCAAATTACTAAAACCCGATGGAGCGCCTATATTAATGTCTTGGGCAAAAACAGTTGAAATGAGACCTAACATACTTTTCCTTACTGAATGAAATTATGAGGAATAGGCATTCCCCTTGTCAAGAGCCAGTTTGAATTAAAAGGCTAAATTTTTAAATGGCAAAATCGTTAATGTTAAACAAAGTAAGGTCTGTGCCGAATATAATTTCAATAAGAGAAATTATTGCATAAGCCGAAAAAAGGATTCCTATTCCGATTAAACCATTGGTAATCTTTTTTCTGGCAGCCTCAACCTGCATTTTATCTCCTCCTGAGGTAATAAATGAAATCGCTCCCAGCAAAAGTACAAAGAGGAAAATTACCGACCCAACTATAAAAAGAAGACCGATTATTGATGGCAAAAGACGGGAGATAAAAGCTCCTCCTGTTAAGTTTTGAAGGCTGGTATTAAGAGCAGGGTTTACTATTCCTTCTCTGGGCGGGAGCTCTGTTGTACAACATTGTCCTAAATTGCCAGTAGGACAAGTAAAGCCTGCTGGACTGCAACTTCCGATACAAAACTGGGAGCAGCACAGACGTGTTCCTGGGGAACACTGAGCGAATGTCGGTTTGGCTAAAAAAAGAAAAATGATAAAAATAATTGAAAAGGCAACTAATTTTTTGATTATCATTTTTTATCTGGTTATATTGGTGATAAATTCTTCCGGATTGGTTATATAAGGAAATCCGATTAAAGTTCCTACCAAGTCAAGTAAAAATATAGCTGCAATGACGATGGTTAGGCCGATTATGGCATTGATTATTTTTTTCCGGGCATCCTCAATTGCAGCTTTGTCTCCTCCGGCATTCATCCAGGAATAGGCAGCTAGGATTATCTGGAATAAAAGAAATATTGCAGCCGCCATGGTCATCACGCCGATGGTTGTACTTATAATCCGGTTAAATAATCCCGGTCCTTGTGAAGGATCGCCATTCTCAAATCCCAAAGGCCCGATTCCTCTTAGGTTACCCAGAGGAGTTGATAGTTGAGCGATTTTACTGGATATGTCCATATTGGATTATTCAGGTCCGAAAATTCTGATTTGTAAAATTGCATTGGCATCATCAAAGATTAAAAGTCCGATTATAGAGGCGATAACAAAAGACCCGGCAACGATAAACAGGCCCAGTATGGTTTGCCAGATTTTTGACTGAGCGTCATGGACTTTTTTCGAATCGCCTCCGGCTGAGATAAAAGAGTAGCCGGCAATAACAAAATTAAAAAGGGCGTAGATGGAAGCAATCACGATCAGGGATTTTAAAATAACGTTTAAAAAAAGAGGAAGTCCGGTGATGTTTCCTTCCTGGAATTTACTAACTCCCGGAGGGGGATAGATATGTCCGAACTGGGCTAGTTTTTTCATGGTTGGCTAAGGTGTTGGTGTGGGTACGCCAGATTGAAACTTGGTTGTATTCAGAATATCGATTCCGGTCATATTGCCTATTATATAGGTTATCCAGTAAGCCATTAAAATTATTATAAAACCAATTATAGCAGTAGTTATTATTTCCCTTCCATGGGTAACTTTTTCAGAGTCTCCGGCGGACGTTATCATGGTAAAACCGCCGACTATTATTAAGAAAAGGAAGATCGCTCCGGCAATTACAATTGCATTTGCCAAAAATATTGAAACAAGCTCACCCACACCTCCTACTTCTTGCAGGAAATGAGAATCTGAGTTAAAAAAAGTTTCGCCGATGTTAAAGGCAATTTTTTTCATAGTTATCAATTAGAAAATGTCCTCCACCGCTTCTAAGCCTAAAACCTTTCCCACAAAAACGGTTATCCAATAGGCAAGAAAAATGATTATAAAACCAGCTATTGCGTAGGTTAATCTTTGTTTTGCCGAGGCTAATGACTTGGGATTGCCTCCTGAGGTTAACCATTGGTAACCGGCAAAAACAAGAAAAATAAGAAGTAAAATCCCGGCAATGGGAAAGATAAAAGTAAGTGCCACATTTATTAAATCGCCTATGGTTGTTGAGCTTGTAAAGTTAGGGGTAACCTCGGGAATTAAATTTTCAAAGTCAATTGCCTGGGAAATTTTCATAAGTTAAAAGCCAAATCTGTCCAGACCTAAAATATCAACTCCGATGAACTTCAGAATATAAAGAGAAAAGATCAAAAAGATGAGTCCGGAAAGAGCGGCGGTTAAAAGCTCTTTTCCCGCCTGGAGTCTTTGGGGATTACCGGCTGAGGTTGTGATCAGAAATCCAGCAAAGATGATAAGTAAGAAAGCTATTCCTCCGGCAATTCCTATTATCCAGGTAAGGATAAAACTCAAAAACTCGTTTCGATTGAAAACCGGAATACAGCCTATTGCAGTATTAACTCCCGTTTCTCCGCCAGCGCATTCTACTAAAGTATCTCCCCCTCCCTGAGTTTGAACTACACAGGTGTTAACACCTTGTACTTCTTCACAACTATAACCTTGGCAACAATGGGGGTTCTGGGGGAAACATTGGCTGCCGTTAGGATTGCAGGCGTTGAGACTATAATTTGCACAGGTCGTTAGTGAAAGGGCTCCGCAGTTTGATGTGTCTCCTGGGCCGTTGCAATTCTCATTATAAACTGGATTGCCAGATGGATTAGATTCATTCCCACATTCTGAATTTTCCTGACAACATTGGCCAATGAAAGCATTTACCACTTTCGGTTTTTGAAAATATAAGATGGAAACAGCAAAGATTATAAAAAGTAAAACCCTTTTCACTACTAAAAGTTTAACACAGATAAATAACTTTAGTAAAAGGGTTGTACTGGTATAATTAAAAGAGACACAAGTTTAGCACTTCCCTTAATAAGCATCTCGGACGGTGGCCCGAAGGGACTCCTCGGAGGTGATTTAAGCCTGTCTACTGCAGGTAGACCTGTCTGCGAAACTTGTGAGAGATGAAATTATCAAGTTTCAATTTTCAAGAGAATATGAATTTTCAATTTAGGAAAAAAATATCCCTTTTTCTGATTGTCTTCTTTTCTACTCTTTTTCTCTTTTACTTTTTTTCTCTATTTACTCTAACTTCTGCCGAGCCTAACTGCGAATCCCCTGGTCGCGGAGATATCGACTTTTGCTTGCAGCGGATTG
>MGGC01000035.1:15647-31519 GCA_001792215.1 Candidatus Woesebacteria bacterium RIFCSPHIGHO2_01_FULL_38_10
AACAAAAAAGAGTTATCGGGTCTTGAGTCGCAGATTTTAAGCTTAGAAAAAAAAATTGCCGGAGTTTCAAAACAGATTGAAATTACAGAAAAAGATATCGCTAAGCGTGAAGAAGATTTGGCTTATGCAAAAGAGATATTTGAAGAAAAAACCGGAAACCACTATAAGTTCATCAGGCTTTATGACCCCCTTTTGCCGTTTTTATCCTCAGATGATGCTTCCTCTGCTTTCAGAAAAATTGCCTATCGATCTAAAGCAGCCAGTGAAGATATTAGAACGATGGAAAAGTTTGCCAGGGATCTTGCCCAGCTGAAAACTGATAAAGATAATTTGGAAAAGAACAAAGAGAATTTTTCATCCCTTCATGCCCAGGTAGATAAACGCAGGGATTTTTTGGCAGGAGAGGTGAAAAAGACAGAAACCTATCTTTCAACTCTTAGTACCAAGCAGGAAGAGCTTTTGGCTTTAAAGGCTGGTGGTTTTCAAACCTCGGTTGGTGAAACTCCGCCCACTCTTGAGCCGTGTTCAGGAACGCCCGGAAGCTCAAATTTTTGCGATCCTTCTTTTAGACCGGCATTTGCCGCATTTTCATTCGGTGCGCCCCACAGAACCGGTATGAGCCAATACGGCGCTTTTGGTCGGGCCAAACTGGGTCAATTGGCAGAAGAGATTATAAGCGCTTATTATCAGGGATCGGAATTAAAGAAAGATTATTCTGTACCCTCCACAATAGGAGTTAGCGGTTTTGGTAGAGTAGCTTTTGAGGATAATTATCTTTTGGGTATTTATGAGGTTCCGGAAAAGTGGGGAGATGAAGGAGGATTTGAAGCTTTGAAAGCTCAGGCTGTCGTAGCTCGCACCTATGCTCTGGCAGTTACCGGAAACGGCGCAGGCACTATTTGCACAACAGAAAGATGTCAGGTTTATAAGCCTCAGTTGAAAACAGGACGTTGGGCAGAAGCGGTAAGGGTCACTCGTGGCTGGGTGGTAGTCAGGGGGGGTTCTCCTGCAACCACTTATTATGCTTCAACTTCTGGTGGATTTACTATTTCCAATTGGGGCTGGACCGGCATAAATGATGCAAAAGATGGCAGCTGGCCCAGTCAGGCTTACGAAAAAATTGCCGCATCGCCCTGGTTTTATAAAGCCTGGTATAAAACTCGAGGAGGAGGGAGTTGTGGAAAAAGCGGTCCCTGGTTAACTGAGCGGGAGTTCGTAGATATTTTAAATGCCTGGCAGATTTTATATAAAGGAGGCGGAGACACTTCAAGAATATCACCCATTGACACAAATTGTTGGAACGGAAATCCTTATTCGATTGATGAACTTAGTGTAGTTGGCGGATTCACAAGCGTTTCAAATGTCTCAGTTATCTATTCCAATTCCGGCTCCACCCTGCAAATTAGTCTGGCTACAAACAAGGGGGTAGCTTCGATAAGCGGAGAAGAGTTCAAAAGAGCCTTTAACCTAAGAGCACCAGGTTATATTGGGATTAAAAGCTCTCTTTTTAATATCGAAAAACTCTGATTTTAAAGGTGTTATAATTAGCTTTATAGAATGCCTGATATTTTTAATTCCAACCGCCCAAGCATAAACCCCAGTCTTAAAGAATCAAAAAGTGAAACCTCCCCGAGCACAGAGGCTCGGGGTACTTTAAATCGTCGCCTTCGGCAAAAGGTTTCTAGCCTAGGTTCATTCATCCCCGAGTACAAAAACTCGGGGAATTCTGAAACAAGTCTTAAAGCCCAGGATGGGCTTTTGCTTAAATTTCCCAAAGAACAAGAAAGGCATAAACTTCACGGCCATAATCACAGTCCTTTAGCCTCATATTCTTTTTATCCCGATCACGTTAATTTTATAAATCAGGACCCTGAAGAGAAGGTAATTCTTTTTTTAAGAAAGCACCCGATAACCAACTGGAGATGGATGCTAATCTCCTTTCTGATGATTATCGCTCCTTCGCTTTTACCTTTTTTTAGCTTTTTTATGTCACTTCCGGAGAGTTTTCAGCTAATCCTTATAATTGTCTGGTATTTACTGACGACTGCTTTTGTCCTTGAGGAATTTTTAAGTTGGTTTTTTAACGTAAATATAATTACTGATGAGAGGATTATTGAGGTTGATTTTCACAACCTTATCTATCGGGAAATGACTGATGCTAATATAGATCAGATTCAGGACGTTACTGTTGAGATAGGGGGATCTTTAAGAACCTTTCTCCATTTTGGAAACGTGGTTATTCAAACAGCAGCTGAAGTTCCCAAGATTACCTTTGAGGCAGTGCCACAACCAGACAGGGTGGCCAGAGTTTTGCGCGAGTTGAGGATTGAAGAGGAGAGAGAAAAGCTGGAAGGAAGAGTAAGATAGTCTAGCCGTATGGATATTTTTTCTGGTTTTAATTCATCAGTCTTATTTTTGATCAAAATTGCCGTCTGGGCGTTTTTAACAATCTACCTGATCTTTGCTGGAGTCGTGGTTAGGCAGGTTAAACTGATGACAGAAACTTTGGAAGTAGGTTTTGAAAAAGGAATTAGGTTCATAGCTTTATTTCATCTAATCGTTGCTTTTAGCGTTTTTGCCCTAGCGCTTATCATCCTTTGATCTTTCTTTCAGACTTATAATATCAGGAAAAATATGTTATTTGACACATCCTGCGCCAAGCTGATTCACAACCCAACCTCAAGGCTAATTGAAACTGAGGTAATTGTAGATAAGGATCAGTTTAAAGAATCCCTTTTTTTAATTTTGTCTTTGGGAATTAAGTTTGACAGGGAATATGGCCTGGAGAAAATAATTCAGGATTTTAAGGCAGTTTATTATGCGGACAAAAACCTTCCCGATTCTTCTTTAAAAGGCAGTATTCAAAAGATATGTGAAAAGTATTCCAAGGTTTATCAAGATCTTGAAATAGTGGCATTGAGTCTTATTGATGGAACTTCCCATTTTGTCGCGATTTCTGGATGTGTGTTTCTTTGTAGGGGGGAAGCTTATTCGGAAATCATACCAGCCAGAAAAAATAAGCTTTCCTTTGCCTCAGGCCCTATTAAACCTGGCGACCTTTTAATTCTTGGAACAGAATCTTTTTCCAAGGCGAAAGACGCTTTTCTTAAAAGAGAGTTTCTACAAAGAACTCCTCAGCAAATTGCAGATAACCTTTCTTCTTATCTAACCGGAAAAGAAGATGTTGGAGCTTTATTAATAAGGGTAGAGGAAAATGGGCAGAAAGTTAGTCAGCTTGGAGAATCAAAAGGAGTTACTCCAAAAAGAGCCCTTGATAAACTTTTTTCTTTTTTTGATCAAAAAAAACTATATGCAGGAAAAAAAGAAAATCTCTCTAATGATAAAACTAGGGTGGCAGTTTCGGTTGGGGTAATACTTTTAACCACTTTAGTCGTAAGTATTTTTTTTGGTATCAGACAAAAAAAGATCAGGGAATATGAGCTTACCTATAGGCCAAAATTAGAAGAAATTGAGCACAAGCTTAAAGAGGGGGAAGAGATTTTGGCAATCAATCCTCAAAGGGCAAGAGGGCTTTTTCTTGAGGGCAAAGTAAAACTCCAAAAGCTGGTATCCGAAGGGATTGAAGATCAAAGGCTTGCCGAGTTGCAAAAACGTGTTAAGGAGAAACAGGCCAAGGTTCTGGGTGAATATGAAGAGGCATCAATCCTTTTTCTTGATTTGTCTTTATTAAGTAGTGGATTTAAGGGGAACTTTATTTCTTCTTCCAATGAGGAAGTGTTTGTTCTGGATAGTCAAGGAGAGAAGGTTGTCGGAATTTCAATTAGCAGTAAAAGAAGTGAGGTAATTGCTGGACCTGAGCAGATTGATGATCCTTTGGCTTTAGCAAGTTATTCGGACAGGGTTTTTATAGTTAATTCCAAAGGGGTTTTTGAAGTTGGGGAAAATTTTGATAAGATGATCGATCCGAACTGGAAAGACAGGGTTTTGGCTTTTGCCTATGCTGGTAACTTTTACACTTTGGACAAAGATTCCTCAAAAATTTTTAGATATCAGGGAATTGAATCTGGCTTTTCATCCGGATCTGAGTGGCTTTCAGAGAATCAGGAAGTTGATCTGGTAGATTCAGTCTCCTGGGCAATCGATGGATCGATTTGGGTTTTGGAGAAGAACGGGAAAATAGATAAGTTTTCTTTGGGAAATAAAGAGAGCTTTACTGTTTCTGGAGCCTACCCTGAGCTTTTGCAGGTAAACGCTATTTATACCAACGATGAACTGAAATACATTTATGTGTTGGACAATGCAGGCGGTAGGGTTGTGGTTCTTGACAAAAACGGTGCTTATAAGGCTCAATATATCTCGTCCGACATAAAAGGTGCTATTAACCTTATTGTTTCCGAAAAAGAGGGAAAGATAATTCTTCTTACTGGAGAAAAGTTGTTAGCCTTGGATTTAAGGCATTTATGAAATTAAATATTTCATCCATTTCTGTGGAGACGGCGGGAGTCGAACCCGCGTCCGAAAAAGTTACCTAAAAACTTCTACAAGCTTAGTTATCTTTAAAATTTCCTCCAGACTAAAAAATTAACCAAAAAATCTAGAGTAAGACTTAACTTTCTTAAGCAAGATACTTTAAGTCAAAAGCAACTAGCCGCACCTCAACTGGTTTACACCTATCTGATTCGGTTGAGAATCAAATCAACAGATGCTGTTTAAGCGTTTGCGTAAACAGGAGTATAACTTTTGTTAGCTTTTATTTTTTTGACTCTTTTTACAAGTTTTAGTCAAACTCGGCTTGCAGTTTTTAAAGTACGCTTTCCGTCGAAACCTTTACATCCCCATTTTCAAGTTTTTACAATTTTCTTTGTTTGAGCTCAGCTTCAATTTCTTTTTCTATATCTCGTTTTTTAATAGCCTCTTTTTTTTCAAACTTGCGTTTAGCTTTGGCTAAAGCTATTTCAGCTTTGATTAAGCGCCCCTTAGTATACAGGGAAAGTGGTATCAAAGTCAATTTTTTTGCCTTGATTTTGGACTTGATGGAAATAATTTCTTTTTTGTGAAGAAGAAGTTTTATTATTCTTCTCGAATTATAGTCTTTTTTACCCTCTCCCGGAACATTGGTGTTAATTAGGTAAATTTCGTCACCGATTATTTTTGCAAAGGATTGAGTTAGGTCGACATTTCCACGCCTTATTGCTTTTACCTCAGCTCCCTGAAGCGCAATGCCAACCTCAAACCTTTCAATTAGCTTGTAATTAAACTTGGCTTTTTTATTTATAACTTTCATACTTAAGTTATGCCCATTTTACTCCATTTTGCATTTTGTGAATAACTAAAATGGGCACATACCCATACCTTAAAAAGTAGTAAATTAGATGGGTATATATTTTAACCTTAAATGGGCTTTATTGATATCTTTTTCCCCAAAAAATGTCTTGAATGCGGAAAAGAGGAAGTTTATCTTTGCCGGAGTTGTATTGAAAAGGTTGCCTTCTTAAAACAGGTTTGTATTAGGTGCGAAAGGCCGTCAATTGACGGTATGACCCATGTGAAGTGTCAGAAAAAACTGGATTTGGATAGATGTTTCTCTTTATGGGTTTATCAGGGCGTTATAAGAAAAGCGATAGTAAAATTGAAGTATAAATTCGCCTACGAAATTTCCCTTGAGTTAGCCAACCACTTTGTCCACTTTCTTGGAAAGAAAGATATTATTTTCCCCCAAAATGTAATATTAACCCCCATTCCCCTGCATAGAAGAAGAAAAAATTGGCGGGGTTTCAATCAGGCTGAGGAAATGGGGAAAATAGTTTCAGAAAGGTTGGGTTGGAAATTTTATCCAGATATTTTGCTTAGAAAAAAACTGAATTTTCCTCAGACAGAACTTAAGGAAGATCAACGCAAAGGAAATATCAGAGGCGTTTTTTGTTTAAATCCCCGATACGATATTCAAAATACTTTAAATACAATACTTATTTTTGATGATGTTTTGACAACAGGTGCAACTCTTAAAGAAGCCGGAAAGGTACTTAAGAGGAATGGGGCAAGAAAAGTTTTGGGTTTAACTATGGCAAGATGAACTGACTGTCTTGGGTCTGTCGGAGCTCGCTATGGTGAAGGATGGCGGTGAGGGTGGGATTCGAACCCACGGTAACCTTGCGGTTACTCACGATCTCCAATCGTGTGCACTAGGCCAACTATGCGACCTCACCTTGTGCGCCAATTATAACAGACTTTCCTGAGTTCCCGAATCTAAAGCTTTCTTCAGCCTTATCTAAAACTTTCCTTTCCCCTGAATGCAAAAGTTTTTTCCTGGCTTCATCATAGACCAGCCATTCAACTTTCGAAGTTTCCGACCCAAAACCTTCTGGTAAATCTTTCTGCCACTCCATCAAATAAAAAGTTACAAATTTTGTAATAAGCCTTTCTTTGATCTTATAAAAATACCTTTCACTCCCAATTTTCTTGATAATTTTAGCCTTAACACCAGCTTCTTCTTGCACTTCTCTTAGTGCTGCATCCTGTATTTCCTTTTCAGTTGCCTTTCTTTCCCCTCTGGCTAAAGCCCCTGGTTTTTTACCACCATATTCATCATCCAACCAGCCTTTGGGAAACCGCCAATAACTTTTGGGGTAAATTTTACTTGGGGACGACTTCGTAACCAGCCACAAAACTCTTTTTTTCCTGCTCTTTTCTTCTTTTGCTTTTTTAAAAACCACTCCTCCTGCTGAAAACTCTCTGGAAGTACTCCTATCGGAGAAGTCACTTAGTTTTTCTTGTTTTTTATTTCTTTTCTCCACTTTTTGTACATTTTTCTAGCTTGTTTGAGCATAATCTTTTCCCTTTTAGATGAAACTTTCTTTACCGCCTGGGCATATTCAAGCCAAAGACATTCTGGAAAACCAACACACTCTTTTGAAAAAAATCTTAATTTCATAAAATAATAAAGATACCTTTGCGGCAGTATCTTGCCATTTAGGGTTGTTACTCCACCAGCTCTTCCAACCTCATTAATCACCTTAGTGGTCATTGCCCCCTTTTCTGCAATCATCCTTAAAGCGGCTCTGACTGAAGATTCTCCTTTTCTGACTGTAACCTTGGGCATTTCCCATCTATCCTCTTCTGGGTTTTTCACTAAAAACCAAGATTCTTTACGTCCGTGTTTACCACCTTTGAAAAGTACCGCCACAGAAACAAGGATCAAGCTTTTGTCAATATTCATGCGGAGGAGGTGGGATTCGAACCCACGTGCCCCTTGCGGAGCGAGGTTTAGCAAACCTCTGCCATCGACCCCTAGGCGACTCCTCCAGTACGATAATTATATACTTGACAGACTTATATTTACAATCTTCAAAGATCGGGACTTTGTCAGAAAGTGTAAACGGAGATGGCGAAAAACTTGTAGAGACTTTGGGATAATGTATAATGATTTTAATATGGCTGATCAGCTGGCTAGCGATCAAAAAAAGCCTGAAAGTGTTGTCAAAGAAAACGTAACTATCCAACCTCAACCAACGGTTAGGTTTGAACCCGAGAAAGAACTTTTTGGCTGGAAAGCTGCGTCACGGCCATTTAAAAAGAAAGACAGGGACTTTTGGGTAAGACTGGTGACTATTGCTGGTGTCTTTGCAGTTATCCTTTTTCTTATCGAAGGCACGATGCCTGTTGTTTTGATGATTTCCTTACTCTTTCTTTTTTATGTACTCTCTACTGTGGAACCGGAAGAAATTGAATATAAAATTACCAATAAAGGAATTAAAATTGCAGATAAAAGAATCGATTGGGATTTACTTACCAGGTTTTGGTTTACTAAAAGGGGAGAAAGCGAGCTTTTAGTTGTGGGAACATTGGGCCTAAGCGGAAGACTGGAACTGATTATTAATGAATCTGATAAAGATAAAATTAGAAAAACACTTCTTAATTTTCTTCCTGAAGAAGAAATGGCCCCTACTAACATGGATAAAATGTCTGGATGGCTTACCAGCAAACTTTCTGGAAATTAGTTAAGCTTCAGTAACTAATATTGTATAATTCAGCCAAGTATATCAATTGACCCTTATAGTTTACAGGCTGCTGAATTTTTGGATATTAAACAGAGCCAGAATATTTGCCCTTGTAGCTCAACGGACAGAGCGCTGGTTTGCGGAACCAAAGATGTCAGTTCAATTCTGACCAGGGGCACTAAGGTGGAATGCTGGAGTGGACAAACAGGCTGGTCTCGAAAACCATGCGAGGCGATAAGTCTCACGGGGGTTCGAATCCCTCTTCCACCGCAGACAAACAAGCTTAACTGTTGAGGTAGGCGAACTGTTCAGCATAAGGTGAGGTGTCCGAGTGGTTTAAGGAGAAGGTCTTGAAAACCTTTGTCGCGTTAATGTGACCGTGGGTTCGAATCCCACCCTCACCGCCATCCTTCACCAAATCTGCTGACTGGCTGCACGACATGTATTACGTCATTGCATTCGCGAGTACCCCGACCTTTAGGCCTAAATAGTTTATTCATTTCACAACCTTCCCCTGTTTACTTCGAGGTATAATTGGACAAAATGAGCGGAGCTATAAAATTATCAGTAGTTGTTCCTGCTTTTAACGAGGAGAAAAATATCCCTCATTTCTATCGTGAATTAACTGGGGTTCTTAATAAATCTGGTTTGTCATACGAAACTATCTTTGTTGACAATGACTTTTTTGACTAAACGTTTTCTACCCTTAGGAAAGTTAACAAAAAAGATAAAAACCAAGATGGTAAATATGGCTACTCCCAGCAACAATTTAGAGAAACCCGTAAACAGACTTCAGTTTGATTACGAGTTGCTTAACTCCGAGAATTTTTCCAACCCCAACAGCTATCTTAATACTAACGAAGAGTGGAGAGAGATTAAAAAGTACTTCTTAGAAAATATACTTAAAAACGTAAAAATACTGGAGTTGGGCTCTGGAGGTGGTTTTTTCGGAAACTGGTTAGTTCAATCAGGTTACAAGGAGGTAGTTGTTTCTGACCTAAGCAAGGTAGCTTTAAAGAAAATTACAGAGTCTTTCCCTAAGTTAAAAAGAGTACAACTTGATGCTCGTGACTTTAAAACAAATAAAAAGTTTGACGTGGTTGTATCGCTTGACTTGATGGAGCACATTTCGGACGTAGAAAAACACATTCGATCTGTAAGAAGAGCCCTAAAAAGGAGGGGGATTTATATTATCAAAACTCCCAATAAGTTGTGGGAGATTGCCTTTTATAAATATTGGTTATATAGAAATAATAAAAAAGGGATAAGATTTTGGGAGAAGGCTCACGTTTCCATAATGTTCAAAAATGAACTTAGGAACAGGCTCCTGCGAGCTGGATTTTTGAAAGTGGATTTCTTAAGACAATCTGGATTGACTAGGGCTCAAGAAAAAAAAGTGAAGAATTCTTTTGGAAATAAAATCTCTCAACTACTGATAGCGGGAATAAATTCTTTATTAAGAATATTACCTTTGTCATTGGGCATTCAGTTTATAGTAATTGCGTATAAGCACTAAGGGCTTTAAGGTCGTCGATTTTATATAAATGTTATTATACTCAGATTAGTTTGGAATTATGGCGAAGAGAGTGCAAATATCAATAATAGTACCTGCTTATAATGAGGAAGAAAATATCAAGCTTCTTTACAAGAAGATAAAAAAGGTTTTTGTGAGTTACAGGTACAATTATGAAGTAATTGTTGTTGACGATGGTTCTGAGGACGACACCTTAAGAATTCTTAAGGAAATTAAAAGAAATAACAAAGAGCTTAGAGTAATCAGTTTCAGAAGAAATTTCGGACAGACTGCGGCGTTCGCAGCTGGGTTTGACTATGCCAAAGGAGATTTTATTTTAACACTTGACGCTGACTTACAGAATGACACACGGGATATTCCCAAACTTTTAGAAAGACTAAAAGAGGGTTACGACGTTGTTTCAGGCTGGAGAAAAATAAGAAAGGACAACTTTTGGACTAAAGTGCTTCCGTCTAAAATTGCCAATTGGTTAATTTCAAGAATTTCGGGAGTTAATTTACATGACTATGGTTGCAGTTTAAAGGCTTATAGAAAAGAAATTTTGAGAGATATTAAACTTTATGGAGAGATGCACCGGTTTATTCCTGCAATTGCGGCTTCGGTCGGGGCAAGGATAGCTGAGATAGAGGTTTCCCATCATGAACGAAAGCATGGGAGTTCAAAATATGGTTTAGACAGAACAATGAAAGTTATTCTGGATCTTTTGGTTGTGAAGTTTATACTATCATATCAGTTCAGGCCAATTCAGCTTTTCGGGAAAATTGGATTTATGATTACTTCCTTAGGTAGTTCAATCTTTGTAGTGCTTGTTTTAGAACGGTTTTTTGGGCATCAGCCGTTGTCTTCTAAACCACTTTTTATGATATCCATTTTTTTAATTTTGGTTGGGATTCAGTTTGTAACTATTGGGTTACTAGCTGAGATTATGGTCAGGATTTATTACGAGGCTCGTAATAGACCTCCTTATTACATAAAAGAGATTATCTGATGAAAATACTTTTCATTAACTGTGAATACCCCCCGGTTGGTGGAGGAGGAGGAGTTGGTAATAAAATTCTGGCCAAGGAACTTGCAAAAAACCATGAAGTTGATATTTTAACTTCAGGTGATCAAGATACTCCCTACTACTCAAAAGAGGGTAATGTTGAAATTTTCAGGGTAAGAAGTTTTTTAAGAGAATCAAGATGGTCGTCAGGAATTATATCTTTAAGTTTTTTTTGCATATCGGCGTTTGTTAAAGGGTTTAGCCTTGTTAAGAAAAATAAATACAACATTGTGCACTCTTTTTTTGCTTTACCTTCTGGGTTAGTGGGAGTTGCCCTTTCTAAAATATTTAGGATACCTCATGTTTTAACAATTGTGGGCGGAGAAATATATGATCCGACCAGGTCTATTTCGCCCGACAGAAACAGACTAACTAAGTTGGCTGTTAGGAATGTAATAAATTTATCAGATCGAGTAACTTCGATTTCTAACGATATAAAAGTTAGAGCTAGACTTTTGGGGATTTCTTCAGAGAAAGAAATATTTGTAATTCCCCTCGGATTTGAACCCCCACCCTACAAAATTTCATATAAAAAAAGAACCTCTAAAGAATATACGCTTATTACAATTGCCCGATTAGTTGAGAGAAAAGGAATTCAATATTTGATAAAAGCGATGGCGAGGTTAAAGGACAAAAGGATTAGACTTGTAATTGTTGGCGATGGTCCAGAGAAAGAAAAGTTGATTAGTCTTTCCACAAAATTAAATGTTACTGATAGAGTAAAGTTTGTTGGATTTATCACTGGAAAGCCGAAATATAAACTCTTATCCTCAGCCGATTGTTTTGTTTCTACCTCTTTGCATGAAGGTTTAGGTTTAGTTTTTTTTGAAGCAATGTATTGTGGATTGCCAATTCTAGCTACTAATGTCGGTGGGCAAACCGATTTCCTTGAGGATGGCAAAACTGGTTTTTTGGTAAGACCGGAAAGACCCAGAGAACTTGCAGACGTAATTCTCAAGCTCCAAAATGATGGGACATTAGTTAAAGAAATATCTATTTACAATAGAAAGAAAGTTAAGACTTATTATATAAGTAAAATTTCAGGCGGATACAAAAAAATTTACAAATATTTGTATGGATACTAACTTTAGATTTTCGAACTTACAACGGGAATATTATCATAGGCAGGCCAAAGATTATGATGGTAGGAGGTTTTGGAAGCTATATTGTCGTCAGAATAGAAATCACATAAAAAAGATCGAGAAGGTTTTGGAAATAGTAAAAAAAGAGCACCCAAAGTCAATTTTAGAAGTTGGCACTGGAACAGGGATCCATGCAGAGTGGTTTCTGAGAAATTATGAAAATAATAAGTTTAACTTCACCGGAGTTGATTTATCGCCCGACATGCTTTCGGTTGCAAAAAAGAGATTACAATATTTTATTGATAAGGGAAAGGCTAAACTGAAAGTTGCAAATGCGTTGTCTTTACCTTTTAAAAATGAGGCGTTTGATTTTGTATTTTGTGTAGCGACAATTCATCATTTAGAATATCCAGAAACCGGGATTAGGGAGATGGTTAGAGTTTTGAAATCGGGACACAAGTTGGTTGTAGTTGAACCAAATAGGCTTTTCCCCATAAATCTTTACGCTGGTTTGACTAATCCTATAGAACGGAATGTACTTAAGCTTTCAAAAAATAACTTGTATCTGTGGGGAAAGAAGTATTTAGATAAAGTAAAAGTAGAAAATTTGTTGTATACGCCTCCCTATCCAGCTGCGTTTAAGGGGGTATTTGATAGGTTAGATTTGCTTTTTTCTAAAGTTCCTCTTTTAAACAATTTTTCTATAATGTTATTTATGTCAGGAGAAAAAACTTCCAGATGAATAGAAATTCCTTATTAGCTTTGGGGATATTAATAACTGTTTATGTTAGTTTCTTCACCTTGCTTTCCTTCAGAAGGCACGACGGACTTAAATCCTACATGAATGATTTGGGTAACGTGGATCAATCTATTTATAACACCATAAAAGGTAGATTTATGGTTATGACAAATTGTTATTCTTGTAACAGTGATCAGATTAACAGGCTTGGAGGACACGCAAATTTTATTCTACTTCTTTTTGTGCCGTTTTACTTTGTCTTACCTGATCCGAAAATTCTTTTGTTTACACAAACTTTATTAATATCTTTGGGGGCTTTGCCACTTTATCTTCTGGGGAAACGCTTATTTAAAAAAAGTACATGGTTGCCCTTAGTTGGACCTTTTATTTATTTAATTAACCCCATGGTGCACGATGTAAATTTGTACGATTTCCATACAATTGCAGTCGCCATGCCGCTTATTATTTTTGCTTTTTATTTTATGTATGTTAAAAGATATCGTCTATTTTCCCTTTTTGCAATTCTGGTTGCACTGACTAACGAAGACATGTCTTTGATTGTTTTTATGTTTGGACTGTATATGGTGTTTAAACAAAAGGAGTGGAAAAGAGGATTTATTGTTTCAGCCTTATCTTTATCTTATTTTTTTCTTCTTATCCAAATAATAATGCCATTTTTTGCTAAAGGAATTGTTATAAATCCTGTCGCCTACAGATATACCTATTTGGGTGAGAGTGTTTTGGAAATTATGCAAACGTTAATTACTAAACCTTGGATCGTTGGAACCTCTCTATTAAGTATGGACCGAGTAGTTTATGTTATATGGCTTTTTGGGAGTGCTTTTTTCCTGCCAGTATTAAGTCTCGAAGTATTTTTTTTATCTTTACCCTCGCTCTTTATTAATTTATTAAGTGAGAATTCTGCTATGCATTATCCTTTTTTCTTTTATTATTCCGCCCCCATTCTTCCCTTTTTATTTTTGGCAACAATTTTTTCTTTACTAAAGATTAAAAAACTTATTCCTAACAGCCTTTCTTTTGTTTGTCTTGGACTACTTCTCATATTAACTTTAATGAGTATTAAAATCAGTCCCGCTCCGTACTCATCGAGAACATCTATTGCTGATTATAGCGTTTCAGAGCATTCGAGAAAAATTTTTAAAATCAAAAATATCATTCCCAGTGATGCTTCTCTTTCTGTTCAAAATAATCTAGGGGCGCATTTATCGCAGAGGGAAAAAGTTTATACATTTCCCTATAAAGCTAGAGAGAGTGACTATGTGTTGGTTGACGTCAACGACCCATATGATGGATTTTCTAACATAGGTCCAGACTTTATATTTCTTACTCAACTTGAATTTGAGAACTACTATGAACAGATACTTTCTTTGTTTGAGAATCCTGATTATGGAGTTATCTACTTTACAGAAGACGGGTTCCTTCTTTTCAAAAAAGGTTATAATAAAGATCAAAACGAGAGCGCGGAGCAGACATTTTTTAATAATTTTGAAGCGATAAAAAGAAGATATAAAAAGGTTCAGATATATCAATAGTTTGTTTGATAGGTATATATCGATCCTGATTCGTTTTTAAAAATTCTATTTAGGAACAAGTATTTGGGGAAGTCAATACCCTTATTAGTTACTAGAACATAGCTTATATAATTTTGTTTTAAAAATTCTTTTGCTTTGTTTTCCGTAAAACTTCCTTTATAGAGTTTTTCTATGTTTTTCTTTTTTTCCGAAGCATTCGGGGTTTGATAATTATGGCCGAAATAAACACTGTTGTTTGTATGGGCCGGGAGAAGGTTGCCAAAAAGATAGTCGTCGGTGATTAAACCACTCCCTTTCGGAGTATTTGTCCTAAGGAATGTAAAAATTTGATACTCTTTTTCGTTAATAAAGCTCCACTCCGAGGGTGTGTAAAGACCTGTCGCGATTGTCAATCGCGTAAGTATTATTAATATATTTGAAATCGGAAGAATCAAAAACAAGGCTCTTTTGACATAAATTTCTTTTACTCTAAGTCTAGAGGAGATGTCCGCAAGATTATTGAAACATATCAAAACTGCAGGAAAGAAGAGGGCCCGCAGATAATATCTCCCAAACCCAAATGGCAGGTAAGACAAAAAAACACTCACAAAAAACCAGATATTCAAAAAAACTTTTGACTTATTCCAGCTTTTTTTGAGAAAAAATTGTAGCAATAACAAAGGAGAAAGTATTCCGTAGCCAAGGACCAGAAGTACCGGATTTGGAGTATTCAAGTTTGGGGTGAGAACGTTATTAAATTCGCTTCCGCTTCTAAGATAGAGTGAATATAAGATTCCAAAAGGTAGAGTTGAGAAGATCAATAATAAGATATGGATAAATATAGATCTTTTTTTAGATTTTGAAAATGAATAAAGAGAGTAAAAAGCACAAATAAGATAAAGGCTTAAAAGATAAAAAGGGTAAAAGAATGTAAAAAGTATGCTGGATATTCCAGAGGCAATTGTGAGTTTTATGGAATTGTCTTTAATTGCCAAAAAGAATAGGACTAAAGATGAAAGATAAAAAGAAATTGCAATAGCCTCATGTGCTCTTTGAAAGGTGCTTGTAAAGGTAAAGGGAGTCATGTATAAATCAGGTACAGTTACTTTTGAAAAAAATATCCAACCAAGCCCTCCAGCCAAGCATACTAAGAAGGTTGTTGCTAAAGCTGACTTTTTGTTCTTCAGAAAAACCCTCGAGCTTTTATAGATAATGAAAAGAAGAAAAAAACCGGCAAAGGTGGTAGCGAGATTAAAAATTAGAAATGGTTCCAACTTAGGAAAAATATTTCCCAAGAGAGTGTAAAAAGGGTAAAACACAACTGATTTATGGGGTTGGGTTGTATATGCATTCTGAAAATAAAAACCATTTTCTTGTGACCAACGAATTGCTGCTACATATACATTGATATCCCAGGGATCAAACCAGGAAACTTGACCAAGATAGACTTTGTTAGGTGGAGTTTTAAAATAAGGGTAAAAGGTTGGGAAGCTGTAAAGAAATATTATTAAGAGGAAAAAAAATGGCAACTTAAATTTGTTTGTCAACTTATTACCCTTTTTCATACTGAAGATTCTAATTGTATCTGTTTCTGTTTACCAGAGTAATTTCGCTTACTCGAATTTGCAATTCTCATAAGTGATCTTGTCTGACTACAAACAAGTTTGATCCCCTATTCTACTATCTATCACAAGTTTCACAAACAGGTCTGCCTTCGCAAGACAAGCTTAAATCACCTCCGAAGATTCCCTTCGGGCCATCGTCCGAGGTTGCTATTCGCGATTTCAAGAATTCCCCGATACAAGTATTGGGAATGAATCGAAGAAAAGATAACATCTTTCTTTAGAGATAATACCTTGCAACAAGTTTCGAGGAAGATGTTATTAATGGAGGTACGAAACTTGTATCTATAATAATTGCAAATTAAAGTAAAATGAGTAAAAAAGAAATAGTCCATGAGTTTCTTCAGGAAAAATTCAATT